>SLCF01000051.1 GCA_007125955.1 Bacteroidales bacterium | reverse complement strand
TCATTGTTACCCCAGAGTCCCCATATCCAGATATTTGTGTTCCCCGGGAAAAAATACCTTCCAAGCACTCCCCATACCCCGTCAGTCACCTGCAGGGGATCACGCGGATCCATTCTGTCGAACCACATAAGAGGACGAAGGATGGAGGCTGATCCGAAATTTATTTTTTGAAGTCCTGCCCTGAGATCGAGTTGCGTGGTTGCATATCTTGCCCACATGCGGTATGGCTTAATCTTCCCTCCGGTCGAAACCCGGTCAGATGAATTTAAACCGGCTGTTCCGTAAATGTTTGCCGATATTTCAATATCGAGGAATTTTGTACCTGACAAAGGCTTGCTGTATGACAATTCCGGCAAGTATCTTATGCCTCCCGTGAATGAAAGATCCTCATAAAAGCTGCTGTTCAGCCAGCCCGAAAGCTGTCCGCTGAAAAGGGTACTGGCAGGCTCTTCTGCTTTCAGGCTGAAGGTAAAAGGTGAAAACAATAATATAAAAACTATGAATTTTTGTGCTTTCATTAGCAGTTATAAATCAAATCATTGGTCTTATGTTTCTTGCCACGATCATATTTTCACCTGTTTTGAAAGGGTATGGAAAACATCATTATAGTAGATTCATCCGTTATTTTTTGCCGGGTTTACCGCTTTCTCTCGGCATGATCCCGAATGTGAAAAATCTCGCCAGCTCCATCACCGCTTCCTGGGGCGATCCGTAAAGACGGACCGCCTCATCGTCATTAATTACTTCGTAAAGCTTGTTTATAAAGAGAAAAACCCCTTCAGGCTTGAAATCCCTGCGAATCCATCCCTTCTGCTGAGCTTTTTTGAAATCTTCCATCATAGCGCTCCATAACTGGCGGCTTTTATTTTCAACAAATTCCGGAAGTCCCGCTTCTTTATTATGGTAGAAATCTTTTAAAAACTCATAGCTTATCTCATTGGTGCCCTCCAGCTTCAACGTAAGGATCTGCTCCATCTTTTCCAGCGGAGTGCTGTTCACGTCAGACATAATTGACCTGAACTTTTCAAATCCTTCCCGTGCCTCTTTTTCATATACAGTTTTTGCAAGCTCAACCTTGTTTTTGAAATATCTGTAAAAGGTCATTTTACTCACACCGGCTGTTTTGCAGATCTCTTCAACTGTGACTCTTTTGAAACCGTGCTTCCAGAACAGTTTTCGCCCGCTTTTAATTATTGAGGCATATCGTGGGTTCAGCTCTTTGTTCATATTCTGATTTCAATTTGCAGACCGGCCTGACTACCTGTCTGTTTTTCTCCCGATGTGCTGCAGGTGCCCGTGAAATGTGCTGTTGCCCTCACCGTTTATCTCTGCAACTGTGCGCCGGAGATAATCAGTTTGAACGGACAATCCGTCAGCGGGTAACCGGTCTGCCGGTTTGCTGCAGTAAATAGTTACCGTATATCAATAAACAAATATACTATACAAAAGTTTTATAATTATACAAAAATAGTTTTAAACAGACAAAATAGTAACATAAACTGTATATTAAACAACCGGTTTTATTTTGCCGGCATTAATTCTTTTCAGGCCCAGTATAACCGGGAATGCTTTCTCTGTGTCTGTTTCGTCAACCACTATATTCAACTCGTTTGTGGCGGATATTATTTCCCTGATATTTATCCCTTTCCATGCGAGGGTTTTAAGTATGAAATAATATATTCCCGGGATTTTTGTGTTTTCCCGGGGAAGCTGAATTGTTACAGAGCCCAGTCCCTTTTTGCCGGCAAGTCTTTTTTCTCCGGAGAAGATTTTATCTACTTCACTGTCAAGTATATTTCCGGTTACAATTGTCGTTTCTGAAACACCCTGCGAAAAGGTGCAAAAAACGTTTTTTCTTTTTACCGCTTCATCCATAAGGTTGCGCTGGCAAGTGACAAGGGTGGGGGAGTTTTCAAAGCTGTGTCCGCTCAAACCCGAACGTACCGTAATATCTCCAAGTTTGTTCATAATGCCCCTGACCTCATTGCTTATCCTGGTATACCTGCCGGGCTGCCTCCTCTTTATTGCCATGATCAATGCACCCGTATTGACCGGCTTTTTCAGGATGTATTCCACTTCCGGCTTCAGTTTACGGGCAAGAGAGGATATATTTACAATATTTTCATTGATAGCCTCTTCAATGAATGGCGACCCGGATATTAATTTTTCCAATGCTTCGGTGATGTTCATTCTATGCCGGTTTATATAATCGTATGTTAAAAAATTAACATAATGTTAGAAATATGTAAAAATAATAAAAAAGTTCTTCCCTTAACCCTGGATTGTTTTCATTTGCAGGAAAAAAGATGAAGGTGATGAAATTCGGGGGGACCTCCCTGGGAAACGCCGGAATGATAAAGAAAGCTGCAGCACTTGTAGAATGTGAAAGGGATTGTTTAGTGGTTTGCTCTGCTGTGTCCGGAGTTACCGATATGCTTGCCGGACTTGTCAGGAAATGGGAAAACGATAATCTGAAGGAGAGAGAAATAATATTTGTCAGGTTAATGTCTCATTTTAAAACGATATGCCGCGAGCTTTTTGTTTCCCCTGAAGAACAGGATTGCGCAGGGGATATTGTAAATAACCATTTTTCCCTGATCAGGGGGGAACTCAACAAAGGATTCACTCTTTCCCGGGGAAAAATGGTCATGGCGCAGGGTGAGATAATCACATCAAGGATCATATGCCTCTATCTCAATGCAAATGGAATACGGGTGAAGTTACTGAACGCTTTTGATTTTTTGAGCACGGGCAAGGGAGGCGACCCTTCTGTAAACAACCTCAGGAAAAGTCTTTTGGGACTTACAGGCAAACAACCCGCAGGCAGGTATTTGACACAGGGCTATATCTGCCTTGATCATAAAGGTGATCTTTCCAACCTGGGAAGGGGTGGGAGCGATTACACTGCAACTCTTGCAGGGGCCGCACTAATGTGTGACAGGATAGAGATATGGACTGATATAGACGGTATCAGGAACAATGATCCCCGGATAGTAAGCGAAACATATCCGGTCAGAAAGCTCTCTTTTAAAGAGGCTTCAGAACTTGCATATTTCGGGGCAAAGATTCTTCATCCTGAATGTGTCTGGCCTGCCCGCAGATATAATATTCCTGTCCATATCAAAAAAACCGCTACTCCTGAAGCTCCTGGAACAATAGTTTGTTCTGAGCCGGGTGAGAAAGGTGCCAGGGCTGTCGGAGCTAAAGACGGAATAACCGCAATAAAGATCGAATCGGGAAGAATGCTCAGCGCTTACGGGTTTTTAAGCAAAATTTTTGCGATATTTGAAAAATTCCGCACACCGGTCGATGTGGTTACCACATCGGAGGTTTCGGTTTCCGTTACAATTGATAAATGTGATTCCCTGAGCCCGATAATCTCTTTACTTAATGAGCTGGGAGAGGTTCATGTGGAAAGAAACCTTGCCATAGTTTGTGTGGTTGGCGATGTGCTGGAGAAGCACAAGGGCCATGCCGTAAGGATACTGGATTCCCTGAAGCCATTCACTGTTAAGATGATATCCTTTGGTGGCAGCAGGAATAACATTACCATCGTTGTACCGGAGGAAGAAAAAGAAGAAGTATTAAATTCGCTGAACAGTTTTTTATTTGTGGCAAACCCTAAATATAATGTGAGATGACAGATTTTTCGGGTATCAAAACCCCCGCGTACTTTTATGACCTGGATCTGCTAAGGAAAACACTGGCTGTTGCATCTAAAGAAGCTGACAGGTACGGGTACAAAATCCATTACGCCATAAAAGCAAACAATAATCCTGTGATTGCCCGGACAGTGAGTGATCATGGCTACGGTGTTGATTGTGTAAGCGGCAACGAGATACTGAGAGCGATAGATACCGGCTTTCCTGCCGGCGGGATAGTTTTTGCCGGGGTAGGTAAATCGGATGAAGAGATTGAGCTGGCACTGAGCAGGGATATTTTTTGTTTCAATTGCGAATCTCTGGAGGAGTTGAAAGTTGTCGGAGAAACCGCAAAACGTCTTAAAAAGGTTGCCAGGGTGGCCCTCAGGGTGAATCCTGCACTGAAAGCCGATACGCACCGTTACATTACAACAGGCAGGGAAGAAAACAAGTTTGGGATTGTTCTGCCGCACCTCCGGCAGGCTCTTGATTACTGCAAAGAGTCACCAGAAATTGAATTTACCGGACTCCATTTTCATATAGGTTCCCAGATCACCTCCCTGGAGCCTTATAAAAAGCTTTGCGATATGGTTAACCGGATATGGAGGGAGTTTGACATATCAGGATACGGCGGGAAAATGATCAACCTGGGCGGTGGGTACGGTATAGATTACAGGCATCCGGACACAAACTCAATACCCGGTTTCAGCTCATTTTTCTCTCTTTTTGCCGATAACCTTGAGTTGCCGGGTGGAACAGCAGTTCACTTTGAGCTTGGCAGAAGCCTTGTCGGACAGTGCGGAAGGATACTCACAAGGGTTTTGTACACAAAAAAGGGAGCAGGCAAGCAGTTTGTAATAGTGGATGCCGGTATGACCGAGCTTATAAGGCCTGCACTTTACCAGGCCGTCCACAGGATAATAAATGTGAGTTCGCCTGGCCGGCCTGAAAGATATGATGTGGTGGGGCCGGTATGCGAGTCAAGTGACGTGTTTGCCAAAGATATCCTGCTTCCCAGGACACTCAGGGGGGATATGCTGCATATTCTCTCCTGCGGAGCCTATGCCGAGTCAATGAACATGAACTTCAACCTTCGTGAAAAACCCGGATCGGTCTATTTTTCAGAAGGAGAGATTGTTAAGGGGGGAGAATGAATCACCGGGGCAGTCAGAAACCCCGGCTGTTTTCACCCCGCAAAGAACCTTTCCCAGGTGTTTGGTTAGCTTTTAAATACAGTACGCTTCTTTCCCGGTTAAATGAAACCGGTACGTTATCAACTCCTTATTTCTTCAGGCTTTCCCCTATGCTGTAGGCATCTCCTGTTTTTTCCCCTATCCTGCGGTATTCCCTTGCACCTCCTATGTATATAAGGGGATTCATTGCCAGCGTGTCAAAAGAGGTGTAGTCGCTTTCATCCTTCAGCTTGTCGGTGTCAATATGGGTCTCAACGATCTTCCCCACGAAATGGTTGGTCGATCCGAAAACACCCGAATCCACAAGTACGCACTCAAGATTCAGGGGACACTCCTTTATTATCGGGGCGCTTACGATTTTTGACTCCATTTTTGTGAGCCCGCTCTCTTTGAACTTGTCAACTTCCCTGCCGGAGGTTATTCCACAAAAATCCGCCTCCCTCATTATATCAACCGTGGCTATGTTTACGGTGAACTCACCGTTCTTTTTGATCTCGCCTCCTGTATAACCTCTTTCACCTACGGATATGCCCAGGGTGGGCGGGGAGCTTGTAAGCAGGCTTACCCATGCTATTGTTGCAATATTTGCCTTCTCCATGTTGCCCGTTACGATAAGCGCAGCGGGACAGGGGAACATGATCTTTTTGGGTCCGAATGTGGTTTTCATGATGGAATATTTAAGTTAACCAATTGGCCTTACGGTCTATTCATATTTTTTATTTCTCATTGATCATTAGTTGTTTATAAATGAAAGAGTTTGAAACCCGGTTTTCAACCCGTTGGGGTTGTTTCATCTTTGGAAAAATTTCCATACAAATGCCAAAATACAAAATAGAAATCTACATGGCAATATTTTCATTAACTTTGTATTATACCTTTACATGTCCGGCTGTCCCGGACCTGTTATTAAATGAAACCGTATGAGTGCACTGAAACTTCATAGTTCCACGGTTCTTGACATTTACTCCGCAGCTGCTGAAACGGAGCTGGAGCTGCCACTTGTCCCGGGCGGTATAAGTGCCGGCTTCCCTTCTCCCGCGCTTGACTTTATAGACCTGACGATAGATCTTAACAAGCACGTTGTTAAGCACCCTTCCGCCACCTTTTACGGACGTGTGAAAGGGTACTCCATGAAGGATGAAGGGATCAGCGACGGCGACCTGCTGGTGATAGACAAGAGCCTCGAGCCCGAAGACGGCAAAATAGCGGTCTGCTATATTGACGGGGAGTTTACCGTTAAAAGGATCAAACTGGAAAAGGATACCTGCTGGCTTATGCCTGCCAATGAAAGCTATAAACCCGTTAAAGTGACTCCCGAAAATGAGCTCCTGATATGGGGGATCGTAACACATGTTATTAAATCTTTTTGAATGTTCGCGCTGGTTGACTGCAATAACTTCTACGCTTCATGTGAGAGGGTATTTCGCCCGGGTCTCACAGGCAAGCCTGTTGTTGTGCTATCCAACAACGACGGTTGTGTAATTGCCCGAAGCAACGAGGCCAAAGCACTGGGGATACCGATGGGGGCCCCTGCATTCAAATATGAAAAGCTTTTCAGAAAACACAATGTGCATGTTTTTTCGGCCAACTTTGCCCTCTACGGGGATATGAGCAGCCGGGTGATGAGTATAGCCGGAGAATTTTCACCTGAAATGGAGATATACAGCATAGATGAGGCGTTCCTGAAATTCACGGGATTTGAGAACTTCGACCTGCAGGCGGTTGGAACCCGTATGCACGAAAGGGTGGGGAAGTGGACGGGGATACCCATAAGTGTGGGTATAGCCCCTACCAAAGCACTTGCCAAGGTGGCCAACCGTATAGCCAAGAAATTCCCCGGACGGACAGGGAACGTTTATCTTATCGACAGCGAGGAAAAACGTGTTAAAGCTCTCAGGTGGCTTCCCGTTGAGGATGTGTGGGGTATAGGCAGGCAGCATTCGGCAAGGCTGAGATCCATGAACATAAACACCGCTTTTGATTTTACACGGATAGATGATAAGCGGGTAAGAAGAATGATGTCGGTGGTGGGATTGCGGCTGAAGCATGACCTGCAGGGAATACCCACGCTCGGCCTGGAAGAGGTGCAACCCCGCAAAAGCATTGCCACCACCCGCACCTTTGAAAGGAACTACACCCTGCTCTCCGAGCTGAAGGAGCGCATTGCCACATTTGCGGTGTCATGTGCCGAAAAGCTCAGGAGTCAGGGCTCCTGCTGCAACACCCTTATTGTTTTTGTTTACGGCAACAGGCACCGCCCCGACCTGCCGCAATACGGGAGGAACATAGTTGTGAAACTTCCTTTTCCCACAAACTCAGGCATAGAACTGGTGAAATTTGCAAACCGGGCGCTGGAAAAAATATTCAGGGAGGGGTATTATTATAAAAAGGCGGGAGTGATAACAATGGATTTTACACCTGAAGACAATATTCAGCTCAATATATTCGCCAACGGCAACCCCCGCCACATTCCCTTAATGAAGGCTGTTGACAGGATAAACGGACTGCTCGGCCAGCAGAAAGTGAAGCTGGCGGCACAGGACCTGAAAAGGGTCTGGAAAATGAAACAGGAAAAGCTTTCACCCCGCTACACAACCAATATAAATGAGATTATAACAGTTCATACCTGAGAGGGTAATGCGGCTGGTGATCCTGAACCCCCCGGCCCGTATCATAACTGGTCAAACAAAAAAATTCTTATTATTTATGGACAAAAAGGAGATGCGCCAGAAAATAAACGAGGAGATAAAAAAAACGGAAGAACTGATAGGTGAATACCGGCAGATGACACAGCCGGTGGTGCCTGATGTTTCCATAGGAAGACTTTCCAGGATGGACGCAATAAACAATCAAAGTGTCACTGAATCGGCACTGAGGCAGGCGGAGGAGAAACTAAGGAGGCTGAAATATGTGCTTTCAAAGCTGGGTAGTGAAGATGCAGGTATATGTGTAAAATGCAGGAAGCCAATCCCTCTTGGAAGGCTGTTAATAAAGCCCGAGAGTATATACTGTGTCAACTGCGCAAAATGAGACACCAGGTGCTGTTCAGCTCCGCCAATAAAACTCCTTGATAATTTGATAACTGCGAAAAATGAGATACGCGTCAACAGAATACTGCCTGTTATGCAATAGGGTGGGCGAGGTTTTTTATAAAGACAAAAAGCAGCTCTATTTAAAATGCACCCGCTGCTCCGCCATTTTCATGTCAGGAGCCATCCTGCCGGACAGGGAAGCCGAAAAGCTGCGCTACATGGAGCATAACAACGATGTAAATGATCCGGGCTACAGGAAGTTTGTTTCACCAATTACATCGGCAATAATGTCACGTTTTACACCCGGACATAAGGGACTCGATTTCGGGGCGGGAACAGGACCCGTTATCTCAGAAATTTTACAGGAAGAAGGATACAGCATTGAGCAGTACGACCCCTTTTTTTTCAATGATACCGCACTGCTCGAAAGGAAATATGACTACATTGCCTGCTGCGAGGTTATCGAGCACTTTCACGATCCGGAGAAGGAGTTCAGACTGCTGAGGCGAATGCTGCTTCCCGGCGGCAGGCTTTTTTGCATGACTGATATTTATGACCATACTATCGATTTCGCCCGCTGGTATTACAAGAACGACCCCACCCATGTATTCATATACCAAAGGGAAACGCTGGAGATGATAAGGAAGGAGTTTGGTTTTCCGGAACTTGCTGTTGAAGGGAGGCTTGTCACCTTCTCAGGATAAAAGTGTTAGTCCTGGGAGAGGCATTGCATGGTTCAGGTGAATCAAATTTCCGTCAGCAATAAGATAAGCATCTGAAAATTCAAACTATTATTTCCGGGGCATCTTTTCACTTAAGGGGCTCTGTATTCCATCCTTAGGGTATCTGCGGCCGTCATTCCGGTTTGGGTAAAAAACCGGACATTAAGGGGTTAATTAATCAAAAAAAATTATTTTTGTGCGATGATTTTTTTAGGTTGATATAGATTCATACTAAATATAACCCAAAATATTCCGGAAAATGGATTACTTATCTGACCAGATGGCAAATGCCCACATACTTAACCAGCTATGGCTTACATTTCTTATGGTAATAACGATGGTGCTTGTTTCCCGTACTTTTGTTGCGGGAACACGCTATTCACCCATACTGATTATTGTAGTGTTCGGATTGATAATGGGATATGTCCTGCAGTCGACCGGACTCGGGACACCGGGACTGAGTGAGTTTCCCATAATTGATTTCACAAGCAAAGTAACCATAACCGCGCTGAGCGCTTCATTTTTCGTCGGCGGCCAGGAGATAAAGAAGCTAATAAGTAATCAGGAGATAGACAAGGAAGACATTGTGGTGCCCTCGGACGAGGAGATGTTCCTTGGTACCAAGTTTACCCAGTTCATGTTCCTTATACGTTCCTTCTTTGTTCTGATAGGGATTGAATCATTGAAACGGGTCATAGTAGGACACAGCGGCAACGAACCGCTGGATGTCTTTTATCCTCTTCTGGGATATATCGGAATAGTAGCTTCAATTATTCTGATCGATTACAGGGCCAAGATCACCAACAAACCCGTGTATATCCGTAAGGGAATTGCTGAAACCGCATTTATCCTCGGGATTCTTGTCCTTTCATGGCACATATCCGACTGGATAAGACCGGTAATTGCACTGCCGGAGATATTTTTCGTGATGATACTGGCAGTGATAATGGGGATGATCTTCTCCCGCTGGAAATTCGGCCCGACCATCCGCTCCCTCCTGTTCGCAGGTATCCCTGTGGTTCTTGCAGCAAACTTTATGGTAGGGGGTTCAAGGATCGCCGATGCCTTCATACTTCAGGGAATGACATCTGTATTATCTTTCGGATTTTTCGGGCAGCTTATGTGGATGTTTGGCGGACTGGCAATATTAATACTTATCGGAAAAGCAAATCATATGCGGAACCTGGCTCCCGGGATGGCCGGTTCTTTGTCGCACTCCGGACTGACCGGTGCCTGTACTGCCGGTGACCTTGGTCCCGATGCACAGTACAGGGCTCCCATAATGATCAATGTCCCCTTCATTGGCCACATATTTGTTTTTTCCATTCTGGCTGCAAGTGCTACTGCCGGAAAATTACTTATTCCGCACACAATAATAGTTGTAGCTGCCGGGGTTGCGCTTACAGCACTGGCATTAAGGATATTAAGAAAGGCTGATAATGTCGAATCGAAGGAGATAAGGGGTCTGATGATATTTTCCCTGGGGTGGCAGCTTGTAGCTGTTTTCGGTGGATTGTTCATATTGAACATTACAGGAATGGGTTTGAATGACTCGGTTATGGCCAATGCATCTGCAATTTCACATTTCGGTCTCTTTGCCGCCATACAGGGCGGTATGTTCGGTGAACATGCCTCTGCAATTATCGCTTTTGTGTTTGCAATGCCCTTCCTTGTTCACCCCCTTGTTTTCTGGATTTTCGGTAAAACTGCGGAGAGTGAGGGGGTCATGCCGGCAAAAGTGGTATACGTACTTGCATCAATTGGAGTGATAGGGGTTGTTTATTCCATGGTAATATAGCTCTTTTAAGATATTTTGACCGGTTTTTTGTAGTTTTGATTAAACAATCAATGAGACTCTCAAATGGATCACAGCCTGGTATTCGGAGTACTGCTTCTTGCACTGGCCTTGTTTGCATGGGGGGGGATACGGCACGATCTTACGGCACTTATCTCACTTTTCATTCTTGTTATTGCCGGAATAATTGAACCCTCAGATGCATTCGACGGTTTTGCACATCCTGCGGTAATTACCGTTGCCGCTGTGCTGATTATAGGCAAAGCCCTTGAACATTCCGGCCTGATTGACCTTCTGGGCAAATGGGTTATGAATGTCGGGAAAAACCTTTTGCTTCAGATCATGGCTTTGTCTGTTATTGTTGCTGTTGCATCCGCTTTCATGAACAACGTTGGGGCACTTGCAATAATGATGCCCGTTGCCATCCATATGGCAAGGAAAAGTGGAAACCCTCCCTCATATATACTTATGCCTATTGCATTTGCCTCCCTTCTCGGTGGAATGACAACTTTAATAGGGACTCCCCCCAACATTATAATTGCTTCTTTTCGTGGCGAGGAGTTTGGAGAGCCGTTTGGCATGTTCGATTTTTCACCTGTAGGCGGAGTTATTGCAATTGCAGGTATCGCTTTTATAACTTTATTGGGCTGGAGGCTTTTGCCAAGGAGGGCTGCTCAAAAGTCAGATTCGGAGCTTTTTGATGTAGATGATTATATAACTGAAGTGGAGGTTAAAAAGGATTCCCGTGTTGCTTCAAAAAGTGTGGCCGAAATAGCTGAGATTTCCAAAACTGATGTTGCCGTACTCGGTATTGTACGTGAAGGGAAAAGGATTCATGCACCTGATCCCGATGAGCCTCTGCTGCCGGGGGATGTTATTATTGTGGAAGCAGATGCAGAAGAGCTGAAAACATTCGTCAAGGATACCAAAACCACTCTTGTGGGAGGGAAGAAATTCAGAAAAGATGCCAAAGGTTCTGAAAAAATCGCTATTACGGAAGCGGTTGTGATGTCGGATTCTCCACTTGCAGGGAAGACAGCATCCAGCATGAGGATGCGAAGCCGTTACGGGATAAACCTGCTGGCTGTTGCCAGGCGGGAAAGAAAAATGCATAAACGGATTGACCATGTCACATTTCGTGCAGGGGATGTTTTGCTGCTGCAGGGAAGGGAACATATGCTTTCTGACACAATAACCTCCATGGGGTGCCTTCCCCTGGCCCGAAGAGACCTGCGCATAGGATACCGTACCAGGATCCCCCTGGCCCTGGGCATATTTGCTGCTGCAATTGTAACGGTTCTGACCGGACTGCTTCCCGTGCAAATCGCCTTTGGAATAGCAGCTGTTATAATGGTTCTGTCCGGTATTCTCCCTTTAAAGGAGTTTTATAACAGCATTGACTGGCCTGTAATTATTCTCCTCGGGGCTATGATACCCGTGGGCAATGCCCTGGAAACATCCGGAGGGGCAGGGCTTATAGCTAAAAATATACTGAACATTGGTGACACCTTCCCTCCCTGGTTTATACTTACCGTTATTCTTGTAGTTACCATGTTCCTTTCAGATATAATAAACAATGCCGCCACAGTTGTTTTGATGGCACCTATTACCATAGGTGTGGCAAACGGAATGGGCTTTTCGGCAGACCCTTTCCTTATGGCCGTGGCTGTGGGAGGCTCCTGTGCCTTTCTTACACCAATAGGCCACCAGTCCAACACCCTTGTTATGGGTCCGGGCGGCTACAAATTCACCGATTACTGGCGTATGGGACTTCCCCTGGAAGTGATAATAGTTGTGGTGGGTGTGCCCATGATAATGATGATCTGGCCTTTCTAAACGGAAACCTTTTTTTGATAAAATATTATTTCCTGCCCAGCACTGCTGCAACGGCAAGGAGACCTTCAGCAAGGCACTAAGCAATGTTGCCGTGAATATTCCTGACACGTTGGAAATAAACTATAAAGCTTGTTAAACAATATGTTGGCAGAAAAGAATTAAAAAGATGTAAATATTTTGAAAAAAATCAGTAAAATATTTGGCAAGTTAGTAAACATTAACTAACTTTGTGATGAAATATTAAAAATCAATGACCATGCAAACCGAACGCCAGAAAGAAATTCTTGATACTGCCCTTGACCTCATCAGTCAAAAAGGTATACAGGGTCTTACTATTAAGAACCTGTCAAAAAAGATTGGTATAAGCGAACCGGCAATATATCGGCATTATGAAAATAAAATAGAGATTCTTCTAAAAATACTTGATCTGTTCAAAGAAAGTTCAGGTAGTATTTTCGAAGATACGTTGCAGAGTGATTCTGGAGCTATTCACAAAATAGAGTACTTGTTCTCACAACATTTTTCAAAGTTTGCCGAAAATCCCACACTGGTGTCAGTTATCTTTTCGGAGGAGATATTCCGCAGCGAGCCGGCTCTGATTGAAAAGATTGCCGAAGTTATAAACCGGAACAGTCAGATACTTAGAAAAATCATTGTGACTGGACAGGAAGAAGGAGAAATAAGGAATGATCTGGAGGCTGGTCATATTGCAATAATCATTATGGGGTCACTTCGTCTTTTCGTTAAACAATGGCAGTTCTCAGGATACAACTTTAAACTTGAAAAAGAAGGACAGAAACTGATAAATTCGGTTAAACTTTTAATTAAAAATCAAAACCTTACTTAATTCCCTCTCAATGATGGTATTTTTTTAACAACTAAAGTTAGTTAATATTAACAAACATAATTATGCAAAACGACAAAAAAAAGCTGAAAGGCCTGGCATGGCTGACAATGTTATCGGTGCTGATATTAAGCATATGGTTCCTGAGTACCATGATTAAAAATGCGAGGATGGAAACAAACCTCGATGAGTATATGCCTTCAGAACACCCTGCTTTTATTTACAGTAACCAGGCAGAGAAGTGGTTCAATATCAGGGATGGGATCCTGATTGCCATTGAGAACAGGTCAGGTATCTATAATCCCCGGACCCTCGAAAAGATCAGGGATATCACAGATGCCCTTGAAGATATGGAGGAGTTTGATGCCAATGATGTGATGTCCCTCTGGTCGGCCGATAATATCACCGGAGATGAATGGGGCCTGGATGTCAGGTCATTTTACACGCGTATTCCCACCGCTCCGGGAAGACTTGAGGAGCTCAGGCTGGATGTAAGGGATAATGATATGGTGTACCGGCGACTGGTTTCGGAAGATGAAACGGTGGCACTGATAGTTGCGGGAATGGACAGCAAATATTTTACGCAGGAGTTTTACCGGGAAATAATGGATTTCGCTCACTCCTTTGAAAGTGAAGATGAAGTAATATACGTTGCAGGCCGGCCAATTGTCGAGGGCACAATGGCGCTTCTCGGTCCGGCAGACATGAAAAAGATGGTTCCCCTGGTGCTTGTGGTAATAGCTGTTGTTCTGTTCCTTTTGCTGCGCAGCTACAGGGCTGCCGGGGCAACATTGCTGAGCGTTTTTATAAGCTCGATATGGGCATTCGGACTGATGTCTGTGTTCAATGTCCCTGTCTACTCGGTCTCGACAATGATACCGGTAATGCTCATTGCGATAGGGGTAGCCTATGGAATATATTTCTACAACCATCTGAACCGGTATTACCTGAAAAACCCTGACACATCAAGGTATGAAGCAATACGTTACACCCTTGGGATACTATGGAAACCCCTGGCAATGGCGGCTTTCACCACGATGATAGGTTTTATATCGCTTCTCACATCACAGGTGTACCCCATAAAATATTTTGGTGTCTTTACAGCATTTGGAATATTCTCGGCGTTTGTACTGGCTCTGGTTTTTCTGCCTGCAGCAGTTATGCTGTTTGGGTATAAACCCCGTGAGAAGAGGTCGGGAACCGGCGATTTTTTGAATGATAGCATTTTGAATGTTGTGGCTGACAATCTGCTGAAAAATAGGGTGTGGGTTTACTCTGTGGTGGCAGTGGTTGTTTTGGTTTCACTTTTCGGACTGCAACGGTTGTGGATAAACTCAAGTTTCCTCGATAATTTCGAGAAGGACAGTGATATCGTTCAGACCGATGCATTTGTGAACAGCAAGTTCGGTGGCACCTCTGCGCTCAACGTAATACTGGAGAGCGAAAGCGCCGATGCATTCAAGCAGCCTGAATATCTGCACCTGATGGACACCATGCAGAAGGAGACCGAAAAACTTGCCGAAGTCGGCAATTCATTTTCTCTTGCCGACTATCTGAAACGGATGAACAAGGTTATGAACGAGGACAGGGATGAGTATTATACCATACCCTCAGGCAGCGATATGGTTGCTCAATACCTGCTGCTGTATGAGATGTCGGGTGACCCGGAAAACCTTCTAAAGGTGGTAAATTACGATTATAACCGCACCAATGTGACTTTCCAGCTGAAGGGTGATGATTCAAAAACAATCAATGAGGCACTCTCTGTGATCAAAGGCTTTGAGGATCAGTTCGCAGAACACGGGATTGAGATCAATTACGCGGGATCGGGATACAAAGCACTTGTTTTTACAAGCCTGATACTGGAGGGCCAGATACTAAGCATCGGGATTACGCTTATCCTGGTGCTTATACTGCTGAGTTTGATGTTCCGCAGTATAAAAGCAGGTCTGATCGGTGCGGTACCAATTTCAATAACAGCACTGATAAGCTTCGGGGTGATGGGGTTGCTTAATATTCCGCTCAGCACAACAACAGCGCTGCTTTCGAGTATCGCCATCGGGATCGGAATTGACTATGCGATCCACTTTATCCAAAATTACAGGATGAACATCTCAAAAAGCGGATCACGTCAGGATGCACTGCATGTGACAATGGGTCAGACCGGTAAGGCAATTCTGTTCAATGCCGTTGTGGTTATTGCAGGTTTCCTGGTGCTCCTGTTCTCTGTATTTCCACCCAACCGTACGCTTGGTGCGCTGGTATCAATGAACATGTTCACCAGTCTGCTTGGAACACTTACAATAATGATGATCCTGATCTATACATTCAGGGTGTTTGCTAACAGACAGGGTGAAACTGTCAAAAAATAGATTGTTAAAACGGACTGCAGGCTTTCGTATTCAGATAATCACAAAATCAATAATTATAATACAAACTAAAATTAAGGAGGAATTTAAGATGAAAACCAACAATTTAAATGCAGGAAACACAAACTGCAAAGATGCAGGGCTCGCCTATGCTGAACCAGGAGTGATAAATAAGATTTTTCTTCTGGCAACTCTGATGTTTTCTTTGGGATTATTATCCTCACAGAATGCTTTGGCACAGCGAATCGGACAGGAGATAATGGAGAAGGTTTACCACAACCCTTCAGGTGATGATATGCAGGGAGATCTGACGATGACCCTTATCAACAGGCAGGGTGAAAGACGTGTAAGGGAGTTGCGCCAGTATATCAAAGATGACGGTGAAGTTGAAAAGAGGATAATGTTCTTTCTTTCTCCCGCTGACGTGAAGGGTACCTCTTTTATGAACTGGAGCTACACTGACGGCAGTGACGATGACCAGTGGATCTATCTTCCCGCCCTTAAAAGGATCAGAAGGATCTCAAGCGACGGGAAAAGCGACTATTTTATGGGATCCGATTTTACTTACGACGATCTTGGAGAGCGCCACCCTGATGAAGATAATCATGAGCTGACAGGTGAAGAGACAATTGACGGCAGGGAATGCTGGGTTGTAGAGAGCACTCCCAAAGAGAGCGATTATATGTACTCGAAAACCGTAACATGGGTTATGAAAGATAATCTACTCGGACTGAAACGGGAATTCTATGATGAGAGGGGGCGTCACCTGAAAACACTTCAAATAAAGGATTATGATCAGATTGACGGTTTCTGGACCATTCTTGAAACTGAGATGAAGAATGTACAGAGAGAGCATACTACAAATATGAAGTTCACGAATATAAGCATAAATCAGGGGCTGGCAGACAGAATGTTCACGGAAAGAAGTATGATGCAGGGTATCTGATTTTTTGGAAAATGGAATAACGGTAAATACAAATATTATGCTGAAAAAATTTATTTTCATATCATTTATAACGGCAATCTTTACAGTTCCTTCCTATACGCAGTTCGGTGATGAGCTCCGTATAGGAGGATATGCCAGAAACTATACCGGTGTCCTTACATCGGAAGGAGGAGAGCTTTCAATACTTCAGAATACATTGAATATCAATTTATCTAAAAGAGGCGACAATATCGCCTTCAGGGTAAATCCATACTTCTACCAGTACTTTGATAATGAGCCGGAAATAGGACTAAGGGAAGCATACCTTGACATCTATTTTGACAATATTGATCTGCGTGTCGGCAGGCAACAGATAATTTGGGGCAAGGCTGACGGGGTGTTCATAACCGATGTGGTTTCCCCGAAAGACATGAGGGAGTTTCTGCTACCCGATTTTGAGGAAATAAGGATGGGAGTGACCTCGGTAAAAGCAAATTATTATTTTGGAATGAATACTGTTGAAGCAGTATGGGCACCGGTTTTTACAGCGACCAAAATGCCGGGGGAAGGTTCCATATGGCGCCCGGAGATGGACTTTCCGGTGCCTCCGCAGTTTGACCATTCACTCTCGGATGTAAAACCGTCAGTTGAAAACAGCGAGATATTCCTGCGTTACTCTTTGATGTCACCATCGGCCGATCTGGAATTTGTGGGAGGATATTTCTGGTACGATGATCCTGCCCTGCATATGGAAAGGGAACTGGATCCCGCAACGGGTAATATAACTGGGTTGACCGTATCTCCACAATATCACAGGGTTTCAATGGCAGGTGGCAGCTTCAGTAAGCCGGTAGGAAGGTTTGTTCTCAGGGGGGAAGGAGGTTATTATTCCGGCAGGTATTTCCAGACAACCGACCCTGCAGTGCCTGATGCAGTTGTTAAAAAAAATTACCTGCATTATATGGCCGGTATAGATTTTACAATTGGAGGGGTAAACCTGAGCTCACAGTTCATACAGGAATATATTCTGGATTATGATGCTCATATTCAAAATGATGAGTTTGAAACTACAATGACATTTATGGCAAATAAGGATTTTTTCCGTGAAAAGCTCCGGCTCGAGTTATTTGCATATACCGGCTTTAATAATGAGGATGCACTTATACGCCCGAAAATAACGTGGGATTTTGCAGATGCATTTGAAGTGCTTGGAGGAGCAAATATATTTATCGGAGAAGAAGGAAGGTTCGGCCAGTACAGTGATAATGACATGGTGTATATTAAGCTGAAATACAGCTTTTGATAAAATATTATTTCCTGCCCAGCACTGCTGCAACGGCAAGGAAAATCCCAAGCATAACGCTCAGAAGGGCTGCAAAGAGCACTCTGTATTCGGCGGGCAGCAGGAAAGTTATTGTATGGGCCGGGATCCAGAAAAGGGGTATTGTTTTCCTGAATACAAAACTCCATTGCACACGCCAGTTGATCCCGGCCATTATATCTCCCATTTTTAACGGACTGAAAAGTCCTTTCAGCGTTCCCCCTTTGGTTTCAATATGTGTATCGGTTATTTTGTGCGTGGTCATCATTACGGGGGCATAGATTATGTTCATTGCCACACTGATGCAGAATGCAACAAGAATTTTGCCGGCTGTCAGTCCCTTATCATTCAACATTTCATAGCTTCCTTCCAGTCCAAGATACTCCAGAAACGCCGGGGTTCCATATGAAAATATTATAAATGCCATCTGTATTGTCAGTCCTATTACTCCCCAGACAACAGCACGGGGCAATATCCCGAAGCCGGGCCTGTTATATTTTCCCGTTTTAATTCGCAGTCCGATAACCTCACCCAGTGTGGCAAGTATTGCAAACTTCAGGAAACTGCTAACCATACCGTGTTGCAGGTTAAAATCCCGGTATGCTTCAAGCAGAGGACGGTAAAGAATAAAAGCGAGAAAGAATGCAATGGTTGCAAGAGTAAAAACTATATCTTTTTGCTTCATTTTTAAAAATGGTTAAAATAAGCCTATGCCACAGGTGACTGTTTCCTGAAAAACACAGCTGCAGTGACAATTGCGGTCACCAATATGGCTATGGCAGCAGCAATGACTATTGAAGTGTAATCGTGCTGTCTCTTGATTATTATACCTGTAAATGCCCATATGGCTGCCAGTCCGGTAAACGGGTTGTTCATCCTGAAAACTGTCAGGGCAATTATCGCCGTGCCTGCAGCTATCATAACAATCGACCAGGCTTCTTCAGGTATGCCCCATCCTCCCCAGTTGTACCTTACCAGTAATGCAGTCACATTTGCAATGGTCGCTATGCAGATCCATCCCAGGTATATCCCGAAGGCCGCCTTTGTGAAGCCGGGGGCAAGGTCGCGTATTGCATAATTAATGAAAATGAGTGCTGCCAGAAGCCCCAGCATAATTAACAGTGAAAGGGGAACCTGTTCATAGTGCCATGCCACTATCCATAATGCATTCAGAAGACAGGTTATCCCGAAGGCAATTCCTATGGAGCCCACTATCTCCCTGTTCTCTTCCCTGAACTGTATAATGCAGAAAATTAAAAGCAGAAGATAAATTACTCCCCAGATCGAAAAGGTTATTCCTGCGGGAACAAAAAGGTTTTCGTATTGTGCCGACAACTCGCCTGTTGTCTTTCCGTTAATAGGAAGGGCGTTGGCCAGGTAGTTCATTACCACCATTACTGCGAAAAGGATAAGGTTAATAATTTTGATCATGGCAAAGGATTATTAAATTAAATGATGCAGATCAATTTACGTAATAATTTTCAAACCATGTCAACCCGTCAACCGGTTTTCCGGCAACAGATAACTTAATTGGGAATACCTGAAAATATATTTCTTATGTTTCAGATAATCTGTCTGGGATTATTAAATAACCTCTTCGCAATGGGAAATCTTCCTTGTAACGGGGATATCCCCTCTTATCTGTGCCTTCCTCATAACTCCGGAGAGTCCTTATACTATCCCTGCAAAACCCATAAATGCCAGTGCCAGCAGTCCGGCAGTCACCATAATTATCGGGTTGCCCTTCATTCCTTTTGGTATGTCGAGCAAGTCCATGTGCTCTCGGATGCCTGCCAGAAGAATAATCGCCAGTGTAAAACCTATAGAGTGTGATATTGCAAAAATAACACCTTGCAGCAGTGTAAAATCCTGTTGAAAAACCAGTATTGCAACTCCCAGTATGGCACAGTTGGTTGTCATAAGCGGCAGGAATATACCCAGTGCCTGGTAGAGCGGGGGACTCACCTTCTTCAGTATAATCTCAACCATCTGAACAAGCGAAGATATAACAAGTATGTAGGTGATAGTCTGCAGGTACATTATATTCAGAGGCTCAAGCAGGAATGTGGAAAGCAGGTAAGTTACAATCGATGCAACAGTCATAACGAACAATACCGCTCCGCCCATACCGGCTGCCGTGGATATCTTGCTTGAAACACCGAACAGCGGACAAAGTCCGAGAAACTGGGCAAGTACAATATTGTTGACAAGTACGGCTCCTATTACTATAACAATATATTCCATAGTCAGATAATATTAATCTTTTTTCAATTTGTTCATCAATGCGATCAGATATCCAAGTGCAATAAACGCTCCGGGTGCAAGCACGAAAACAAGCATTCCGTCGCCTTCTATCAGTTCTACTCCAAATAAGGCATTTGCTCCCAGCAGTTCCCTTGTTGCTCCCAGCATTGTGAGGGCCATTGTAAAGGCGAGGCCCATCCCAATTCCATCTATTGTCGAAGAAAACAGAGTGTTTTTGGAGGCAAAGGCTTCTGCACGTCCCAGAACAAAGCAGTTAACCACAATGAGGGGGATGAAAAGCCCAAGCTCTGCGTGCAACCCCCCCATAAAGGCTTCCATCACCAGATCTGTAATGGTCACAAATGATGCAATTATCACAATATAGGAAGGAATTCGCACCTTGTTGGGGATGAAATCCTTGAAAATGGATACGACAATGTTGGACATTAGTACCACGAAAAGGGTTGCCATACCCATGCCAAACCCGTTGAAGGCTGAAGTTGTTGTACCGAGTGCCGGACACAGTCCCAGCATAAGTATGAAAACCGGGTTTTCGCGTACAAATCCTTTGGTAAAGTTTTTTGCCTGATTCATTTTATATCTCCTTTTTCTATGAATACATCATATGCAAGCTGTACTGCTTCACAGTAAGCCCTGGCAGTAATAGTGGAAGCGGTTATCCCGTCTATCTCTCCGTTATCCTGTCTTACCTTCATGGTGAAATCACCCGGGTTACGCCCCACAAACTGTTTATAGAAATCCGATTTATCTGTTTCAATCTTGTCACCCAGTCCGGGTGTTTCCGAATGTCTCAGCACTTCAATGCCATGAATGGTGCCGTCCGGCAGCAGGCCCACCATAAGCTCTATTGTTCCGCTGTAGCCTCTGCGAGTGAAAGTTTCAATAGCAACCCCCACCAGTTCGCCGTCCATCCTTGCAGGATAGAAAACCAGCTCGTCACCGTTAACCTCAACAGTGTACTCCTCTTCGTTAGGCATATTGTTGAATTCCGGCACAACCTGCATGATGGCGTTATTCTTCCTTTCAAGTGCAGCCAGCCTTATCGGTTCTTTTGTAACCTCATAAACAAGGGCAAGTGAGGTTGATGCAACAAGTGTCACAACAAAAAGTGTGAGCACCATGTTTTTGAAGTTTGATTCTCTCTTAGCCATTTTTAACCTCCTCTCCGAATCTCTTAGGTTTGATATACTTGTTGATTATTGGCACAAATGCGTTCATTATGAGTATTGAGAAGGCGACCCCTTCAGGGTATGCCCCCCAGACCCTTATTGTAACGGTAATAACACCAATCCCTATACCGTAAATCCACATCCCTTTTGGTGTCATGGGAGATGTTGCATAGTCTGTTGCCATATATATTGCTCCCAGCATAATTCCGCCTGAAAGGATGTGGAACATTGGATCGGCATTTGCTTCGGGGTTCGCTGCCCAGAGAATTCCGGTGAACACTATTATGGTTGACAGTATCGATACCGGTATGTGCCATGTTATTATTTTGCGGGCAAGAAGGTAAATTCCGCCTATTATTAGCGCGAGCGCCCCTATTTCTCCCATGCTTCCGTGCATGCGACCTATGAAGAGGTCAAAATAACCGGGTATCTGGCCCATTAGTTCGGATAAAGGTATCCCTTCACTAATACCTTCTTTGATTATTTCAAGAGGTGTAGCGCCTGTAACTGCATCGGTGTATTGTGTACGCGAAACAATTGGCTTGGGAAAGCTTGTCATTTGTACCGGGAAGGATATCAGCAGAAAGATCCTTCCCACAAGTGCAGGGTTGAACGGGTTGTTTCCAAGTCCCCCGAACGACATCTTGCCTACACCTATTGCCACCAGTGCCCCGATAAGTATTATCCATACCGGAAGGTTTGTCGGCAAGTTAAACGCCAGCAGCAGTCCCGTAACGGCAGCTGAGCCGTCGGTTATAGTTGGAGTGGTCTTCATCAGGTGTTTTTGTATCAGGTACTCGAAGCCCACACAGGAAACAACAGAAACTGCCGTGACTATCAAAGCCCCGATACCGAAAAAGTAAACCGACACCAGAAAGGCGGGGAGAAGCGCCAGAACAACCCCGTACATTAGCTTTTTAACATTGTCTCCTCCGTACATATGGGGAGATGGAGATACTGTAATTAATTTGCTCATTATTTATTGTTTTCTTGATCTGATGATTTTACTTACGGTTGATTTTCCAAGCCGGATATAATCAAGCAGTGGTAAGCGGGAGGGGCATATGTAGCTGCAGGAGCCGCACTCCATGCAATCCAGCACCCTGTCTGTTTCAACTATTTCCCACATTTCCCTTTCGCTTGCGGCATTCAGAAGATAAGGTTCGAGTCCCATCGGACAAATGCTGACACACTTGGCACAGCGTATGCATTTTTGCACCTCTTCCCTTTTTGAATCACTCGCCGGGAAAACAAGTATACCGGAAGTTCCTTTTGCTACAGGCGCCTCAGTGGTGTTTAGTGCTTTACCCATCATCGGACCGCCGTTTATTATCTTGCCTGTATCTTCCGGCATGCCTCCTGCCGCTTCTATTAGCTCTGAAACAGGTGTTCCTATGCGCACCAGGAAGTTTCCGGGATTTTTAAGTGATTTGCCGCTTACCGTTACCACCCTTTCGAAAAGTGGCTTGTTTTTCTGAACAGCTTCGTACACTGCAACAGCGGTACCCACGTTGTGCACAACAGTCCCCACTTCTATGGGCAGCGCACCGGAGGGCACCTCCCTGTTTATGAGTGATTTGATAAGCTGTTTTTCAGCTCCCTGCGGATACATAACCTTCAGGGCATGTACCGATATACCTTTATAGTTAACAGCGAGGGAGGTAAGATGATCAACTGCATCGGGCTTGTTGTTCTCAATTCCTATCATTGCCTTCTCCACACCAAGTGCCTTCATAAGCAGGGTTATTCCAACCATCAGCTCATCTCCCTTTTCGAGCATCAGCCTGTGGTCTGCCGTCAGATAAGGTTCGCACTCAGCACCGTTTATAATCAGGACTTCCGCCTTTTTCCCCTTCGGAACGGAAAGCTTGATGTGGGAAGGGAAGGTTGCCCCGCCAAGCCCTACAATACCCGCTTCTTCTGTTCTTTTTCTTATCTCTTCACCTGAAATTGTAATCTCTTTTTTCAAGGTTTTGCCGGGATCAATCTTTTCATCCCATTCATCACCTTCCACTTCAATGATCACAGCCGGCTGCCTGTAGCCGGATGTGTCAATGACATTGTCAATTTTTGTCACCTTTCCCGAAACTGATGAATGGATGTTGGCTGAAACAAAGGCACTGCTTTTAGCTATGAGCTGACCTGCTTTTACCATGTCGCCCTTTTTTACCACCGGGGTTGAAGGTGCACCCAGGTGCTGGGATAGTGGAATAACAGCCGTTTTTGGCACCGGAAGAGTTTCTGTGGGCTTTCCGGCTGTAATTTTGTGTTCTGCCGGGTGAATCCCTCCTTTTGGAAATGTTTTCAACACTTTTAACCTCCTACTTTAATATATTTTCAGAAAGTTTGATCTTTTTTATCAGTCATTTTATTTTTCACCTGCAGGTGTCTCAGCTGCTTCCTTTTTCTCCTTCCTGGGGGGGAAGTTGATCTCCAGTATAGCATTTGTGGGACATTCGGGAGCACACTTGCGGCACAACCTGCATTTGAAAGGATCGATATAAGCAAGGTTGTTTTCAAGGGTGATCGCTTCGAACGGACATACCTTGACACACCTCCCGCAGCCGATACATGCCACCTTGCAGTTTTTCCTTGCTACTCCTCCCTTTTCTTCGTTTATGCAGGAGACGAAAATCTTTCTGTCTTTCTTGTTTTTCTTCCGCAGCTCTATGATATTTCTCGGACAAGCAATTACGCAGGCGTTGCATGCTGTGCATTTATCATCTATCACAACCGGCAGTCCGGTTTCCTTGTCGATATGTATGGCATCGAAATTACAGGCTCTTTCGCATTCCCCCAGTCCCAGACACCCGTAGGGGCACCCGGTGTCACCAGTGTAAAGGGCCGATGCTATGCGGCACTCTGAGGCTCCGTCGTAATGATTGGTTTTTGGTCTGTGTTCCGGACTCCCGTTACATTTAACTACTGCTACCAAAGGCTCTTTTTCTGCTATTTCCTTTCCCAGTATTTTGGCAATCTCGGCCATGTTCTCATTTGAGGCGACCGGACAGTTCAGGTGGGATATATCATCTGCCTTAACCAGTTCTTCGGCAAAAGCCCTGCATCCCGGCATGCTGCAACCACCGCAGTTGGCCCCGGGAAGTGCCTGTTCCACGAGGTCAATCCGGGGGTCTTCAATAACCTTGAACTTCTGTGCAATAATAAAAAGGATCAGAGCAGCCAAAACCCCTATCAAACTCAGCGAAACAACAGAATAGATAATAACATCGCTCATTGCTTAATTATTTACCGGTTTATTTATTGTAAAGAAAAATGTTTTTTTCAAACTCTCCCGAAAAAAATAGAGTGTTGCGTAATAAGGAATAAGAAACAGCAGTGAACCAAGTCCACCAACAGCCTCATCACCGGTTACGGTTGTAAGTATAACCAGTGCAGTAACAACTATCAGGAAAGGCAGAATGTAGCCAAAAAACAGGGCTCTGAACCCGAGTTTCTCATTAAGCATTACCTCAACTTCTTCCCCTATGGAAAAGCCTTTCTCCGGATTGTGAACATCAATGATCTTTTCCCCCCCTTCACCAAGTGAACAGGCAGATCGTGCCCTGCATGAACCGCATGAAGCCTGTGAATCAATTCTCACACGCACCAGCTCTTCGGTTACTTCAGCTACTACACCCAAATGTTTTACCTTTTCCGGCGAGGCCATTTTTATGTTATTAATTTTCGGGTCTAATCAGAAAAGCTACAAAAATAGCTATGTTTGACAATTAAAAATTGCTTTTTGTCATGTTTTGGTTTACTCCCCGCAATTTAAATTTATATTGAATCTAAATAACGGAATTGTATATACTTACAGTTATGCAGGCAATAATGGGGTGCGAAACCGGCATAATCCCATGAATTGGATACCCCGTAATGTGTTTCAGCTAATTTGTCTCAACTTATCTTGCTCCAGTCAGGTTCTTTTCTTTTCAGGTGTCTGAGTCTTCTTACCAGGATATTGTTCTCCTGCTTTTCCAGCAGCGGATCGTCATCCAGTATCCGCATAACAATAGAACGTGCATATTCAAGTATTTTTGCGTCTTTGCCTATATGTGATATTTTCAGGTCAAACGGGAATCCGCTTTGCATGGTTCCTTCAATATCACCCGGCCCCCTCAGCTTCAGGTCGGCTTCAGCAATTTCAAAACCGTCGTTGGTGCTTACCAGTGTTTTCAGCCGCTGAATAGCTTCCTTAGACAACTTGTAAGAGCTCATAAGTATGCAAAAGGACTGGTCTGCTCCCCTTCCGACCCTGCCCCTCAACTGGTGGAGCTGCGAAAGGCCAAACCTTTCGGCACTTTCAATAACCATTACCGAAGCGTTGGGTACATCTACCCCCACTTCTATTACGGTTGTTGCCACCATTATATGTGCCCTGCCGGTTACGAACTGCCTCATTCCCTCTTCCTTTTCCTCTGTTTTCATTTGTCCGTGCACTATCGTCACCACATATTCAGGTGGAGGGAAAGCTCTAACGATGCTTTCATAGCCGTCTTCCAGATCTTTGTAATCCATTTTTTCAGATTCCTTGATCAGGGGGTAGACA
Source organism: Bacteroidales bacterium (assembly GCA_007125955.1). Classification (GTDB taxonomy): domain Bacteria; phylum Bacteroidota; class Bacteroidia; order Bacteroidales; family PUMT01; genus PUMT01. Next base: position 50,587 of record SLCF01000051.1, on the reverse strand, counting down.
ATGTATACCTGCTGCCCTTTTTTGATCTGTTCCCTCAGGAAACCGAACATCCTTTCTCGTTTTGTGTCGAAATAGTGGGCAGTTTTGACCGGCTTTCTTCCGGGTGGAAGCTCGTCAATGACAGACACTTCCAGGTCGCCGTAAACGGTCATGGCAAGGGTGCGTGGTATGGGCGTTGCAGTCATTACCAGTACATGGGGCGGTTTTACATTCTTCAGCCACATCTTTGCGCGCTGAGCTACACCGAACCGGTGCTGTTCGTCTATAACAACCAGTCCAAGCTCCCTGTATTTAACGGTATCCTCTATAAGTGCATGTGTTCCGATCAGTATCTGTAGCTCACCTGAAAGAAGCTTCTCGTGTATTTTTTTCCTGTGTATGTTCCTGGTAGAGCCTGTTAACAGGTCAATCTTCACCGGCATTTCACCGAGAAATTTTTTCAGTGTGCTGTAATGCTGTCCGGCAAGTATCTCGGTCGGTGCCATCAGGCATGCCTGGAAGCCGTTATCCAGAGCAATAAGCATAGACATTATCGCCACAAGTGTTTTACCGCTTCCCACATCTCCCTGTAACAGCCGGTTCATTTGTCTGCCGGACCCCATATCCTGCCTTATTTCCCGCAGAACACGCTTTTGTGCACCGGTCAGTTCAAACGGAAGGTGCTCCCTGTAAAAGTCGTTCATAAGATCACCAACCTCTGAAAAAATTAAACCCTCAACTATTGCGTTACGGTTGGCCTTTTGCTTGAGTATGTTCAGCTGTACATAAAAAAGCTCTTCAAATTTAAGCCTGAAGGTGGCTCTTTTCAATTTCTCCTGACTTTGCGGGAAGTGTATGTTCAGTAGGGCATCATTGAGCGGCATCAGGTTGAACTCCTTTACCAGGTATCCGGGAAGGGTTTCGGGTAATTTGCCGTAAACATTTTGAAAAAGAGTGTTGATAAGCTTGTGTATCACCCTTGTTGTAACAAAACTGTTCTTAAGCTTTTCGGTAGTGCTGTAAAAAGATTGCATGGTGCTTCGGATGACCGGTTCCTGTTTATCGGGCTCCTCCAGTTCAGGATGGACAAGGTTTGTTTTACCACCGAATGAAGTGGGTTTGCCGTAAACAACAAACTTTTTCCCGGGTTTCACCCGTTCACCTATCCACCTGAGTCCCCTGAACCACAACATTTCCATTACCCCTGTCCCGTCGGTTATATATGCTATAAGCCTCTTTTTGTTTCCCCCGCCTGCCATCTCTACAGCTGTTATCTCACCCGAAAGCTGGATGTATGGCATATCGGGTGTTATTTCCCTTATGGTATGGAATTTTGTGCGGTCAACATGCTTGAATGGAAAATAATATAGCAGGTCTTCAAAAGTGTAAAGTGAAAGCTCCCTGTTTAACAGTTCAGCCCTTTTAGGCCCCACACCGTCCAGGAATTTTATATCCTTTTCCAAAATATCCGCCATTTCACAACGAGATGTAGAAAGATTTTAAAAATACCGGCAATATATTGTTTCAACCTTCATTCTAAAAAGGTATATTAGCGAATTCAGTTGTGCCGGCTGAATTATAAATGGAAAACCCATCAGGAATGATATGCTCACCATTTTGCGTTTTTGTGCCATAACAAGATGTAAATTTAAACTTTTCTGCAGATTTATTGTCCATAAGATTAATGCTAAAAGCAAAAGAGGGCATGGTGTTCATTCACCGTTTGTGTTCGATTTGATTGTTAATGTGTTTCGCGACCGGCGATGGAAGCCTGAATTTGAAAATATTGAGAATGTGAGAAAGAAACTTCTTGCCTGCAGTGATATGATTGATGTGAATGACATGGGAGCAGGGTCGCTCTTTTATAATAAAGGCAGAAGGATGGTCAGTCGGATTGCCCGGCACTCTTCAGCAGACAGAAAGAAGGGAGAGCTGCTCAACAGGCTTGCCTCTTATTTCGGTTCGGAGAATATACTTGAACTGGGCACATCTCTTGGTATGAGCACAATGTACCTTGCCGCGGCAACTGAAGAAAGTGTTGTTTGGACAATAGAAGGATGCGTGAATCTCTCTTCGCTAGCTGAGTCAAACATCAGCAGAGCCGGATTCAATAACGTGGAGGTTATTAAAGGGCCGTTCAGGGAGAAACTGCCTGAAGTTCTTGAAAGAATGGGCAGGGTAGATTTTGTTTTTTTTGACGGCGACCACAGGAAAGAATCGCTCCTGTGGCAGTTTGAGCAGTGTTTGGAAAAATCGACCGGGGAATCTGTTTTCATTTTTGATGATATTCACTGGTCTGATGAGATGGAAGAAGCATGGAGGGAGATAACAGAGCATGAAAGTGTCAGAATAACCATCGATCTTTTCAGGGCCGGAGTGGTTTTTTTCAGGAAAGGTCTCCCGCGGCAGAAGATTCTGTTAAATTATTGAAAATAATGTTAAACTATTTCCGTTTGAGCTTTGTAATTTCTAAATTCGGTGGTTTTTTAAAAAGATCAGATAGAGAGTATTAATTGATATATCCGGTATAAAAAATGAGTAAAGTAATTAAATTAACAGACATCGTAAAGAATTACCAGCTGGGGTCGGATGTGATTGTAAGAGCGCTTCGTGCCGTAAGCCTGGAGATTCAGAAAAACGAGTATGTTGCCATTATGGGCGCTTCAGGCTCAGGCAAGTCTACACTTATGAACGTTATTGGTTGTCTCGATACTCCCAACAGCGGCGAGTATATACTGAACGGCACGGATGTGAGCCAGCTGGAAGACAGTCAGCTTGCCGAAATAAGGAACCAGGAGATAGGGTTCGTGTTTCAGACATTTAATTTGCTTCCCAGGTACAATGCACTTGAAAATGTTATGTTGCCAATGATATATGCCGGCAAATCCAAGACTGAGCGCATTGAAAGGGCAAAAGATATGCTTGACAAGGTTGGGCTCACCGAAAGGATAATGCACAACCCGAATGAGTTGTCAGGAGGAGAACGACAGAGGGTGGCTGTTGCACGTGCAATGGTAAACAGTCCTTCAATCATTCTTGCCGATGAGCCTACAGGTAACCTTGATTCAAAAACCTCAATTGATATAATGAATCTTTTCACCGACATACATGAGGCTGGCAATACAATAATACTTGTAACCCATGAGCCCGATATCTCATTAAGGGCCCACCGTATAGTCAGGTTACGCGACGGAGAGATTGAATCCGACAAAATTAATCCTAACCCCACTAAAAGGATTGCTGTTACAGTTGATGAGGATTGAACCGGTTAATAAATTGTTCCGGAATACTAAAAAAACATTCGGGGTAGTATATATTTTCCCGCAACTTATCCGTTACCAATTTTAAGAAAACAATCGCGAACTGTTGAAAAGCCAAAGGGCAGTGGTATTTTACGCCCTTTTTTACTTATAAAACTTATTATTTGTTTTTATTGACGCTTTTTTTAAATTTGCGAAACTTTTAAAGAAAGTTAAAAATAGATTAATTTTTTTCTGTTATGTACTGGACCTTAGAGCTGGCTTCCAAACTTGAAGATGCCCCCTGGCCGGCAACGAAAGATGAACTTATCGATTATGCAATGCGCTCGGGAGCTCCACTTGAAGTGATTGAAAATCTTCAGGAGATAGAAGACGAGGGTGAGGTGTATGAAAGTATTGAAGATATCTGGCCTGATTATCCCAGTAAGGATGATTTCTTTTTTAATGAGGATGAGTATTAATCTATTTTTTAAACAGATCTTCTTTTGATAGTGGCCGGATTTCTTCCAGCCACTTGAAATCCTTGAGGAACAATTCTGAACCTGACATATCTTCCAGCGGATAAAGTGTTGCTTCGGGATTTGTTTCAAACCTGATGCGCTCAGGGGAGTTGTCTTTCATGAATATCATGAGGGTGGTGCTTGCCACTACATTCACACCGATGATCTCCTCCTCTTCTTTGGGGTAGTAAAGTGTTTCAGCATTACCTACAACCCGCACCCTGGAAAGCTCACCTTCATTGAAGTATCCGGTCATGTCCCTTCCTTTTATCTGGTTGTAATAATCGCCTTCCTCAAACGATACAATAAAGGCGTTCCCGTTCATAATTACATGGTCAATTTCCTCATCCTTCGAATGGATCTCCATATAGTCGGCAGTAAGCTGTGTTTCATTGTTCCATAGTACAGGTTCAGTATACATCCGTATAATGGAGTCCTGAAAAGTATAGTAAAGCGAGTCGCATTGACCCTGCAAATCCTCACTGAAAAAACGCGCTCCGTAGAAAGCATTGAGTATCCTGTATTCCCCTGTTGAATCGAAAAAAGACTCCAGTGTGTCGGCATGCAGGAAAAGTGAGTCATTTTCCTCGTCATAATGAACGAAAAGGGCGCTGTCAGTTATCATGGTGTATTCCGGCTCCCTTTCAAATAGGGAATAGTGGCCGTAAAGCACTATCCTTTCAACTGTATCGGTCATCTCCACATTAAAAAACCCCTTTCCGTAATTTCCTGAATGGTCGTAATAAAAGCTATCTGCTTTCACTACCTGGTTTTCATGCGTTATTACAGCGTTTTTATTGAACTGGGAGATATCTGTCTGGGTGTTATGCCATCCGTTTTCGCAGTATATGTGGAGATCTTCAGTGATAATGGTTGAAGGGCCCAGAAAAAAGGCTGTTTCCGTTTCGGTATTGTATTTAAGTGTGTCGCATTTGATCCGGTAGTCGGGTGTAACCACATTTACTTCATCCTTGAAAAACATAACTTTATCATTTGAGTAATAGTACCCCCTGATGCTTTCAATAATGCTTTCCCCGCTTACTATTCTTCCCCCTGAAGGGTAGAAGGCAACATTTCTTTCTATGTCATAATCGAGGCTGTCGGTTGTGAGGGTCGCATCGTCGTCATAAAGCTCCACATTGCCGCGGGCTTCAGCAAACCTTTTCTCGCCGAAATACCTGATAAAATCGGCTCTCAGATGCACCGTGTCGCCCTGGTTTATATGAACGTTTCCGTATGCGTGAACAATATTATTCCCGGAAAAGAGGTATGCACTGTCGCAATACATAAGTGCATCTTCATGTTTAAGACGGACATCTCCTATCAGTCTTCTTACATCAGGTCCCAGGTTCCTGTCAAATTCAAGACTGTTGGCATGAAGAATTTCCACTCTCCTTGGCTGACTGTCTTCTTGAGAGTGTGCGGCGGCAATCATCACTGCCGCTACAATAATGAAAACAAAAAAAATTAAGCGGCCCATCAGATCTCAGGTTGCTTTGAAAGACAATCAGGGGCAAATTCCATGCCGGAATGGCAAAAATCAATTCCACCGGAATTCATAACCAGGATGTTTTTGACGAACAAACAGGCAGGGTTAATTATCAAACCACCCATCAGTGGAGAAGTTACAGTTTTTGTAGTCATCCATTATCCTTATAAAGGTCTTTTCCTGTCTTTTCCCTATCCAGTTCATTAACACCTTTTGCTCCTTTTCTTCCAGAGCCATTTCCTTTATTACATCATAATTGTCTTTCAGGTTGGCTTTCTGGGGAGCTGTCTGCCTGCTGAGGTAAAACACCTTGTAAGCAATCCTTCCCCTTTGCTCCCTTATTTCTACCGGTTCTGACATCTCGCCCACACTCAGGTCCTTTATCGCTTCATATACATCCGGGTTGAGCTGGTCTATCTCAAACATCGCCCCTCCGGTTTGGGGATTTACCATCAGACCTCCGCTCATATTGGTTTTTTCATCATCTGAATACTTCATTGCAGCTTCCCTGAAGCTTATGCTGTTGGAAGCTATTGCAGCTGAGATACTATCCAGAAAATTACGTGCAACTTCTTTTTCCCTCTCATCTATTTCAGGTTGAATAAGAATATGTCTCACATTAACCCTTTCATCCCTGCGGTCAATTACCTGGGCTATGTGGTAGCCGTAACCTGACTGGAATACCTGGGATATCCTGTCTTCCTTGAGCGAGAATACCACATCTGCAAATTCCGGGTCGAGGTCACTTCTGGAAACAAATCCCAGCTCACCTCCACGCCTGGCGGTACCTTCATCATGCGAATAAATTGCTGCCATTGCCGAAAAGCTGCTTTCGCCGCTTATGATCCTTTGCCTCATATCGTTCAGGCGCTGAACAACCCTGAATTCCTCGGTTTCCGTAAAAGTGGGATATTTCACTATCTGCCGTATCTCCACCTTAGACGGTATCATCGGTATACTGTCGGGGTGCACGCTGTTGTAGTATTCCTTCACCTCTGAAGGAGTGACCCTCACGTTTTCGGTAATTTTCATCTGCATTCTCTGGGTCAGCATCTGTTCCCTGATCGGCTCACGCAAATCTTCCCTTATTTCGAATATCGACTTGCTGAAATAGTCTTCAAGTTTTTGTTCGGAGCCGATCTGGCGTACAAAAAACTGCATCCGGTTGTTCATTTCCATTTCAACATCCGCTTCAGATATTTCAACGCTGTCAATTTCAGCCTGTGTAACCAGCAATTTCTGGACAAGGAAGTCTTCAAGCAGCTCGCATCTCATTTCTTCGGTCATAGTAAAGCCCTGAGCGCGCATCTGTTGCATATACTCTTCAATTTCCGATTGAAGAATAATATTGTCTCCTACAACCGCAACAACCTGGTCAACTACCTGTTCCTGTCCGTTAGCTTTCATGGGTATAAAAAGTGTAAAAGCAGAGATCAGTGTGGCAGTGATTATATGATGCACTAATTTTTTTTTGCTTCTTACCATTTGATGTTTTGTTTTTTTTATTTGGTCGTTAATTTTTATATCATCTTTCAGTTTAGAAATCGGAATTTGAATGCACTTTATTATATGCAAAGTAAAAAAAAATGAAAGCCTTTTGATCTCCGGCAATTTAAAGTCCTATGCCCGAAAGCAATTCCCTGTTAATCCTAATCTGATATCTTTCCCTGAGTTCCTTCCGCCAGTTGTCTTCAAGGTACTCCTGGTAATCCTGCAATACCTCTTCCTGGACCATTTCAAGGGGTTTGGGTTCAGGATCAATAACATCGTGAACAAGCACCACAAAGTAGTTCTCTCCGGCCCTGAATATTTTTTCGCTAATCCCTCTCTCCCAATCCACCATGTCGGTAATATCCAAATCACCTTTTGAAAAATAAGACCTCTCTGCGGTTACAACCGGCTCTCCCGATAAGCGGTTAACCCGGTTCAAAAGCCACCCGGTATCCCTTCTGCCGGAAAGTATCCTTTCTGCAAGCCTTGCTGTACGTCTTGCAGCCCGTTCACCCGAAGCGTTGAAAATTGTTGCATCCAGTCTTGTATCCCAAATATAATTGTCCTTGTATTTCTTGTAAAAATTTGCGAATCCTTCGCTTTCGACGGATATTTCTGACCATACCCTTTTCCTGGTAATCTCGTAAAGGAGAAGTCCGTCACTGTATTCTTTTACCTGGTAGCGGAAAGAGGGGTGCTTCTCCTCAAGCCTGCTGTTCTCAAATCCGATCAGCTTTGTCTCTGCAAAATCCCTGTACATTTCATCTATATAATTGATGTGCAGGGCGGTACCATGTTTCCTCACCAGTTCTGAAAGATGGGCGGCAAACTCATTCTGATAATACTGTCGCCCGGCAAAAGAGAAGATGGGCTCGGGTTGCTGTATCCGGGAGATCATTTCCAGCTCCGAACGGGTGATTATGTCATCTTCCTGGCGCCTGAATATTCTGAGTGACTGGGGATACTCCCTGAAATTGTACTCTTTCTTGAGTGAGTTGACGAAGGCGGTTCTCACTATTCTTTCCCTTTCTCCTCCGTATAACATTATACGGTCTTTCAACTCTTCACTTATCTCGTGATATGGAGGCAGGGGCTTGCGGTCAAGCAGTTTGATGATATGCCATCCGTAACGGGTTTTCACAGGATCGCTGAACTCACCCTGTGAAGTGAGGGAAAAAGCGGCTTCCTCAAATTCTCTCACCATGGTTCCCGCACCGAACCAGGGCAGTATTCCTCCTTCCGGAGCTGAATTAATATCATCGGAATATTCCCGTGCCAGCTCTTCAAAAGATTCTCCTGCACGGAGGCGCCTGTGCAGCTCATCAATCTTTTCCCTGGCTTCGTCATCATTTTCGCCGGTCAGGGCTATCATTATGTGGGCTGTTCTTACTTCACCAGCTGATTCAATCTTCTCATCAGTCCTGATTATATGGTATCCGAAAGAAGATCTGACAGGTTCCGAAATTTCTCCCGGATCACTGTTGTACACGAAGTTTTCGAAAGGGTAGCTCATCTGCAGAGCTGTGAAATAACCAAGATTTCCGCCGTTTTGCTTAACCGACGGGTCATCTGATGTGGCCATAGCAACCAGCCTGAATGATTCACCAGCAACTATTCTTTCCCTTATCTCCATAGCTTTTTCATATGCATTCGCTGCATCTTCAGGCGACGGGAAAAGGCCTGTACTGATGAGAATGTGGCTTGCACTGACGTTATACCTCAGGCGGTCGTATGCCTCCTTTGCAAGTTTTTCGAGAGCCCCACTGTCAGTCAGATATGGCCTTGCCAATTTCTCCCTGTAGGCTGAGACCTCTTTAATGAAACCGGGTGATTCATGCAGCCCTTCTTCCCTGGCGTCAGCGATTTTAAGTTTGAAATCCACGAACATCCCGAGGAATTCATCCAGAGATTTGTCCTCAAGAAGCTTGTAATTCCTTTTATACGAGTGAATGAATTCTTCCCTTGTTATTTCTGTGCCGTTTATTGTTATCAGGGGCTCACCGGCGCTGCTGCCGGCTGAGCTAAGAGGCAGCAAAAAAAGCAAAAACAGTTTTATCAATGTATATCCCTTTTTCATCTTTCAGCCTGTTTGATTTATGGCATAAGCAAACCGGAACGGTTATCTGCTGTAATTTGGCGCCTCCCTGGTTATTGTTACATCATGCGGATGGCTTTCGTTTAACCCCGAATTTGTTATTCTGATGAATTTGGATTTTTTGAGAACCTCAATGTTTTCTGCTCCGCAATATCCCATTCCTGCACGCAGTCCGCCCAAAAGCTGGTAGACAACCTCAGCAAGTGTTCCTTTATATGGGATCCTTCCTGAGATTCCTTCAGGTACAAGCTTTTGAATATCGTCTTCCATATCCTGGAAATAGCGGTCTTTTGACCCGTGCTGCATGGCTTCTACCGATCCCATTCCCCGGTAGGCTTTGAATTTTCTGCCGCTGTATATTATTGTTTCACCCGGCGACTCTTCAACTCCTGCAAGCAGTGAGCCTGCCATTATGCTATCTGCTCCGGCGGCAATAGCTTTTACTATATCTCCGGAGTAGCGTATTCCGCCATCAGCTATCACCGGTACCCCGCTTCCTTTTATTGCAGAGGCTACATCGTAAATGGCAGTTAACTGGGGAATACCTACACCGGCAATTACCCTTGTTGTGCAAATCGATCCCGGCCCTATTCCAACCTTAACAGCATCAGCTCCGTTTCTTTCCAGTTCTTTGGCGGCTTCTGCAGTACCTATGTTGCCTACAACAATGTCAATATTGCTGAACCGTTTCTTAATATCTTTCAGCAGACCCAATACTCCTTTTGTATGACCGTGGGCGGTATCAATAACGAGGGCATCGGTTCCGGCTTCAATGAGCAGTTCAACACGGTCATACACATCGGGAGTGACACCTATTCCTGCAGCCACCCTAAGCCGGCCTTTTTCATCCTTGCATGCAAGCGGGTTGTCTTTAGCTTTGGTGATATCCCTGTGAGTGAGTAGTCCCACAAGCCTGTTTTCCCCGTCAACTACCGGCAGCTTCTCAATCTTGTGTTTCTGCAGTATCTGAGCTGCTTTATCAAGGTCTGTGGGTTGTGATGTTGTAACAATGTTTTCACTGGTCATTACCTCCCTGATCGGGCTCTTCATATCATTCTGAAATCGCAGGTCGCGGTTGGTTACTATACCTATGAGGAAACCGTTGTCATCAACAATCGGTATTCCCCCTATCTGGTACTCCTTCATTATTTTTAGTGCGTCACCCACAGTGCTGTCTTTCAGCATGGTGACCGGGTTGTAAATCATTCCGCTTTCTGCCCTTTTGACAACTTTGATCTGCTTTGCCTGCTCCACCTTTGTCATGTTTTTGTGTATAACACCGATTCCTCCGGCGCGGGCAATTGCAATTGCCAGAGGTGCCTCTGTTACAGTATCCATAGCGGCTGAAACTATCGGGGTGTTAATTTTAATATTCCGCGAAAAGTAAGAGGATATATCGACATTTCTCGGAAGGACTTCGGAATATGAGGGAACCAGCAGAACGTCGTCAAAAGTGACGCCTTCGCCTTTTATTTTTTCAGAATCAAATGTCATTTGATAAAATTTAATTAATTTTAATACTTCAGGATATAAATATCGTGGATGCAAATGTAAATAAAATTTCTCTTCAAAAGTTACACGCAGTAAGATGAGAAAATTTATTGTAAAGCGAAGTGGTTCATTCTGTGAGTCGAAATTTTGTTACCTTTTTACAAAAGATTCAGACTCTTTTTTACAGTTTAAATTTAGCTATTCGTTATAATGTAACAAACTGTTTTATGGTGTAATTATTGCTGCACTAACCTGATAAAGGGAAAAAAGTGGAAAATTTCAGTCATATACTATCGCGTTACTGGGGATTCGATTATTTCAGGCCGTTGCAGTACGAGATTATCAGTTCTGTGGCTGAAGGGAAGGATACTCTTGCACTTATGCCGACCGGCGGGGGGAAGTCGATCACCTTCCAGGTGCCTGCCCTGGCAACCGACGGAATATGCGTTGTGGTCACCCCTCTTATATCCCTTATGAAAGACCAGGTTGAAAACCTTGTTAAAAAGGGCATCAAAGCTGTTGCTGTTTTTTCGGGAATGAGCAGGTTTGAGATAGATGTATCACTTGACAACTGCATATACGGCAATTACAAGTTCCTTTACGTTTCACCAGAGAGACTGGGCACTGAAATTTTCCGCGCCAGGGTGGTAAAGATGCCTGTTAACCTTATTGCAGTTGATGAGGCGCACTGCATTTCACAGTGGGGTTATGATTTCAGGCCTTCCTACCTTCAGATATCACGCCTCAGGGATCTTCTGCCCGAAGTGCCTGTTCTGGCTCTTACTGCCACCGCAACTCCCAGAGTGGCGGATGATATACAGGAAAAACTGCTTTTCAGGAAGAAAAACCTTTTGAAAAAGAGTTTTGAAAGGGAAAATCTGCGTTACATAGTAAGAAATACCGAAGACAAGATGAAGCAGCTTCTGAGGGTAGTACAGGGGGTGAAAGGATCGGGCATTGTTTATGTCAGGAGCCGAAAAAAGACCGGAGAGATTGCCGCTTTTCTAGTTAAGAACGGCGTTTCGGCAGATTCCTACCATGCCGGGATAAAAATGGATTTGCGGAATGAGAAGCAAAATGACTGGAGTGATGGCAGAACGGATGTTATTGTTGCTACCAATGCTTTCGGCATGGGTATAGACAAACCTGATGTAAGGTTTGTGGTACATATGGACTTGCCCGATTCGCTTGAATCATATTTTCAGGAGGCTGGAAGGGCCGGAAGGGACGGGAATGCTGCTTTTGCGGTATTGCTCTACAACGAATCGGATAAAAAAAGTGTTCAGCAGAGGATGCGGGTAAATTATCCCGGTCTGGATGAAGTGAAGAGGGTTTACCACGCCCTTGGCAGTTATCTGAGGGTTCCTTATGGCGGGGGACGTGATGCTGTTTTCGATTTTAACCTGGTGGATTTTGCTTCTTCTTACAAGTTTCATTCCCTTACAGCATACTCATGTCTGAAGACACTCGAAAAGGCCGGATACATAGAGCTTACAGATGAGGTCAACAATCCGTCAAGAATCTTTTTCATTACCGGGAGGGATGAGCTCTACCGCTTCCAGGTTGCCAATGCGCAGTTCGACTCTTTTATTAAGCTTCTCCTGCGTTCCTGTTCAGGTGTTTTTTCAGGGTTTGTAGCAATTGACGAGGAATTTCTTGCACGCAAGGCTTCAGTTTCGCGCGATTTAGTATATCAGTATCTGACAAGCCTTTCCTCACAAAAGATCATACAGTATGTCCCTGCTAAAAAGACACCGCTTATTGTTTTCATTACAGAAAGAATGGATGAGAACTCCCTTTACCTGTCGACATCTTCCTACAGGGAAAGAAAAAAAAGGTACGAGGAAAGGCTTTACAATATGCTGGATTATGCTTCATCAAAAAACCGGTGCAGGAGCCGTCTCCTCCTGGCGTATTTTGGTGAAGATGATGCAGGGAACTGCGGAAACTGCGATTACTGCAACAGCAGGAATGGTGAGGACCTAAGCAGGTATGAGTTTGACATGATAGAGGAGAATATCAGGGCGGTTCTCAGGCACGGCAATGTTATGCTGGATGAGCTGGTAGATCTTCTCGACCATCCTCCCGAAAAAACGCTGAAGGTTATACGCTGGCTTATTGACAATGAAAAGCTTCTTTGCGGTGATGACAACCTTGTGAGATGGGCGGAGTGATAACTGGTTCATGTTATGTTGTGTTGTTTTTGTATTTTTGCATTGTTTTAAAATTATTATAAGTGATGGATAAAGAGAGGAATGAGCTGGTCTACTCCGGGCCGGTAATTGAGTTTGTGGCAGTTGCAAATGAATACTGCTCTTTTGTTGAGCAGTCGGGCGGATTTGAAAAACGCGATTTTATTGACAAGTTGCGTAAGATACTTCCACTTTTATATTATAAGGCAACACTTCTGCCCCGTACAGAACCTTTTTATGAGGAAGGAAATCAGAAGTTTGTAACTGAAGATGACTGGAATCATGTACACAATTCGGTTCTGAAAAAGCTCGGCAAGCATAATGACTACCCCGAGGTTTTCGATCCGGTTTACCGTGATACGGAAGACCAGGTGGGGGGCAGTATTGCAGAAGACCTGGCTGATATCTACCAGGACATGAAGAATTTTCTTATGGTTTACCGGATGGGCACAGTTGAGCTTATGAACGATTCTATGTGGGAATGTATACTTCATTTTGAGCAGTACTGGGGGCAAAAACTTGTAAACTCCCTCCGTGCAGTACACTCTTTGCTCTACAGTGGTGAAAGCCTTGAAGAGGAAAGCGATGAAGGGGCAAAAGAAGATGATCCGGAGAACAGGGATACAAATCACTGGCTAATTTCTCAGCGAAAAAAAATGTGGTACGGAAAAGATGAATAACCGGTTTCCTTCAAATATTACTTCCGAAGAGATAAAATCGCTTCCCCGTTCAGGTTTCGGGGGTGAAATAATAGTTGTGGAAGATCCCCGGTCTGTTCCTGAAGCTGTCAGAATGCTCCGGAAGTACAGTGTTTTCGGATTTGATACCGAAACAAAACCTGCCTTCAGGAAGGGTGTTACAAATAAGATATCCCTGCTTCAACTTGCGGTAAAAGAGAAGGCTTTTCTTTTCCGCCTTAACAAAACTGGTTTGCCCCCGGAACTGGCAGATGTTCTTTCCGACCCTGGCAAAATAAAGGCCGGCGTTGCTATCAAGGACGATCTGGCGGGACTTCAGCAGATAAGACCTTTTGAAACTGCCGGTTTTGTGGAGCTGCAGGAGTATGTAAATGATTTTGGAATTGAAAGCAACGGTTTGCGTAAGCTTGCTGCTATAGTACTTGGTATACATATATCCAAAAAGGAGCAGATATCAAACTGGGAGAGTAAAATGCTTACCGGCTCCCAGTTGCGTTATGCAGCAACCGATGCATGGGTGTGCTATGAGGTTTTTACAAGACTGGAATGTTTGAACGGAGAGTGATAATAGTCTCATTTTAGCGGCGGCTTATTGCAAATTGATTGAAATACTTTTTCCGGATGAAGCAATTTACCGAGAACCATCAGATCCTGGCCCTGCTTAAGGAGATAAAGAAAAAGAGACTTGACAGCAAGGTCTACTCCGACATAACTGACAGCAGCGGTTGTCAGTATGTCGACCTGGTGCAGGAAGGAGGAGGGGTTTTGGGTATAGCACTTGCGGGTTATGCTTATATTCTGGAGAAGGCCGGAATCCGTTTTTTCAGTCTGGCAGGCACATCCGCAGGTGCAATAAGTGCAATGCTGATGGCTGCAACCGGCTCTGTGGGAGACCCGGTATCGGAAAGGATTCTTAAGATTATTTCGGAAAAAGATATTTCAGTGTTTGCTGACGGCCATCCGGCCCTGAACAGACTCATAATACGGTATATTGAGGGCAGGCGTTGCTTCAATTTTTATCTTCTGCTTAATGCGTTCAGGATCTGGAAAGTTTTGAGAAGGGATCTGGGGGTTAATCCCGGTGATGAATTTGAAAGGTGGGTGAGCTTAAAGTTGTCGGACTTCGGGGTGGATACTCTGGAAGACCTGCAAAGACTGAGGTCACAGCTCCCCCTTCTGTTCGACCGTTCGCAAAACAACAAAGCCATATTAAGAAAGGCTGAGCTGAAGATCATAACCTCTGATATTACAACCAAAACCAAGGTGGTCTTCCCTGAAATGGCAGAGTTGTACTGGAAGGATCCGCTTACCGTAAAACCTGCAAGGTTTGTGAGGGCATCCATGTCTGTTCCTTTCTTTTTTCAGCCGATGGTTGTGAAAAATATCCCCAATGCGGGGGAATTTGAAGAGAAGGGACTTCCAAAGGAAAAGAGCAGGTGGAGGAAATTTGCAGGTTATTACGGGAGGATACCCTCTGAGGTTAAGTTTGCCGACGGCGGTTTACTTTCCAACTTTCCTATTAATTCATTTCATCTGAAACACGGTGTTCCCAAAAAACCTACTTTTGGTGTCAGACTGAGTACGTGGAGAGATGACTACAGCAGAATTAAAAGTCCGGGCAATATGTCAGGAGCCCTGATTGGCACAATGCGTCAACTTCACGATTATGATTTCCTTGTCAGGAACCCTGACTACAATAAACTTATTTGCTATATAGATGCCGACAGGGACTTCAACTGGCTCGATTTTAAACTGCCTGAAGCCGGGAAGGTTGAGCTTTTCATTGCCGGGGCTGAAAAGGCATTTGATTTCCTTGACCGTTTTGACTGGGAAGAGTACAAGGAAATCAGGAAGGAAATGGCCGGCCGTTCTCCCTGGTGAAAGTGTGTCTGAAACCGGATTTTTTTCCCTGCTGCAGTTACAGAGGCATATTCAAATGCCAAAGGCCTTTATTGAACATTACTGCTATCAGATTGTTTACAACAATGGAACATAGCCCTTTAGCGGCCTGTTGTTTCATTTTGCCAGGATTGCATTTTTTGAAGCTGTATACTGTGCTGAAATAAAGCAATAAAATTTTGTCTAAAGTGTAATCCGGATTGTTTTTAATTTCCGGTCAACTAAAACCTAAAAGTTATGAAACATCATGTATATACTGTGCCGGAGGCTGAAAACGAACAGCCTCTTTCCTACGCGCCAGGTACTCCGGAGAGAAAAGAGCTTGCTGAAGAGATCAGGCGCCTAAGGTCAGAAAAAGCGGATATTCCCATGTATATTGGCGGTGAAGAGATAAGAAGCGGAGAATTGGTGCCCGTAAATCCACCGCATGATCACGGACACGTGCTCGGGCATTACCATAAGGGAGATGCCGGACATGTTGAAAAAGCCATAAGCTCGGCTCTCAAGGCCCGTAAAAGCTGGGCTGCCATGCCCTGGAGGGAAAAGGCTGCTGTTTTCCTAAAAGCCGCCGCGCTGATCGCCGGCCCTTACAGATCGCGGATCAATGCTGCAACCATGCTCGGACAGTCCAAAACCGTATACCAGTCAGAGATAGATGCCGTATGCGAGCTGGTGGATTTTTTAAGGTACAATGTTCAGTATATGACCGAGATATTTCTCATTCAGCCAAAATCAACCTCCGAGGCATGGAACAGGCTTGAACAAAGGCCTCTTGAAGGATTCGTCTTTGCAATAACACCTTTTAATTTTACCGCAATTGCAGGCAACTTGCCTACTGCACCTGCAATGATGGGGAATGTTGTTGTCTGGAAACCCTCCAGAACACAGATCTATTCTGCCCGGGTTATTATGGAAGTGTTAAGGAAGGCCGGTCTGCCCGACGGGGTGATAAATTTGATTTATACCGAGGGTCAGGTTGCTTCGGATGTGGTTTTCTCGCATTACGATTTTGCCGGAGTGCATTTCACCGGTTCTACCGGAGTCTTCAGGGATATTTGGAACAGGATAGGCAATAATATTGCAAAGTACCGGGCTTATCCCAGGATTGTAGGTGAAACCGGCGGTAAGGACTTTGTGCTGGCCCATGCTTCGGCCGTGCCGTCGCATGTTGCAACTGCATTATCAAGAGGGGCTTTTGAATTCCAGGGACAGAAATGCTCTGCCGCATCAAGGGCATATATCTCACGATCAGTCTGGTCTGAGGTGAAGAAGCATATGCTTGAACAGATAAACAGTTTCAGGATGGGGGGACCTGAAGATTTCAGCAATTTTATAACCTCGGTAATTGATGAGAAAGCTTTTGACAAACTGTCGGATGTAATTGATAAAGTGAAAAAAAACAATGAAGTAAAGATTCTAGCTGGCGGTAACTATGACAAATCGAAAGGATATTTCATTGAGCCCACTGTAATTGAAACATCCGATCCCTGTTATTTTCCGATGATTCACGAGTTATTCGGTCCGATACTCACAATATATGTTTTTGATGACGGCAAGTATGAAGAAACACTTGACCTGATAGACCGCACCTCCGTATATGGTCTAACAGGCGCTGTTTTCGCCCGCGAAAGGCATGCCATAAATCAGGCATCTGTAAGACTTGTCAATGCAGCGGGTAATTTTTATATAAACGACAAGCCTACCGGTTCGGTTGTCGGGCATCAGCCATTCGGCGGCGCAAGGGCTTCCGGAACAAATGACAAAGCGGGCTCTGTCATGAATCTCCAAAGATGGGTTTCACCGCGAACTGTAAAAGAGTGCTTCCTTCCCCCTGACGATTACAGATATCCTCATCTGGAACCGGATGAATAGCACTGATCAAAAAATTGTTGAAGCGGATTAATTTTTTCATTACCTTTAGTTGGTTTGAATGCCATAATAAATGGTTTCTCATTGTATTACATTGAGAGATAGCAGGTTATTTATATAATTATAACTAAACAACAAAGCTTATGAAAAAATTTTTTACAGTGGTTATCATTCTGGTATCTGTGCCGGCACTTGTTCACAGCCAGGGCAATATCGGAATAAGTGCCCAGGGCGGTATGACTTTGCCCATTGGGGATTTTGGTGACTTCTACAAACCTGGCTACGGAGGAACCGGATTCCTGTTTTTTGAGCTTGCTCCAGGTATAGAGATCACAGGTACTTCAGGATATTTAATGTGGGATGCTGACATTGAGGAAGTAGATATCACTCTCACATCAATACCCTTGCTCCTGGGTGTCCGGTACTATTTTGGCGAAGGGGGTTACGCTCCTTATGCAGCACTTGAAGGGGGGTTGCATTTCCTCAAATCTGAAGCTTTAGGCTTTGAAAGTGAATCGGAGGAAATCGGATACGGTGTAGGAGGAGGATTGCTGTTTCGTGTGTCCGACAATTTATTTTTTGATCTGGGCGTAAAATACAATTCCATTCTGGACGGCGAAGACGATGATTTTTCGTATGATTTTTTAAGCTTTATGCTGGGTTTGAGAATTGCTTTCAAATAGATTTCAGAGAATAACTATGTCAAATTTAATATGAGGAATTTTACAATGGCACATTATCGTTTATTGAGCAGAATCTTATGCTGTTTTCTTATTTCATTGTTTCTGCTTCCGGAGGTTCAGGCTTTTGCAGGAGAAGAAGCTACTGCAGAAGAAGAACCTATTACCATTGCAATTATCCCCCTTGAATACAGGGGTGATTACAGGTTTTCCCGCATAAATGTCGGGGAACAGATAAGTGCATTGCTGACCGATTACATGGTTAATCAGCAGGTTAACTTTCAGCTTGTGGAACGTGACCGGTTGAATAGTATTCTTTCTGAGCAGAATCTTATTCGGTCTGGTGTGGTTGATCCATCCCGCGCAGTTGATATAGGGCGACTCCTTGGAGCAGATGCGCTTATATTCGGCACAGTAACGCAATTCAATCTTGAGTCCACCGGCAGGGTGAGAGTAAGGGGAATAGGCGTAGGTGGCACAAGGGGCCGTGTGGGCGTTACAGCCAGGATGGTGAATGCAGAATCGGGAGTTATACTGGGTTCTGTACAGGGAACCGGTTCGGCAACAGGAGCATCATTTGATGCCAGTTTGCAGAATGTGAGTTTTCGGGGTGCTGAGTTTATGGAAAGCGCTATTGGCCGCGCAACTTATGAGGCAGTGGATGACCTTGGAGCAAATCTTGTAAAAGCTGTCAGTGAAAATGCTGATAAAGTGAGCAGGCCTGCTGTGCGGGAGGTTCGTATGGGACAGATTGTTCAGCTGCTTGATAACGGGGTGATAATCAACGTAGGCGCAAACGACGGGGTAAGGGAGAAACAGCAGCTTCAGATTGCCCGGCTAATGAAAGTCGAAGGAGTTGATGAAGAAGTAAGGATACCTATCGGGACTATCGAGATAGTGAGTGTTCAGAGTTCAGCATCTGTTGCGATATTCATTGACGGGGGAGATGATGTTCAGGTAGGTGACGCGGTTCTGTTTGAATAATATTGTTTAACCTGCACATTTTCAGGATAAAAAACAGGTAATGGAGGAATTTTTCTTTTACCTGTTTTTTTGTTGATTATTAACCAATAGTATAATCAGAGTTTAAACAAAGATTCGAATAGTACCCCTGATAATTGTTTCCTTTTCCGGGAGGGATCTATTCAGCTATTTACCTGCTGAACTGTTTTTTTAAAAAACTCTTTTGAACAATAATTTATATTTTTTGTTTATTAATATAGAATTAGACCAAATAAACGCAAATATATAATCATGGATAAAAGAACTTTTTTAAAAACCGGCCTTTTGGGAATGGGGGGATTGTTTGCAGCACCCTTACTGACTAAAGAGGCACTAAAAAGCAATTCAGTTATGGATACCAGCAATAATCAAAATTTCAATCTATCTGATCTTCCTTATTCATATGATGCACTTGAACCGCACATAGATGCACGCACAATGGAGATACACCACAGCCGGCACCATGCCGGGTATGTCAACAACCTTAACAATGCATTGAAGGAAGCTCCAGGTGGAGGCAAGTCCCTTGAAGATCTGATGAAAAATGTATCAACCCGTCCGGTTGCAATCCGCAATAACGGTGGCGGGCACTACAACCACGAACTTTTCTGGCAGGTTATGTCACCCCGTGGTGGCGGTCAGCCAACCGGCGAACTTCTTACAGCCATAAATTCAAATTTCGGTTCATTTGATAAGTTCAGGGAGCTCTTTTCAAATGCAGCAGCAACACGCTTCGGTTCAGGTTGGGCCTGGCTTATTTTACAGGACGGCAAACTGAAGGTCACATCTACACCCAACCAGGATAATCCGCTGATGGATGTTGCTGACGAAAGAGGTAAGCCAATACTTGGAATAGATGTGTGGGAGCATGCCTATTATCTGAAATACCAGAACAGGAGAGGTGATTACATCTCCGCATTCTGGAATGTGGTTAACTGGGACGAAGTGACTGCAAGGCTTAAAAAGGCCTGATCCGGAAGATACCTTATAAAATTTCTCATGTTATTTCATGTTTGAACTCTTACGTATCAATGCCGCCCCGTATGAAACGAGGCGGCATTTTTTTTGCGTCCTGCCTGGCAACAGCTATATTATCTTTCTGCTTTGTTACCTGTTTACAGGGTTCATTCAGAGCCTTTCCCCAACCTTTTTCCAGTCAATTATCTTCCAGAGTGATTGAAGATGGTCGGGCCTTCTGTTTTGATAATCGAGGTAGTAGGCGTGCTCCCAGACATCCATGGTCAGAATCGGGGTAAGGTCTTTCCTCAGCGGATTGCCCGCATTTGACTCCTGCACAATATCAAGCGCGCCTTTCGAATCTTTTACCAGCCATACCCAGCCTGAACCGAACAGGGTAGCGCCGGCCTTTTCGAACTCTTCTTTGAATTTGTCAAAAGAACCGAACTCGCGTTCAATTGCATGGCCAAGATCGCCTTCAGGTTCCCCTCCACCGGAGGGAGAAAAAGAGCTGAAATAAAAAGTGTGGTTCCACACCTGTGCACCGTTATTGAATATCCCGCCGTCAGCTTCTTTAATTATCTTTTCAAGAGTTGCTCCATCGAACTTAGTTCCCTCAACAAGGTTGTTGAGTTTATTCACGTAGGTCTGGTGATGCTTTCCGTAATGAAACTCGATTGTTTTTGCGGATATGACCGGTTCAAGGTCTTTCTGCCCGTAAGGTAGTTCCGGAAGTTTAAATGACATAGCTATATTTTTTTAATTCAACAATACGGGTCATTTGAAAAAATGACAATAAGCACAATTTAAGAATAATATAGGGAAAATAAAAAGTTTTCCTGAAGAGTTTGGATGTTCTGTATTAATCTGCACGAAACCGGACAATAACTGTTTCATAACCGGACAATTATATGAGAAAAGTTTCCCGGATAAATGCGCAACTGTTACATTTTTAAGTATATGTGTTGTTTGGCATAATAAATGAAAAGCTAATATAAGGCGTGATACATTATGCCCGGCTAAACCTGTAATAAAAAGTTGTCAAAAAAAATTGCTTATTGGCACACCTGATATAAGGGACATATTTTCCAGGCCTTAGGTATCGCATATTGGCGATGACTGTACAGCCGGGAGTTTTGATAAATCAAAATTTCAGTAAATGATGATAAGAAAGATCAGGAGTCTTTATCAACATGCCGGGAAAAACAAGGCTACCCTGGCAATTAACGTTATCGGATTATCAATCGGACTGGCAACGACCATCCTGCTGGTGGCTTTCATTTTGCACGAATGGAGCTACGACCGCCATTTTTCAAATGCCGGCAGGATTAACCGTCTCCATACGATATGGAAGGATGGAGACAGTGAGGTGGTTCACCCGATAAATTTACGCACGGCTTTCACTGAAATCCCTCAAAATGTTCCTGGCATCGAAACAGCCGTCCAGATCTACAGGTACTGGAGTATCGAGATTATATATGATAATGTAAGGTATGCTCACAACACTCCTTTATACGTCGATTCGACCTTCTTCGATGTTTTTGATTTCGACATTATCGAGGGTTCTGCCGATCATGCTCTCAGTGACCCCGGCTCGGTTGTGCTGACCAAAGAGCTGGCCGGGAAAATTTTCGGCAACAAACCGGCAGCGGGCCAGATAGTGGAGATAGAAAATAAAAGCTACACTGTATCGGCTGTTATGGATGATGTACCTGAGAACACACATTTTTCCTTTGATCTGCTTTTACCCATTAATGCCCTCCATTTTATGCACCAGCTTGGGGGGCTTGAGTTTTTTACTTACTACCTCTTTGATCAAAACGCAGATCCCAAAACAACAGGTGATGCAATATGCCAGGCAAACAACGAAATGCTTACGGAGAGGTTCAGCATGTTTCATGGTTCTGATTTCGCATCTGAGATTGAACCACTTACCAGGTTGCATCTCTTTTCATCAGCTTCATATGATCTTGGTCAGCGCGGAAGTATAAGTACCGTTATTCTCGTGGGGGCCATTGCTGTTCTTGTAATGTTCCTGGCGCTTACAAATTTTGTCAACCTGTTTGTGATTGAAGGAGAACAACGGGCCAAAGAAATTGGTATCAGAAAGGTAAACGGTGCAGGAAAGGCTGATATAGTCAGACAGTTCTTTGCTGAAACAACTTTCATAGTGGCCATATCGTTTGTAATCGGACTGGTACTGGCTGAGCTCTTTTTGCCCCAGTTCGGCGATCTGATGAGGCGCAGTTTCCCCGGGAACCTTTTGTTGTCGCCGCTGCTGATTTTTGCACTGGCCGGGATATTTATTCTGACAATTTTACTTTCAGGGAGTTATCCGGCCTTCTACCTCAGCCGGCTCAAGCCTGTTGCAATCCTGAAATCCTATAGCGGTAAGGTGGGCCGTAAAAGAGTAGTTGTGAACCTGGCCGGGGGACTGCAGCTTGTAGTTACCCTTGTGCTGCTCACATACCTTTTCGGCATTACCAACCAGGTAAATTACCTGCAAAACCTTCCGCCGGGGTTAAATACCGGGGGAGTTGTCAATATTTTCAATTTGAATGACAACATGAAGAGGCAGTATCCTGAGATAAGTGACCAGCTGCTCAATATTCCCGAAGTGGCAGGCGTTGCAGCCTCGGGCCATACCATCGGCGGCGGAGGCAGCGGACAGGGAATCAGACTGGTTGAAAGCCAATCGGATAACATTCAAACTATCAATGAATACCGTATTCAGGCAGGTTTGTGCAGCTTGCTGGAACTGGAACTGAAGGAGGGGCGTTTTTTTGATCCTGATATGGCAACCGACAGGCAAAACGTAATATTGAACGAGGCGGCTGAAAGAATGCTTGGACTCACTTCGGCAGTGGGCAGTCAGGTGGTGATGTTCCAGAACCCTATGGAGGTTATTGGTGTGGTCAAAGATTTTCACTACTCATCTGCTGCGAATGTTATTCAGCCGCTCGTGCTTACTGCATATTCTGAGAATATTAACAACATACTTGTAAGGCTGGATGCTAACGCCGACTATCCCGTGGCAATGGAAAAAATTGAGCAGACCCTCAAATCATTTGATGAGGGTTATATTTTAAGTTCAAGGAACACAGCAGATATTTACAGGAGCTTCTATGCTTCCGAAGAGAGGTTTGGGAAGATCATAAGGGTGGGGGCAGTAATAGCGGTTTTAATAGTGATGATGGGTATATTCATGCTGGTCTCCAACAGTATTTCCAGGCGCACCAAGGAGATAGGCATCCGTAAGGCTCTTGGCGGATCAACAATACAAATGGTGGCCGTACTATACTACAATTCCCTGAAATGGGTTGCCATAGCTTCGGTAATTGCCATCCCGGTCAGCTACTTTCTTCTTGACAGATGGCTGCAAAATTATGCTGTAAAGGCTCCTGTGAAATGGTGGCTTTTTATCCTGGGGATAGCGATTGTGCTTCTACTGCAAACAGTTATCACAATCGGGAAAACATGGAATATAGCCCGCAGAAACCCTGTTGAATCGCTCAGGTATGAATGAAGGCAATACCGGTTTCAAACATTGTTTGTTTCTTCCCTGCGTAAATAAAAGTATTTCAAGGAGAATTTGTCTTCCGGGTATTATCCTTTTTTTATAATTTCGCATCAGAAAAGGTTTCTATTCTTTCCCAAACAGTATAAAAATGATATTATTCTTCCGTAACCGGTCCGGCAAGGTGATTGCAGTCGAAACAAAACATAAACCGCATCAAACGGATATCGGTAAACTTACATGGCTGTTTGCCGGCGCGACTTATCTCGATGTTTCCCGTATTGAAGACACTTTTATAGGGCCGCGCCGGGAAATGGTTACCCCCTGGAGCACCAATGCAGTTGAGATTACACAGAATATGGGCATTTCAGGTATCAGTCGCATAGAGGAATTCTTTGTGGCAGAAGACGACCCGCAATACGACCCCATGCTTCAAAGCCTTTATTATAACCTGACGCAGGATATTTTTCTGATAGACAAGGACCCGGAACCGGTTCTGCTCATAGAGGATATTGATACTTTCAACAGGCAGGAGGGACTTGCACTCAGTGAAGAAGAGATAAGATACCTGGAAGAAGTCAGCAGTCACATAGGAAGGCAGCTTACAGATACCGAGATATTCGGATTCTCCCAGGTCAATTCGGAACATTGCCGGCACAAGATATTCAACGGCCGTTTTATAATCGACGGCAGAGAGATGCCTCACTCGCTTTTTCAGCTTATTAAACAGACCACCAAAACCAATCCCAACAGGGTGGTATCAGCATACAAGGATAACTGCGCCTTTTTAAAAGGGCCTGTTGCAAAGCAGTTTGCACCCGGAAGGCAGGATGTAGCTGACTGGTTTATGGTTAAAGAGGTTGAAACGGTTCTTTCCCTCAAGGCTGAGACACACAATTTCCCGACCACTGTTGAACCTTTTAACGGTGCTGCTACGGGAACGGGAGGGGAGATACGCGACCGGCTTGCGGGAGGAAAAGGTGCCGTGCCGCTTGCAGGTACTGCCGTTTACATGACCCCCTATGCCAGGACTGAAGAGGGGAGGCAGTGGGAGAACGGTATACTTCCAAGAAAATGGCTTTACCGTACACCTGAGGATATACTTGTGAAGGCTTCCAACGGAGCAAGCGATTTCGGGAACAAATTCGGACAGCCTCTGGTCTGCGGAAGCCTTCTTACATTCGAGCATGCCGGGAAAGGCCGTACATACGGTTACGACAAGGTGATAATGCTTGCCGGGGGTGTAGGTTACGGGAAGAAGAGGGACAGCATGAAGGATGTGCCCGCAAAAGGCGACCGTATAATAATGATGGGAGGTGACAATTACAGAATTGGTATGGGTGGAAGTTCTGTTTCATCCGTTGCAACAGGCGAATACGACAATCTTATAGAACTGAATGCCGTACAACGTTCCAATCCCGAAATGCAGAAAAGGGTGAGCAACGCCATCCGTGCCATGATGGAATCGGATCAAAACCCTATAGTTTCCATACACGACCATGGAGCCGGCGGACATCTCAACTGCCTTTCAGAGCTTGTTGAGGAAACGGGAGGAAGAATCGAGATGGATAAGCTGCCGGTTGGCGATCCCACTTTATCTGCCAGGGAGATTGCCGGTAACGAGTCGCAGGAGAGAATGGGACTGGTGATCAAACCTGCTGATGCAATCTTCCTTAAAAAAGTGGCTGAAAGGGAGCGGGCTCCGATGTACGATATCGGTGAGGTGACCGGCGATATGAACTTCACCTTTGAAGATTCGGTTAAGAAAATCAAACCTCTTGACATGAAGCTTGAGTGGCTTTTTGGCAAGCCTCCGCAGACAGTTATGAATGATGTAACCGTGGGGAATGATTTTGAAGAGCTGCAGTATGATCCTAAAAGATACAGGGAGTACCTTGTTTCACTTCTGCAGATGGAAGCCGTAGCTTGCAAGGACTGGCTTACCAACAAGGTTGACCGAAGTGTTACCGGCAGGGTGGCTATGCAGCAGACGGCAGGAGAGGTGCAGCTTCCGCTGAACAATATGGCGGTAATGGCCCTGGACTATGGAGGTTTCAGGGGGGTGGCAACGGCGATAGGACATGCTCCAATACCGGCATTGATAGACCCTGCTGCCGGATCGGTGCTTGCTATTGCAGAGGCTCTTACCAATATTTTATGGGCACCGCTGCAGGACGGCCTCAGGGGAGTTTCCCTGAGCGCCAACTGGATGTGGGCAACCCGTCACAAAGGTGAAGACAGCAGGCTTTACCGCGCAGTTGAGGCGGCATCAGGTTTTGCAAAAGCACTCGGGATAAATATTCCCACAGGGAAGGATTCCCTTTCAATGACCCAGAAATACAAGGACGGCACTCTGGTTTTCGCACCCGGCACGGTAATTATATCAGCCGCTGCAGAGGTGAAAGATATAAGGAAAAGGGTTACCACCAACCTGAAGAACATTCCGGGGAGTTCGGTTATCTATATCGACTTTTCAGGTGATGAATTCCACCTTGGCGGAAGCAGCTTTGCCCAGTCGCTTAACTTTATCGGCAAAGAGTGCCCTACAGTTAAGGATGCCGGCTATTTTGCAAAAGCTTTCGGTGCGGTACAGGATCTTGTCGGCAACGGCGATGTGCTTGCAGGACACGATGTGTCGGCCGGGGGACTGGTAACGGCGCTGCTGGAGATGTGCTTTGCAGGCAGGCATGACGGACTGAACGTTGATCTAACGGTTTTTGACAACGACCTGGTTCACCTGCTTTTCAGTGAAAAACCTGCAGTGCTGCTGCAGGTGGAGGAAGGTGATCGTATTGTATCAAAACTAAAAGAAAAGGGGGTGGATGCCCGCGTAATATCCGGGTACAACAGCAAAAGGCAGTTTACACTAGCGCATTCCAGCATGGAGAATAAACAGCTGTTTGATATTGACAAGCTGAGGGATGTATGGTTCCGTTCTTCATACCTTCTTGACACGAGGCAGTCGGGTGAACAGCTTGCACTTGAAAGGTTTCGCAATTACGGCAGCCAGGTTCTATCCTTCAGGTTTACGTTCGATTTTTCAGGAAGAGTGGATCAGTACGGTATTGATCCCGTCCGTACCGGAAGGACCGGCATAAAAGCTGCTATAATAAGGGAGAAGGGGGTGAACGGCGACAGGGAGATGGCATGGATAATGCACCTTGCGGGAATGGATGTGAAGGATGTGCATATGACTGACCTTATAAGCGGCAGGGAAACACTTGAAGATGTCAATATGATAGTTTTCGTTGGAGGATTCTCCAACAGTGATGTGCTTGGTTCGGCAAAAGGATGGGCAGGGGCTTTCCTTTATAACGAAAAGGCAAAGGAGGCAATTGACAGGTTCTATGCCAGAAACGATACGCTCAGTCTGGGTGTCTGCAACGGCTGTCAGCTAATGGTGGAACTCGGACTTGTAGGTGAATATGGCGATAACCATCCCCGAATGGAGTTCAATGATTCGCACAAGTTCGAATCGGCCTTCATCAATGTTGACATACCTGAAAACAATTCAGTGATGCTTGGTTCCCTGGCTTACAGCAGACTGGGTATCTGGATAGCACACGGGGAAGGGAAGTTCAATCTTCCCGGTGAAGAAAGCGATTACAATATCCCGATGAAATACACTTACGAAGAGTATCCCGGCAATCCGAACGGCTCGCGTTTTGCCGCAGCCGCAATTTGCAGTCCTGACGGAAGGCACCTGGCCATGATGCCCCATCTGGAACGTTCGCTCTATCCCTGGAACTGGGCAATATATCCCTCAGAGCGCCCCAGGGATGAAGTAACCCCGTGGCTGACCGCTTTTGTGAATGCAAGGGAATGGATAGCCGGAAAGAGAAGTTGATTAAACAGTGCATCAGGGATAAAGCGCTTATTTACTGAAAAACTAATCCGTTAATCAATGGAAAATTCACTCAGCAAGATAAGGGAAACACTGGCCGGAGTGAACCAAATGCTCATGTCAAAGCCCAATGTTGTGGCAACAGGCATTGGCTACAAGAGAACCGGCGGTAAGGCAACGGATGATCTTTGCATAATATGCTCGGTTGAAACGAAGGTGGCAGCCGCCGGTCTCAGCAAAAGGGAGCTTGTACCTCCATTTCTCGGGGGGATCCCTACAGATGTTCATCCAACCGGACCGATTCACGTCCGCCAGCCACCCACCGGCAGGTTCCGCCCCGCCCCGGGAGGTGTAAGTACAGGCCATTTCAACATTACAGCCGGCACACTCGGATGCCTTGTAAAGAGGGATGACAAAATCTTTATCCTTTCCAACAACCATGTTCTTGCCAATTCAAACAAAGCTGAAGCAGGGGATGTCATTCTTCAGCCCGGACCTCACGATGGTGGTGCCGTTTCCGGTGACACTATTGGGAAACTGTATGAATTTGTGCCAATCTGTTTTGAAAACGGGAGCGGGAGGTGCTTCTTTGCAAGGGGTATCAGCAGTCTGTTCAACTTTATGGCAAGAATTACGGGCAGCGGTATGCGTCTTTTTGCAGTTGAAACCCGGCAGACGGAAAACCTTGTTGATTGTGCCATAGCCGAACCGGTTGATGAGAATGATGTTGTAAATGAGATACTGCAGATTGGCACCCCTGCGGGTGTTGCTGAAGGGAAGCTCGGAATGGAGGTGAAAAAGAGCGGGCGTACTACTGGACTAACCAATGGGGTGATTGAGCAGGTACATGCTACCGTTAGGGTGGGTTTTGGTGCAGGCAGGACAGCCCTTTTTACCGACCAGCTTATTGCAGGTGCAATGAGTGAAGGGGGTGACAGCGGTTCTGTTGTGCTGAACAGTGAGAATGAGGTTGTGGGACTCCTTTTTGCAGGCAGTGTCAACACCACCGTTTTCAACAGGATTCAGAATGTTTTTGATAAAATGGAAATTACCCTGGTATAGATGGATAAAACCTTTAAAAAAGCTGAAAATATCCTCGCCAGGAACAGAAAAAAATGGCTGGCTTTGGAAAATGTCGTATCTGCCGGTATAGGACGCACAGATAAAGGTGATATATGCATTTTAGTATTGCTTGCAAGGGATAACAACAGCATCAGGAGAATGATCCCGGGGGAAATAGACGGTATCCCCATTGAGGTAAGGGTCAGCGGGAAGATAGATGTTTTTTAAAAAAGACATCTTACCGGAAATCTGCCAGGATTTTTTTAAAACTACGGGGTAAATCTTTAAAGGGGCATGTTACCGTGCTTTTTAGATATTGATGAAACACTCTTGTTTTGTGTCATCTCTAGTGCCGTAATAAGCTTTGCCCTGGTTTCGGAAGGATTAATAATTTCATCAATATAACCCAGTTCCGCAGCTTTATAGGGATTGGCAAATGCTTTCCGGTAATCTTCCACAGCTTTTCTCTTTTCAGAATCTGTTTTGTTCCTGAAAATTATATTTACTGCGCCCTCCGGCCCCATTACTGCAATCTCCGCAGTGGGAAATGCAAGATTGACATCTGCCCCAATATGCTTGCTGGCCATTACACAATAGGCTCCGCCGTACGATTTCCTTGTAATAACCGTTATTTTGGGCACCGTTGCTTCAGAGAATGCATACAGCAGCTTTGCACCGTGCTTTATTATCCCCCCGAACTCCTGGTTTATCCCGGGCAAAAAGCCGGGAACATCCTCCAGTATTATCAGGGGGATGTTAAATGAATCGCAGAAACGAACAAACCTTGCACCTTTTACCGAGGAGTTAATATCAAGTGAGCCTGCCAGGAATGCAGGCTGATTGGCGACTATCCCGGCGGGTTTTCCTGCAAACCTGCCGAACCCTGTAATAATGTTCTTTGCATAATGGGGCATTATCTCAAAGAAGTTGTGATCATCGACCACAGATTCGATCAATGTCATCATATCATACGGCTTGTTGGGATCAGCCGGCACCAGGTTTAAAAGGCTTTCGTCAACTTCGCTGACATCACCGGCAAAAGGTCTGACAGGGGGATCCTCCATATTGTTTGACGGCAGGAAACCTGTCAGTTCCCTTATCATCATCATTGAATCTTCATCATTTTCCGCTACAAGATGTGCAACACCGCTTTTCGAATTGTGGGTCATGGCTCCCCCCAGTTCCTGCTTGGTAACTGTTTCGTGGGTTACAGCACTAATCACATCCGGCCCCGTAACGAACATGTAACTGTTCTCTTTTGTCATTACAATAAAATCGGTTAATGCGGGGGAATAAACCGCTCCTCCGGCACACGGTCCCAGTATGGCGGATATTTGAGGGATAACACCGGAAGCTTTCACATTGGAGTGAAAAATATCGGCATATCCGGCAAGACTTTGAACCCCCTCCTGTATACGGGCACCGCCTGAATCGTTCAGGCTGATAACCGGGGCTCCCATTCTCATCGCCAGGTTCATCACTTTCACAACTTTCTCTGCATTAGCCCTGCTCATTGTTCCGCCGAAAACTGTGAAATCCTGTGCAATAGCGAAAACAAGTCTCCCGTCAATCTTACCATGGCCGGAAACAATCCCGTCTCCGGGAATTTTTTTCTCTCCCATACCAAAATCGGAACAGCGGTGCTTCACCATCTTGTCAATTTCAGTAAAAGAGCCCTTGTCAAGCAAAATCTCCAGGCGCTCCCTTGCAGTTAGCTTACCTGCCGCATGCTGCTTTTCTATTCTTTCATCACCTCCCCCTTTCAAAGCCTCGCGGTTTTTTTTGTCAAGTTCACGGAATTTATCTTCAAGTGCAGACATAACTGTAAAAAGTTTTTACTAAACTATTACTCAAGAACAATGAGCGGGGTATCTGACCCAACCACATCACCCTCATTGACGAGAACTTCTTTAACCTTTCCGGCTTTACCAGATTTGTATTCGCTTTCCATTTTCATGGCAGACACAACAATCACCACCTGGCCAGGCTTAACCTCGTCGCCTTTCTTTACCATTACCCTTACAATCTTACCGGACATTGGAGATGATATTACATTTTCATCATCTTCGCCGGAACTCTTCTTCCTGCTTTCAATATAACGGGTTTCCGGATCCACCACTTCCACATCGTAAGAGTAGCAGACATACCTTACCGAATAGCAGTTCTTTTTACCGGCAGGAACCACTTTCATGTTATACGACCTGTTTTCGCAAAGAAGGGAATAGATGTTGTTTTCCACTTTTACCACGTCAATATCATATTCCCTTTCACCCAGCAGAATGCGCATTTTGCTTCCCCTTTTTTCAAGAATGCTTAACTGCTTCCTTTTTTCACCCGATTTTAACTCAATTAGCGGCATGATGTTTAATTTTTACTGTTGTGTTAAGTGGTTGTTTATTGACCCGAAAGGTTTTTTCTCCTGTTTTCAATTTTCCATTTAGAGTGGCTGTTAAATGATTCCCCGTTTTTCATCAGGTCTCTTTTGCCGGCATATTCCAGATAAGCAACAATCATTGCCAGGTCCCCTGTTTTTTCCGTATGGTCACGCGGGCCAAGCAGTTCATCATAGTGTTCTTCAATAAAATGGGTGTCGTATCTTCCTTCCCTGAACCGGGGTATTTCCATAATCCTTTCAAGAAGGTCTATTGTGGTTTTTATCCCCATAATGTTATACTCCTTCAATGACCTCAGCATCCGGTCTATTGCCTCTTCCCTTGTTTTTCCCCATGTAATGACCTTGGATATCATGGGGTCGTAGTGTACAGGTACCTCGTAACCTTCGTAAACATACCCGTCTGTCCTCACCCCAAGTCCCATAGGTTCGGTAATTTTTACCACCTTCCCGGGGCAGGGCATGAAATCATTCCCCGGGTCTTCCGCATATACCCTGCATTCAATTGCATGCCCGTCCTGGAAAATATCTCCCTGCTTATATGAGAGGGGTTCACCCGATGCGATTCTGATCTGCTCCTTTACCAAATCAACACCTGTAACCCTTTCGGTTATAGGATGCTCAACCTGCAGGCGTGTGTTCATTTCAAGAAAGTAGTAATTGAGCTTGTCGTCAACCAGGAACTCTATTGTTCCGGCTCCTTCGTAGTTAACCGACCTTGCTGCTTCAATGGCCTTGTTGCCCATCTCTTTTCTCAGCCCGTCTGTCATAAGGGGAGACGGCGTCTCTTCCACAATTTTCTGGTGCCGGCGCTGAACCGAACATTCCCTTTCGCAGAGGTGTATAATATTCCCGTACTTGTCCGCCAGCACCTGGAATTCTATGTGGTGCGGACTGGTAATATATTTTTCAATATATACCGAATCATCGCCGAAAGCATCCTTTGCCTCAGATTTTGCAGCTTCCAGGGAACTTTTTATATCCTGCTCTTTATATACCAGTCTCATCCCTTTCCCGCCACCACCGGCTGAAGCTTTTATCATTACGGGCAAACCGGTCTCTTTAATTATTTCTTCAGCGGAACGGTTATTGGCAAGTTTTTCACTTGATCCCGGAACTACCGGCACACCGGCATCCAGCATAATGCTCCTTGCCGAGATCTTATCGCCCATAAGCCTGATACTTTCGGCAGAAGGACCTATGAAAATAATCCCTTCACTGCGGACAAGTTCGGCAAAGTCTGCGTTTTCCGACAAAAAGCCGTAACCGGGGTGAATTGCATCTGCACCGGTAATCTTTGCTGCCTCAATGATCTTTTCCTTAACCAGGTAACTTTCTGCTGAAGGTGAAGGGCCAATGTGGACTGCCTCGTCGGCATATCTAACATGAAGAGATCTTCTGTCGGCATCCGAAAAAACTGCTACCGTGGATATGCCCATCTCCCTGCACGACCTGATTATTCTCACCGCAATTTCACCGCGATTGGCAATAAGAACCTTTTTTACCATAAAAATATGTTGTAAAACATAAAAGTAAACATATAAAAAAAATATAAAACAAAGGCAAATTCTCCTTTCTAAATAAGGGTACAAACAAAATAACCGGAAATTTTTGAAAAAAACTGCAACCCGCAGGGGAGAAAAGACGTAAAATCTGATGTACGGAAGACAAAATTTTAATCTGGCGGTAATTATATTAATGGCAGTTCATTTAATGATTTGAAGTCAAATCAACCTGAAGGGATATTTTCATGCGCAAACCAGATTAATCAATTTAAATATCAATGAGTTATTTATTGCAAGCAAATCTTATAAGGTGTTTCAAAGTATGGAACCCCCATGTTTTGTTCATATCATTTTGTCTGCCAAAGACTGATGGAGGTTTCAAATGAAGAAAACCGCTGATGCCGAAGGTGCGGTTATGGATAAGCATCTGATAAACAGGGCGCCTTTTGGTTATGCCCTTTGCAGAATAGTGCTGGATAAGAAAGGGGATCCTGTTGATTATGAATTTGTATCGGTGAACCGGATGTTCGAAAAGCTTGCAGGATTAAAAAAGGAAAGTATAGCAGGCAAAAAAGCAGTTAATATACGTGAATTTGCTGAAGACGATTTTGCAGCCCACATTTCACTATACTTTGAAGTGGCGGTAAAAGGTGTTCATTTGGAATATGACCATTATTCTTCATCACTAAAAAGATGGTATAAGGTACAGGTTCATTCACCGAAAAAATTCTATTTTTCAAAAATTTTCACCGATATAACCTACCAGCATACAATAGCCGATGCTTCGGGTAAATTTAACCAAACCACAGCCGAAAACGTAAATTATAATGAAATAGCCGCAAGGATGGCTGAAATATCGGGTGCATCATATGCAGTGCTGAATATTTTTGACAAAAACGGCAGAGATTTTACCACAGCAGGGATAAAAGGAATAAGCAGCAATATCGAAAAGGCTGCCAAAATGATCGGATTTAACTTTAAAGGAAAGAAGTGGGAATACGACCTTGGCAGGGAAGAATTGATACGCGATAGGAAAATAATTTATTTCAACCGGCTGAGGGATCTGACCCGGGATGTGGTTCCTGCTGCAGTGGTTGCTGTTATTGAAAAAACTTTCAATACCGGTCGTGTTGCTTTAGTAAAGAGTACCAAGGACAATGTAATGCTGGGAGACTTCACTCTCATATTCGGCAAAAACAGGTATCTGAAAAATCCGGCTCTGGTGGAAGCATATTCAGATCTTACCGGGATGCTCATTAGTCGGATACGAGCCGAAGAAGAGCTTGTTGCCGAAAAATACCAGGCGGAAAAGGCAAACAAAACCAAGTCGAGGTTTCTTGCAAGCATGAGTCACGAAATACGCACACCTCTAAACGCAGTTATTGGTTTCACCGAACTGCTCGGGAACACTCCTTTGAACAAAACCCAGGGGAAATATTTAGAAAGTGCTGCTGTTTCTGCGCGGTCGCTAATGAGAATAATAGATGATATCCTGGATTTTTCGAAAATTGAGGCAGGCAGGGTTGAACTTGACCTTGTAAAAACCGACCTTTTGGAATTACTGGGTGAGGCGTACGATATAATCAGCTACCAGGCTTCAAAAAAGGGACTTGAACTGTTGCTTAACATCAATACCGATGTTCCGAGAATTGCTGTTGTTGATCCGCTCAGGCTGAAACAAATACTTATCAATCTGCTGGGGAATGCGGTTAAGTTCACTGAAAAAGGGGAGATTGAGCTAAAAGTGAGTTTTAATAGGGTTGAAGAAAATCAGGGCAGATTCACGTTTGTCGTACGTGATACCGGTATCGGAATAAGCAGGGAGCAGAAGGAAAAGCTTTTCAAGGCCTTTTCACAGGCAGATTCTTCAACGTCAAGGAAATATGGAGGTACCGGTTTGGGACTGGTTATCTCCGCTTTGCTGGCTAAAAAAATGGGAAGCAGTATTGAACTGGATAGTGAACCGGGCAGGGGAAGCACATTCTTTTTCTCAATTGAGACCGGTTTTGAAGAGATTAGAAAGTTTGACTCCGGTAAGCTTGATCATTTAAGGCGGGTTATGGTGATCGACAATAATGAGAATACAAGGGGAGTTACTCTTGATATGCTGAAAAACTGGGATATTTATTACAGAGAATGCTCTTCTGAAGATGAGGCGGCTGAACAGCTCAACTCTTCCGAAAATTTTGATTTGATTATAGCGGACTATCATAATTCGTGTGAGGAAGGAACCGAAAATGTGAAACGTTTAAGGTACAAGCTGAAGGGAGCATCTGCAGGTTTGCCTGTTGTGCTGCTTTGTAAATCAGATGAAGATCCTGATCAACCGGTTTATTACGACGGCGGGAATATATGTATCAGGCTTTCCAAGCCGGTTAAACCGGGTGATTTTTTTTCGGTATTGCTTGATGTGAATAACAGATCAAAAAGAGGAGCGGAATATATCAATGGCAAAACCGGCGATGATGATACTCCTGGGCAGGTGAAAGTGGAGTCAGTCGTCAATAATTCAACCTTCCGGGAGAACCCGGTAATACTTTTAGCCGAAGATGTTTCCACCAACATGTTCCTTTTGAGCTGTATTATAAAAGATTTTATTCCTTCAGCAGAGATAATAGAAGCATCTGAAGGGAACGAAGTTGTAGAAGTTTTCGAGCACAGGAGCCCCGACCTTGTGATAACCGATATACAGATGCCCGGAATGGATGGTTTAGAGGCAACAAGGGTTATCAGGGAAAAAGAGGCCCGCTCTGATGGGAGAGTGCCTGTGATTGCACTCTCTGCCAGCAGCGTTGAAGAAAAGAGAGAAGAATGCCTGGAGGCAGGAATGGATGATTTTTTAACAAAACCTGTTAAGCTCGGCGAAATAAAGAGGATACTTGAAAAATACCTTGGGAAATCATGTGGTAAAGAAATTAAGGGCAGAAATGCAGGAGATAGCGGCGGTGAAATCCATTTTAACAGGGAAGAGTTTCTGGAAAGGGTGAATGAAAACGAAGAGATTGAAAGAAAAATGATGAGAAAAGTCCTTTCTGTTTTTCCCGGTTATATCAAATCGCTTGAAAAGGCTGCAGAAGATAACAATACTGAAGCTATAACAGATTCTGCACATAAATTAAAGGGAGCCGCCCTCAATATGTGTTTGGAAAAGCTTGCCAGACTGGCTTCTGTTGCAGAGGATACCGGCTGCAGCGACCTGGATTCCTGCAACCATCTGTTGAACGATATTGTTTCAGAGTGGGAAACGGTTAAGGAGATTCTCAGTAAAACCTACTGTTAGCATATGAAATATTTGAATTAAGTATTTTCCGCAGCTTCCCTTTCCAAAAAGTGTTATTTTTGTATAAATAATCGACTTTTTATGCAAAAAGCACTTTACACAAAGATAATCTCCGAAAAATTCTCATATCCTCTTAAGGGAGTTGAAAACACCATAAGGTTGCTTGAAGACGGGGCAACAATCCCATTTATCAGCCGCTACCGTAAAGAGCTTACAGGAAATCTTGACGAAACTGAAGTGGATGCTGTCAGACAGGAACTGGACAGGCTTATCGAACTTAACAAAAGAAGAGAGGCGATACTTAAATCGATAGAAGAGCAGGGGGCATTGACGGAAGAGCTCAAAAAAGCCATAGATTCAGCAGAAAAACTTACGGAGCTGGAAGATCTTTATCTGCCTTACAAGCCAAAGCGCAAGACGAGGGCTTCTATTGCAAAAAGTAAAGGACTTGAACCGCTGGCTGAGATTCTGTTAAAACAGAAGGAGAATGCGGAAGAAAGGGCAGGGGAGTTTCTGAACGATGAAGTCAAATCTGCTGAAGATGCATTGCAGGGAGCGCGCGATATTATTGCGGAATGGATAAGTGAAGATGTTAAAGCCCGGCGTGTAATTCGCCGGTACTTTGAAAGGGAGGCAGTCATTTTCTCAAGAGTCGCAAAGGGAAAAGAGGAGGAAGGAACAAAATACACTGATTATTTTGACTTCGCCGAAAAGCTTAACCGTTCTCCCTCGCACCGTCTTCTTGCAATGAGAAGAGGTGAAGAGGAAGGTTTTCTCAGGTTGTCTGTTGAGCCGCCTGAAGAAGTAGCATTGGAAAAGCTTGAAAAACTATTTGTTAAGGGGACAGGCTCATCTTCTGATCATGTTGCCGTTGCTGTACGCGACTCCTACAGGCGGCTGCTCAAGCCCTCCATTGAAAACGAATACAGGTCTCTTTCCAAAGAGAAGGCCGATGAAGAAGCGATAAAGGTTTTTGTATCAAATCTGAGGCAATTGTTACTTGCCCCGCCCCTAGGCAGGAAGCATGTTATGGCAATAGACCCTGGTTACCGTACCGGATGCAAGGTGGTCTGCCTGGATGCACAGGGCAATCTTTTGCATAATGAAACAATTTATCCGCACAAGCCTCAGGAGGAAACAAAAGCTGCTGTCAAAAAGATTGCAACCCTTACCTCAATGTACAAGATCGAGGCAATAGCTGTTGGTAATGCTACAGCAGGGAGGGAAACCGAGAATTTCATCCGTAAGGTTAAATTTGACCGCAAGGTGCAGGTTTTTGTGGTTAATGAAAGCGGAGCTTCCGTTTATTCGGCATCCAAAACTGCCCGGGAGGAGTTCCCGGACTATGATGTTACTGTGCGTGGTGCAGTTTCTATCGGCCGCAGGCTTATGGACCCCCTCGCGGAATTGGTTAAGATTGATCCCAAATCTATTGGTGTAGGCCAGTACCAGCACGATGTTGATCAGGGAAAGCTGAAGGAAAGCCTCGACAGGGAAGTGGAAAGCTGTGTCAACCTTGTTGGTGTGAATCTTAATACCGCCAGCAAGCATCTACTTACTTATGTATCAGGACTTGGACCGCATATTGCCCAAAATATAGTTGACTTCCGCAGGGAGAAGGGCCGGTTTACCACCAGAGGAGAGCTGAAAAAGGTGCCTCGACTTGGAGAAAAGGCATTTGAGCAGTGTGCGGGGTTTCTAAGGATAGAAGACGGACCCGAGCCACTTGATAATTCCGCTGTTCATCCCGAAAGCTACCATATAGTCGGGCGAATGGCATCGGATATAGGGGCAACTGTAGGAGATTTGCTCAAAAGCGCTGAGTTGCGTAAAAAAATTGATATGGAGAAATATGTAACCGGTGATATTGGGCTCCCCACGCTTAATGATATTATGATGGAACTTGAAAAGCCTGGCAGGGATCCGAGAACAAAGATAGAGGTGTTCGAATTTTCAAAAGATGTGTTTTCGATAGAAGACCTGAAGCAGGGTATGGTTTTGCCGGGGATAGTGACAAATATTACCAATTTCGGCGCTTTTGTCGATGTCGGGGTTAAGCAGGACGGACTGGTTCATATATCAAGGCTGGCAGACAGGTTTGTGCGTGATCCGAATGAAGTGGTTAAACTAAATCAAACAGTAACTGTTAAGGTAATTGAAGTTGATGTTGCACGCAAAAGGATACAGTTGAGCATAAAGGATGTATAATTCATATACTGCTTAATGCAGATTTTCAGTCTGCAAATAGCAGTATTAAAAAATTGGTTAATATGCTAAGAAAGTATGTAGTACCGGCACTCTTATTTATGTCTTCCGTTGCTTACGGGCAGGCTGACCATGGTAACTTTAGAGGATTATTGAACCAAAAAACCGGCGAAAATTACAAAACTGCTGTTTTTACTAATGATAGTGAAACAACCCTTACCGGTTTTGATTTCGGAATTCACTATTTTCCTGGCACTTTCACCGTGAGGGGTGCTTCAAAAAACCTCGGATCTGAAGTGTTTCTATATAGTGATGATCAGTGGGTTGATGAGAACAATCTCCCTGACGATGTTTTCTGGAATATCCGTTCAGATTACGGTGACGAGATAACGCCAATAATTACAAATCCCGGCGCACAGATCCCTTTTATTATTGATCTGGGTTATACGCACAGGGATACCCGTTTCGGTTTTTCATGGTTCCGCGTGTCGTCTTCCTGGAAGGATTCAGGCAGTGTGCCTGGATATTACCAGTATTCTGATGACACTTCAGAAGGCCTGGGATACGGGCTTGTGAATTTCTGGAATATGGGATGGGACCTGCATGCAAGCAGGGGCTTCCCTGCAGTCTGGGTAGAGGGGTTCAGGGACCTTGATGAAAATGAGGAAGGGGATTTTGACCTTACATTTTTTCCTGACAAAGGAAATACAAGATGGACAGTCCACAGTGAGAACTCAATGAACTCTTTAAAGTTTACAATAAAACATCCGGTTGTCAGCAACGAGGAAATTGAAGTTAGAGTTATTGGGGGAATACATTACGGGCGCTGGAGAGACAATCTTGGACAAAGGCTTGATATTACCGCACATATAAGCCAAACGGAAAAGTGGAGCGAAAGAGTTGAAATAGAGGAGGGGGATTCAATTGATGCAGTATTGTATCAGACGCAGACATTTAATAATGACATAACACTTGAGACCAATTCAAGGGCCAGTTTTAGTCCGCTTGGAGCTGTTGCCGGACTGGAAGCGGGATGGAGACTGACACCTTCCTTATATTTGTCATTTGCTGCATTCGGATCTGCAATAAGCGGGGAAACTACTTTTTCGGGCAGGGGAATAGATATTGACGATATAGTAGAAAGTTCGGAAATAAGGGTTTACGACGAAGACAATATTCTTATAGGCCGGGGAACCGCTTATGGATACGAGTACCTTTCAGGTGCGTTTGATCTGCCTGAAACCGTTACTACAATATCGACATTCAATTACGGTATCGACATAAGTGCAGGATATAAGATAACCGATATTTTTTCCGTTACTGCCGGTTATTACCACAATGTCTGGAGGGGGATTCCAATGGCGCCGCAGTGGACTTATTCAGATCAGTATACCGATCCGTATGGTGCTTTTGCAGTGGAAGAAAGCTGGAAAACTGATATAAGATCCGATATATCCAAATCGGGATTCAGGATAGGAGTGAGGATGGGATTTTAAAAGTCCAAAGTGACTTTTAAACTTTTTTTAGGAGGAATACATCTTTACCTTCACCGTATCCTCCTTTGCGGTATTCTTCGATAAATTCCGGCTTGTAATAATCCTCTGCAACCAGTTCGGTTTCATTGAAACCCGCTTTTTTGTAGGAGTTAACGGCACGGGTATTCTCTTTGGCGGGGCGCATGAAAAAGGTTTGGAATCCCAGCTCTTTGTTGAGTTTTTGAACAAGCTTTGTTATTGCTGAAGGGCCAATCCCCTTTCCTGTAAACTCGAGTGACTTGAGCCAGACATCCAGTTCGGCCACACCTTCCTTGGTATGGAATGCCATATAGTAAATGAAACCTACTTCCTCGTTATTTGATTCGTCAACTATCTTGAAGCAGCGGCCGTTTTCGGGTTGTGTCCCGTCGAAAAAGAAGTCCCAGTATTCACCTGTAAAATCTTCATAAGCGGGCATGGTTTCTCTTGTAAAGCCCTCCAGCTTCATCAAAAAATCTGAAAAGTCGGAATTAAAAAGCCAGTCGTACGCTTTTTTTCTGTCACTTAAAGTAGCCTCAACTAATTTCACCATGTTTCTCAATTTTTTCCCAAATATAAATAAAAAAATAATCAATAGATTTTTCCGGGAAAATATTTTACTATCCTTTTAAAGAGACGACTTAAAAATTTTATATTCAGCATATTGCCAGTCACAGAGAATTATATTGATATGTTAACATTCATCAATAACCATATCAGACTTGTACAGAAATAGATTTTTTTTCGTTTTCAAAGTATGTATAAATAAATTTGCTATATTGTCATAATTATAAATCTGCTTAATTCTGCATAAATGAAGATTATACGACTACTCCCGTTCTTCATACTGATAAGCCAAATGGCTTCAGCACAGGTTTTCATGCCGGAAATTATTACAATTTATGACAGGGATATAGTAGATACCACCTATACTTATCAATGGAATGAAGAAGCAGATTCGTGGATGATCTATGCCCGTGATATAAATTATTATGATGAGGACAAGAATCTTTCAAGCGTTCTTACACAAAGATGGAGCAATGAAAAACGGGTTTGGGAAAATTATCAGCAGGAGTTAAGGGATTTTGATGATGACGGACTCGAAATGCAGTCAACTACACAAATATGGGATCCATATGAACAGGACTGGATAAATGTCCGGCTAAAGACCACTACATACGACAGCAGGGGCAATGAGGCCGAAATATTGTACCAGGAGTGGAGCAGAACCGCCGAGGAGTGGATTAACACTATACTTTACCTTATAACGTATACAATGACGGATGAGAAAAATGTAGTTATTATAAAAACTTATTCGGGATACGATCAGGAATGGAATAATCACCAGCGGTTCAATTTTCTCTACAGGAATATTTACCGTCCCCCGTCGGAGGTTATGGTTGAAGAGTGGGATACTGACGATGAAAAATGGTTTCAGACCGGCAGGTATATTATGTCTTACAACCTAAGAGGTAATAAAACCCGCGAAGTAAGGCTTACCTGGAGTCCGAGTCTCGACCAATGGGTAGAGGGTGTGCGGTTCAATATTAGTTACAGGCGTGGGCAGATGAATGAGCAGATTGAACAGAAATGGGATGCAGCTAATAACGAATGGGCTAATTTCACGCGTGTGGAGTATTCCTACGACCAGGTTGGTAAGCTGGAAGAAGAGGCGATATATTTATGGGACCGTAAGCTGGAGGAATGGTTGCTGGATGTAAGATTTCTTTATTCAATAGAAAAACCTCAGGATCCGGAAACAGTAGAGCAGTAAATGGGAAAACCTTCCCTGGCAGGGAGGTTGCTTCCCGGAATAATTCCGATATTATCCTTGTAGTTCTCATATTTAACGAATATCTGTTTTTATCCTCAGATTAATCAGTCTGCCGTTAGTTGCGGTTCTGTAATCCGTCCTCAAATAACGGGTCTTTTTTATCCGGACTTCAATTAAGGGTTTTTTTTCAGTTTTTTCAGCCATAATTTTGAAATAGCCGGAATCTGTCATCCATTTTTCAATTACCGGCGTATTTTCGGTTTCCTCAGCCATAAGTGCCCTTTTGAAGTAGTTCAGATCTGTCATCCACGGCTCAATGTGCAAGTTTTCCTCCGCAGTAAAGCCAATTGATCTGAAATAGCTTATATCTGTCATCCATGCTTCGATTTCCATTTTCTCTTCTGCTTCTGCAACTATATTAGCTGACTTGAAGTAGCTGGGATCTGTCATCCAATTTTCAATAACCGGCTCATTTTCAGCTTCTTCAATCATGGTCGACCTTCTAAAATAGTTCCGGTCTTTCATCCACTCTTCAAGTGTAATTGATTCTTCTGTCGCATCGAAAAGGGAGACAAAGTAGCTGCGGTCTTTCATCCAGTCCTCTATTTCAAGACCGTTTTCAGATTCATCAATGATTAAACCGGCTTCCCATTTGAGATTGCCGTGATTTTTCGCATTACTGCCGTATGCACTAATTGTTGTTGAAAGCCCCAGGATTATGAGAGCAATTGCCATAGTAGTGATTTTTGTTTTCATTATTAGTTCTCCTCTATTTTTTATTTTTGTTTTCATTTCTGTTTACTCTTAAGACTATTAAGCATTGAAAAAGTTACAATTGTTTAATGTTTTTTTACATTATTTGTGCCAAAGTCTATAAAACCCACAAAATGAACAATATACAGTTTTTTGCTTAAGAAGGAAACTTATCCTTTTATGAACGTTTTTATACATTTAGTGTACGGAATCGTTCACCAGGGGTTACTTATTATGGTGTTATTTAATTGAAAACAGTATCGTTTTTTTTAAAAAATCATAATGCTTTCATCAAACAATTTTTATATTTGGGGGGATTTATAAAGGGCTTATGGATGAGAACAAATCAACTAAATATTTATATTTCAAATTAATATAATTCTTAGAGTATGGACAAGGTACATGATTTTCTGATAATTCTTGACGGATACCTGGGCGGTGGCCCATGGTTTGTTTACCTTCTTCTTT
Organism: Bacteroidales bacterium; assembly: GCA_007125955.1. Taxonomy (GTDB): domain Bacteria; phylum Bacteroidota; class Bacteroidia; order Bacteroidales; family PUMT01; genus PUMT01. The sequence continues at coordinate 8,671 of SLCF01000051.1, read as the reverse complement.
TAACGGGTTTGTTTTTTACCCTTTACCTTCAATTTCCGCAAATTCGCTTTTTCGGACACTCTCTAAAGGTTGTGAGCGGCAAATACGACCGGGCAACCGATGTTGGAGATACTTCACATTTTCAGGCACTAACCACTGCCTTGTCCGGTACGGTCGGAACCGGTAATATTGCCGGTGTTGCACTTGCAATTCACCTTGGCGGCCCTGCGGCACTTTTCTGGATGCTTGTTACCGGTATGCTTGGTATGACCACCAAGTTTGTTGAGGTAACTATATCTCATAAATATCGTGAATTAGACAGTGAAGGGAGGATTGCAGGCGGGCCGATGTATTTTATGAAAAAGCGCCTGAATATAACCCTGCCCAATAAAAAGGTTATTAATACAGGCAAATGGCTTGGTGCATTTTTTGCCGTAGCCACTATATTGTCTTCATTCGGAACCGGAAACATGCCTCAGATAAACAGTATTGCAGGTGCAATGCATGCAACTTTCGGTATTCCTCACATAATAGTTGGTGCTGTCCTGGCAGTTTTACTTGCATTCGTTATACTGGGAGGTATAAAGCGTATTGCCCAGGTAACTTCCAGACTGGTTCCAAGTATGGCTCTTATATATGTGCTTGGGGCACTTGCGGTTCTTGCTTACAATTATGACAACCTGATTCCTTCCATCGTATCTATATTCACTAATGTATTTACAGGCACAGCTGCAACCGGAGGATTTCTCGGAGCTTCCATAGCTTATGCATTTAACAGGGGTGTGAACAGGGGACTGTTTTCAAATGAGGCCGGTCAGGGTTCCGCTCCCATAGCTCACTCTGCAGCACGCGCACATGAGCCGGTATCAGAAGGAATTGTAGCGCTCCTTGAGCCTTTCATTGACACCATTTGCATTTGTACGCTAACCGGACTGGTGCTGTTGTCATCTGGTGTTTGGAAAGACAAGGTTTACAACGATTTCCAGCGTGCCGACCAGCATATACTGGCCGACTACTATGATGAGTCGGATCCGGAAGAGGTAAAAAAACTGTTTGGTTTTTATGACGGGAAAACCGAGGTGCCTCGTTATACAGGGAACCTTGAAGTAGTAAACGGAAAGATCACACAGAAGCTTGATAACGAGATAACAATACTCCACGCCCGTTCCGTTGCGGAAGATGTTGTAGTGACACTTGACGGTGAGCCCTTCACAGGTGAAATAATAATTGAAAATGGCAGGGTTCATGAATCCAGTCCGCCGGTAAGTTTCAGGGGACAGTCGCTTATACACAGTGCACCTATGACTGCCGAAGCTTATACCCGGAGTTTTCTTGGCGGCTTCGGGCAGTATATTGTTTCCATAGGGCTGATGCTGTTCGCCTTCTCAACAGCCATATCCTGGTCATATTACGGAGACCGTTCGGTAACTTACCTGTTCGGTACCAGGTATGTGCTATATTACAGAATAGTTTTCGTGCTGGCATTTTTCTTCGCAGCCTTCACTGACACTACCATTGTCTGGACACTTTCATATATTACAATTGTGCTTATGGCGGTGCCGAACCTTATCGGTATACTCTTATTGCGCAAAGAAATGAAGACAGCTATAAAAGACTACTGGACAGACTTCAAGAAGGATCATCCCGGGGAGAAATCCTACTAACTTACGGGGGAGTTGAAAATAAAAAGGGGCTGCCTGAAAACTGACAGCCCCTTTTTAAATGTCTTTTTAACGAGTATTGATACTATCGTGCTTGATAAAATCAAGCCACTGATTACTTTCCCCCAAATAAACTGTGCTAATAGCGTTTCCCCTGTAAAGAAATTAAAACTTCCTTGTACCAAGATATCTTTCAGCATCCAGGGCTGCCATGCAGCCTGTTGCTGCAGCAGTTACGGCCTGGCGGTACCTGGGATCCATAACATCGCCGCAGGCAAACACTCCTTTTATTTTAGTTTTGGGAGTTCCGGGTTCAGTAATTATGTAACCTGATTTATCCGTTTCCAGATATTCCTTAAAAACATCAGAGTTAGGCTTATGGCCGATAGCAACGAAAAATCCGTCAATTTCAATCTTTACTTCTTCTCCTTTGCTGTTTAAAAGAACTGCACCTGTTACCACCTCATCGCCGGTTATCTCTTTAGTGGAATGTTCAAAGAGTATTTCTATGTTTTTTGTATTCAAAACGCTTTCCTGCAAAACTTTTGAAGCTCTCATATGGTCTTTGCGGATTATCAGATAAACCTTGCTGCAAATCCCTGACAGATAAAGAGCTTCTTCAGCAGCAGTATCACCTCCGCCAACAACCGCTACATCCTTTCCTTTATAGAAAAAACCGTCGCACAGAGCACATGCTGAAACCCCCGAACCTTTGAACTTCTGCTCCGATTCAAGTCCCAGATACTTTGCCGTTGCACCTGTAGCTATGATAACGGTATCGGCTTCTATCACCTTCTCTTCATCAAATGTGATTTTATAAGGCGATTTTGAGAGATCTGCACCGGTAGCTTCACCAAAACGGATATCTGTTCCGAAGCGTTCAGCCTGCTTTTTCATATCCTCCATCATCTGTGTACCGCTAACACCCTCAGGGTAACCCGGGAAATTTTCAACGTCGGTTGTTGTGGTAAGCTGCCCTCCGGGTTGCATCCCTTCGTATAGTATGGGATTGAGATTTGCACGTGCAGCATAGATGGCTGCTGTATAACCGGCAGGACCGGAGCCTATTATGAGACATTTTGTTTTTTCGGTTTCACTCTTGTGTTTTTTTTCTGCCTCACTCCCGGACTTTTTCTCTTTTTCTCCTTCCAGATTGAGCTCTTTGAATTTTACCATTTTAAAGACCTGTATTTTAATTTTCCGATTTTTTTATTATAAACGTCGCAAAATTAATAAAAACTGACAAGGTAATACGTAATATATTGCAGTCAAGATACAAATAATATTAAAAGCAGCAATTCCGCCGGATAATTTGAAAATTGGTTTTTGTTTTATAATTTTGCAGCTGCATTGCTTCCTGAGGGAATACCGGGAAGTAACTAAAGGCACGGGGTGTGGCGCAGTTGGCTAGCGCACTTGCATGGGGTGCAAGGGGTCGGAAGTTCGAGTCTTCTCACCCCGACCATAAAGAAACGCAACCGGTTAATTAATAATCGGTTGCGTTTTTGTTTTATAAATTATGGAAGTATAAAAGTATTCTTTAGCAGTTCAGATAAGGTTTAGTTCAATTAATATCACGAACACAACGAACTGAGAACCCGGCTGTTTTAGTGGCTTCGCCGCGGTGCATACTGCCGCTGCCGCGGCGTAAGTACCTGCGCCATGCGCCCTCTGACGAGCTCTCGGTAGAGGACCACCAGTAACAGTAATAGCCAATACCTTCGAAATCACCACCAAAACCACGGTAACCACCCGGAAGTGCGGAAAAGCCAAACTGATCAGTGCCGTAATGAATGTTATGAGAACTCCACCTTGGATGCTCTGATGTTGCGCAATCTTCAGCAAGGGGAGAGCCATCCTGGCGACAGGATTTTAACTTGTTGCCAACAGCATTGACATCATCCAGGTCATTTGTCAAATCATATTCATCCATTAAGTAATCCACCAACTCTGTCCACTCTTCATCACCTGGCAGGTGCCAACCGGCAGGGCAAATTCCCTGCACTTCATTGGGATTTGTGCTGCTGCTGTTCTCTTCACCGTTCATTACGGCAGGCCAGTTGTACAAAACACCGTAGCTTTGGTAATTGTCAGTTGCCATGGCTTCAGATACATCTGTTCCCTGATAATCGTAAACATAGTAGTGTGGTTCAGTTTCAGAACCTGCTGATGACGGGGATACCTCAGGCAGATACCTGAGGTTCTCTTTCAGCCAGCACTTGTCGCCAATCCGGACGGTATTGTAAACACTGCCATCTCTTGTATCCGTAAAAGCAGGCATATCCTGACAGGGTTCGCCATCATCATGACCAGCTGTTTCAAACGATCTCTGCTCTCCGTAAGCTGTGCCTTCGCTGTTGGTGGCATAAGACCGGACAAAGTATGTTGTTGCACGGGAGAGCCCTGTAATATAACTGGTGAATTCCCCCGCACCAACACCGTCAATGGTCATTCCCTCATTATCTTCAACAGTCGGGTTTTCTGAAATGTCCCAAACTGCTCCCCGGGCAGTAATTTCAGCACCCCCGTCATCTGTTATGTTTCCCCCGGTTTGGGCGCTGTTTGAAGTAATATCTGTTACGCTGGCGGTAGTAAGATCAGCAAGTTCAACAGGGTCATCCTTTTCACAACCGGATGTGAAAGTAAATAGCAAACCAATAATTACGAAAAGTGAAATAGCGGGATAATATGTATACATAATTTCTGAATTTGATGCTCTACCCATTTCCTGACCTTTTATCAACTGAACTAATTTTTCGTTTTATAGATTTTGTTATCATGTTGAGCTATAAAGATTCGCAACTTAATATTTTTTAGCATTATCCCGACTTTTTCCAGGGTTTTCAAATTGAAACCAGTGAATAATTGAGAAGAACCTTAGATGGTTATAACCATATACAATAACACAATAATATTTATGTAAGCCCTAATTTAAAAAAAAATTGTCAAAAGTAGCCTTAATAATACATATTAGTAAAAAGAATTAAAAATGGAAAAGTAATATTAGAGCGCCATTCGCATTACTCGTTGATAAGTTGAATGTAGAAAAAGCCGTGTTGTTTTCGGTATCCTTTTCAATAATATAAGTTGGTCCCCAGCTAAATTGTCCTCCAATCGATAATTTTGTAGCAACAAATACCTCAGCACCAACAAATAATGATGCACCTAAGCCGAGAGTTGATGTTTCCATAAAAACTATCTCTTCATCATTTGTTATTTTATCTTTTCCATAAATAAATTCACCCTGCAAGCCATAAAATCCTTGTACCCTCGAAACACCGAGTCTTTTTTCATACCCTAAATTGACACCAAATGAGCTATTGATTTCTTGATTATAATTTTCTAAAGATTCATCACCCGCTTTTAGTGAATTATATCCAATCATAACACTCGCTCTCAATGCAGAGCTATTCGTATTAAAATACTTCAGCGATAACGCAGGAATATTATTTATAAAATTAAATCCGGGGCTGTCACCTTTATCGTTTAATAAATTAAGAAAAGGAACTGCATCAATTCCTATAGCAATATTACCTCTTTCAGGCAAAATTGCTATTCCATCTTTATTTGTTAGTATTGTCTCATTTTGTTGTGAGAAAATCGGGAAGGATAGTGTTATTAAAACGGTAATCAAAAATAGTTTTTTCATATCTACAATAAATTTTTTAAATTAATTTTTATTATGCCTTTAATTACGGGCTAATTGTTAAAAAGTTTCAACGTCCATAACAGGCGGCACTTCCCGTTTGGTCTCATTTCTGTTTACGAAGTCGGGCGGGATGTATGCCGTTCCCCTGAATTCCGCCGGATAATTGCTGTTAAGTACCACGTCGCCTACAGATGTCCAGCTTATATTATGCGGCTGATGTCTTTTCAGGTAGGATAAAAATCACTGATATGAATGACTTTATTTGTTTGAGGATTAATATGAATTATTATGGATCCTTCTACGATCACATAATGTTCCTTGGCATCTTTGAAGTGATAATTCATCCCAATTATTTTAAGTTCACAATTTTGCAATCTAGACCAGTGGCGATATTTATAGATTCTCTCGTCTAATTCATTACCCACCCTTATACAAATATCGCTCTCAATTATGAACTCTAAATCGCTATCATACAAAAATAGCTGAGGAGGGTATTTATCTTTTTCGTGTGGTATAATAAAATAGCTTTCATTGAAACTTATCCTGGTAGAAGTACCGTAAAGACCATACTCCTCTTCAGTAACAGTTTTGCTTTCAAGCTGATCAGTCAGAAGTGATAAGTTGTCCCATAAAAGTTGCCTGTTTACCTTAACCCCTGATGAAACATGTCTAACCTCCACAATTTCGGATGCTAAAGGCCTGCCCTCCGGCTGAAAGCCTATAACAGGATTTAATAACAAGATAAATAATAAAAGTATCATAACTAAATGTTTAATTTACACAAATTGAAGGCTCCCAATTATTTTCAGGATCAAACGTTGTGGCAAAGTAATCCACTGGATCAACATAATCAGACCATGTAACATTGCCATGTAATGAATTTTAAGTCAAGTTATTACATTTTACTTTAACCTGCAAATAATATCAAAAATTCTTTTCTAAACTTTTTAATTCGCTTAGCATAGACTGTAATATTGATTTTATAACTCTGAAATTTCAGGTTAATATTAATATTCTCTGCCTTTATCCAGGCGGTGAATCCTATATTTTTTTCATGTCTGAGGCTTTTGGTTTTTTTGCCAAACCCTGTTTTTGAATCCGAAGGGGAAAACCAATTTGAAAAGCATATTTAAGGTATTTTTCAGCATTATTGAATTGAAAATAATGAGATAATATTTCGGAGTATATTGACCCCTGCTTCGGTTATACTGCATGCAATAATATCAGTATAATGTTGGCATTTCTGCTAAGGATATTCCGAAATTATCTTCTATTGAATTTTTTACCGCTATCAATATTAATTGGTTAAACAGAATCTAAATTTATTCAGACATTTATTATCTTTAAATTATCGATTAATATATAATAACCAGATAATAATTGTTTTTTTGTCAGACATTTATTATCTTTGTATTAACATATTGAGTATAATAACAGGATAACAGATGTCTGTAATATGAGGAATATTGTCAGTTGGGATATAATTAAAAAATTTTCTGGTTATGACCAGGATTGTTTTACTTTTCAGGATGTTTTATTGGAATATCCCAATGTTAATAAAATTTATCTCTCGAGAGTTCTTTCCAGGATGGTAGAGAAGGGAATATTGATAAAACTTGGCCGGAATCTATATTATATTGTTCCTCCAAGTGCAGATCCCCAAACGTATGTTCCTGATTGGCACCTGGTAGCCAGGTATTTAATGAGAGGTAAAAAGTATTACATTGGTTATTATTCAGCCATGCAAATACATGGTCTAATAACTCAACCAAGCCTGAAAGAGATTATAGTAACTAATAAACAGATAAAACCTGCTAAAAAAAAGATCCGTGGAGTTGAGTTCCAATTTGTGTATCACATAGAGCAAAAATTCTTCGGGTTTAAAAACACCTGGATTGATAAACACAATAAAGTAATAGTTAGTGACCTTGAAAAGACATTTGTTGATGCTTTGACTCGTCCGCATTTAAGTGGTGGAATGGTTGAGATCGGCAAAGCATTGTATGAATCAAAGGAAAAAATAGATTTTCAAAAATTGCTTGGTTATCTGAGCCATAATAAGAGTGGGGCTTCAAAGAAGAGATACTTGTTTCTTGTAGAATTGCTAGGTCTTGCATGGATGAATCACTATAATGAAATCTTAAAAGAAATGAGGCCAAGTTTTCCGGTTTTGGATACTACAGGTCCAAACAACGGTCGAAAAGATTCAAAATTTGGATTGAAAATAAACATCGATGTTAATACTATTAAAAACTCAATCTTCACATGATTAAACCTCAGGAAGTTTCAAGAATGGCAAACAGGGAGGGTTTAAGACCCCAGCAAATTGAAAAGGATTATGTAATATCTTGGTTATTATGGGGAGTATGTAATCATAGTATCTTAAAAGATGCATTAATCTTTAAAGGTGGAACGTGCATTAAAAAGATCTTTATTCAAGGTTATCGTTTTTCTGAAGATATTGACCTCACAATTGAACCATCATTTGAGAAGATTCTTTTTGATGAAAAAATATATGAAGCATTTAATGAAATATTTGGAAACGTAAAAGAAACTGCAAATATTGATCTTTCAATAGCAGAAAATTCAAAGGAAGTTCATGAATCCGGATCTATTAAGTTCTTCATTGAATTTATTGGCCCTCTCGGAGGTAAAAGCGACCGTATTAAGATTGATATTGGGAAAGGTGAAAAGATTGTATTTGAAATTGTAAAAAAACCTTTATTGAATGACTTTTCAGATCTTGAAGAAGAGGAGATAACCATTACAAGTTATAGTCTGGAGGAAATAGTAATAGAAAAAATGGTTGCCTTGATGGGTAGGACAATTCCTCGTGACTTGTATGATTTTGAATATTTAACAAATAACGAGGGAATTGAACTACAAGATGTTTTTATCGGGTTTCAATTGAAAGCTGAACATAAAGGACAAGATCCAAAAGAATTTATTAAAAAGGTGACTGCAAAGGAGAAAATTTTCGAGAAAGCGTGGATTGATAATCTAAGCCATCAGATTAAGGGGTTGAGAAAATTTAAAGATGTTTGGAGGGACTTTGGCAAGCAATTGAGAAAATACGAAAAATGCAAATAACAATCTTCCATAAGTAATCAGAAATTTTAATCCAGAAGTTTTTACTCTAGGAAGATTTCATTCCAGGATTTAATGAATTAAAGCAATTCATTTATTGCATTTTTAATTTCTTCATCTGTTGTGCCCTTGCCATATCCGGTGATTATTTTTCTTATCACCCTGTTCTCATCCAGGATGAAAAATACAGGCACACCTCTGACATGGTAGTTTTGTGTTACCTCTTCTGTAGAATTTAGAAATTTGTAGTTCAGCTCATTTTTTTGAGAGTAATTTTTGAGGGCTGAGAGGTCTT
>SLCF01000123.1 GCA_007125955.1 Bacteroidales bacterium | reverse complement strand
ATAAAAGTACTAACAAATTAAAAAAATTTCAGCTATGGAAACTAACAAGAAAAGAATTTTGATCGTTGATGACGACATTGATGTTATCACACCAATGAAAGCTATCTTAACCAGGGAAGGTTACGAGGTGATTCCCGCAATGAACAAGAATGAAGCGCTGGAAAAGCTTCGCAGCGAAAAGCCCGACCTTGCGATTCTTGACGTGATGATGACAACCCACTATGAGGGGTTTGAGCTTGCGCAGGAGATGCTGAAAAATCCCGAATTCAAGGATGTACCTTTCCTTATCCAGTCATCTATAGATGTTCTTGTAACCTCCAAGGCAAGTGTTCAGGAGATGGCAAGGGAGTACAGGAAAGATCCCAGTTTCAAAGACCTGCAGGTTCTGCTCGTGAAGAATATAACCGATGGCAGTGCAGGTATTGACTACAAGGATGAGGATGGAAAGAGCCACTGGTTCCCCGTCCGCGGATTCATCAGGAAGCCGGTGGAAGCGAAGAAGATACTTGAAGAAGTTGAAAAGCACATCTGATAACACTTTTGAAGAGCTCTGGCAGGGGCAGGTAAATGACTGCCCCTGCATAAATAAAAAAATTTAAAGGTTTAACGGAGGGAGTTATGGAAAAGAACAAAACAACGGGGGAAGTAATGGAAACCAGGGTAAGGGAGATACTTGACCGTTATCCTGAAGGAAGAACAGAGAATCTGATTCCGGTTTTACAGGATGTGCAAGATGTTGACGGTTATCTGTCCGAGGAATCAGTCGTGGAGGTTAGCAGGCACCTGAATATGCCGGCAAGTAAAATATATGGCGTAGCCACTTTTTACAACCAGTTTCGTTTTGCACCTCTTGGAAAATATCATATACAGGTTTGTTGCGGCACCGCCTGTCATGTACTCGGAGCCGCCACAGTTCTCGATGAGATTCAGAAGAATATACGTGTAAAATCAGGGGAGACTACAAAAGACGGATTATTCAGTCTTGAAGTTGTTGCATGCATAGGAGCATGCGGACTGGCGCCTGTAATTTCAATCAACGGTAATTTTCATGCGAAAGTTACGGGCGGATCAATTAAGGAAATATTGGATAACTATCGTAATCAGGGATAATTATGAACTTACAAAATAACAATTCCGTAAAAGATTTTCTTATAGACGAAGTGCTCAGGGATTTCACGAATAACTCGAAAGATCCCGAGCTTCTTGAAAAGATTTCGGTATTGCGGAATGAAAAGACGAGCGAGCCTTTGATATTCGTGGGAGCAGGGACATGCGGCCTCGGTGCGGGTGCCGCCAAAACACTCAAATCTGTCAGAAAATACATTGAAGATCAAGATATAAAGGCAAGGGTTATCGAAACAGGGTGCATAGGATTGTGTGCCGTTGAGCCGATAATGGACGTACAGCTGCCCGGGTTTAACCGCATAATGTTTCAAAATGTTACTGAAGATAAGGTTAACGAGGTGCTTGACGCCGTTTTCCAGCTCGAAGTTCCCGAAGAGTTTGTGCTTGGGCAATCTGACTACACTGATGCAAAGAAATGGGATGGTGTAAGGTTTTTGCGTGAGCATCCGTTCTTTGCACCTCAAAAACGCCTTGTACTCAAGAACTGCGGTATAATTGACCCTGTTAACATAGATGAGTATATTGCACGCGGAGGCTATAAGAGCTACATAAAGGCGATCAATGTACATTCGCCTGCCGGTGTGTGTGATATTATAGAGAAGAGCGGACTGAGAGGTAGGGGAGGGGGAGGTTTCCCTACCGGATTAAAGTGGAAGTTTGCTAATAAAGAAGAGAGTGACCAGAAATACCTTATATGCAACGCCGACGAGGGAGACCCGGGTGCGTTCATGGACAGGGCGGTGATTGAAGGTGATCCTCACAGGCTTATTGAAGGCATGGCTATAGGAGCCTATGCCATAGGAGCTACCAGGGCATATATATATATCCGTGCCGAATACCCGCTTGCAATTGAGAGACTTGAAATTGCAATTGAGCAGGCAAAGGAGTATGGACTGGTTGGCGAAAATATATTCGAAACCGGCGTGGATTTTGATATAAAGATAAAAAAAGGAGCAGGTGCTTTTGTATGCGGCGAGGAAACAGCGCTTATGCACAGTATTGAAGGTAAGAGGGGTATGCCGCGTCCGAGGCCTCCTTTCCCCACCACCACCGGATTATTCGGCAAGCCCTCGGTTATAAACAATGTTGAAACATTTGCAAATGTGTCGGATATACTGCTAAACGGAGCCGAATGGTTTGCGTCTACCGGTACCGAAAAGAGCAAGGGAACGAAGGTTTTTGCCCTCTCCGGCAAAATTGCGCTTACAGGACTGGTTGAAATACCCATGGGTACTACAGTCCGCGAGATAATATTTGATATTGCAGGGGGCATACTTAATAACCGTAAATTTAAGGCGGTGCAGATCGGAGGTCCTTCGGGGGGATGTATCACTGAAGAGAATCTTGATATTCAGGTAGACTATGACTCCCTTATAAACGTGGGTGCAATGATGGGGTCGGGCGGACTTGTTGTTATGGATGAGGAAACCTGCATGGTTGATGTAGCAAAGTTTTTCATGGGTTTCATACAGCGTGAAAGCTGCGGGAAATGTATTCCCTGCAGGGAAGGAACCAAACGTCTGCTGGAGATACTGGAAAGCATGACCTCTAAGCCTGATGCAGCCAATACCGAGGCGCTTGACCGTTTCAAGGGGGTTATGCAGATTGAGAAACTGAGTCAGGTTATCAAGGATACTTCGCTTTGCGGACTGGGGCAGACCGCTCCCAATCCTGTGCTGAGCACGTATAAATGGTTCAGGGATGAGTATGAAGCACATCTCTACGACCGGCATTGTCCGGCAGGTGTTTGCCAGAACCTGAAAGTTTATAAGATAGATGTTGACAAATGTACAGGTTGCACTGTTTGTATCAAAAAGTGTCCTGTTGATGCAATAATCGGCAGCAGGAAATCTCCGCATTTCATTGTGGAAGATAAATGTATAGGTTGCGGCGCTTGCTATGAGGCGTGCAAATTTGACGCAATCGAAGTAGTGTAATTAACTTAAATAATACAGTCATGAGTTTTTTAATAGAAGTCAACAATAAGAACATAGGTGCAAGGAGCGGGGAGACCATACTGGATGTAATGAAGAGAGAAGGTATAAACGTTCCCACACTTTGCTATATAAAGGACAGGTTTCCCTCCGGTTCCTGCCGGATGTGTGTGGTTGAAAACACCAAAACGGGAAGGCTTGTCACCGCCTGTTCGACACCTGTCGATGAGGGAATGAAGATACAGACACATTCGCCAAGGGTGATCGAATCGAGAAAGACGATTGTGGAACTGCTTCTCTCGAACCATCCGGATGACTGCCTCTACTGTGTAAGGAATAAAAACTGTGAGCTGCAGGATCTGTCCGAAGAGCTCCAGGTACGGGAAAGAAGGATAAAAGGTGAGAAGAACAAAATTCACATCGACAGGTCCGGTGCAAGCCTGGTGCGTGATCCTGACAAATGCATTCTTTGCGGGCGCTGTGTGCGTATATGTGAAGAGGTTATGGGTGTTGCATGCATAGATTTTATTGACAGGGGAAGCAAGTCTTTTATCGGTACCGCATTTGACAAGTCAATCAACACATCCAGCTGCGTAAACTGCGGCCAGTGTATAATGGTTTGTCCCACAGGAGCATTGTCGGAGAAAAGCCATTTCACCGAGCTGATATCAATGCTGAACAATCCCGAAAAAACGGTGGTTGTTCAATATGCGCCCTCAATTTCGGTTTCTCTGGCGGAAGAGTTCAATATGCCGCCGGGTATTGATATTAACAATGTTTTGAATGGAGCGTTGCGGAAGGTAGGGTTCAAATATGTTTTTGACACTACATTTGCGGCTGACCTGACAATTATGGAGGAGGCTGCCGAACTGATCGACCGTGTGAAAAACGGAGGGAAGCTTCCCATGATAACAAGCTGCTGTCCCGGATGGGTGAAGTTTGCTGAAGAGTTCTATCCTGACATGTTACCCAACCTCTCAACCTGCAAATCACCACAGCAGATGCTTGGTGCCGTTATCAAGTCACACTGGGCTGAGGAGAAAGGTGCTAAGCCTGAAGACATTTATTCGGTTTCGATTATGCCATGTACTGCAAAGAAGTTCGAAGCACAGCGTGAAGAGATGACCTCGATGGGCATTAGCGATGTGGACGCGGTACTCACAACCAGGGAGCTCGGTCAGCTGATAAGGATGTATGGAATAGATATTAACCAGATAGCGCCGGAAACAAACGATTCTCCTCTCGGCTTCAGGAGCTCTGCCGGAAAACTCTTCGGTGCAACGGGAGGAGTGATGGAAGCGGCAATAAGGACAGCTTATCATATGCTTACAGGTGAAGAGCTTGTAAGATTCAGGATAGAACCGCTGAGGGGAATGAAAGGCTGCAAAGAAGCATCAATAGATGTTAACGGGCTTAATCTGAAGGTAGCGGTTGTTAACGGACTGGCAAATGCAAGAATTTTGCTTGACATTGTTAAGAGAGGAGAGAAGGAACTGCATTTCATTGAAGTGATGGCTTGCCCCGGAGGCTGTATAAACGGAGGAGGCCAGCATATAGGTGCTTCCGAGGAGGCTGTAATGGCAAGAATGAAAGCTCTGTATGATATTGATGATAAAGAGACCGTCAAGGTTTCGCACAAGAATCCCGAGATTATCAAACTTTATGAGTCATTCCTTGGGAAACCCCTGGGCAGGAAGTCTCATAAGCTTCTTCATACTGACTACACGAAAAGGGATGTACTTTTATAAGTTTTAAAAACCGTAGAAATGGGTCATTCAAACAAAAATAAGGTAGTTACAACCGTTAAGGGTAAGTGCAGGGTTTGTTACACCTGTGTAAGGGAATGTCCCGTTAAGGCGATAAAAATAATTGACGGGCAGGCAGAGGTGTTGAGTGAGAGATGTATCGGTTGCGGAAACTGTGTTAGTGTTTGCAGTCAGAATGCAAAAGTTGCAATCGACCTGAAGGAGAATGTTATGTCGCTTCTGGGGAACAGCGAAAGGAAAGTGGTTGCACTTCTAGCCCCCAGTTTTCCTGCCGAGTTTACGGAAATAGAAGATTACAGGAAAGTTGTTGGCATGATACGTAAACTTGGGTTTGACAAAGTGCAGGAGGTTTCTTTCGGGGCAGACCTGGTGTCACACAAGTACAAAAAGTTGATTGAAAAGAGCGGTGAGAATAACTATATATCGTCTGACTGCCCCGCAATTGTGTATTATGTTGAACATTACCATCCGTCTATGGTTGACAGGCTTGCTCCCGTTGCCTCACCGATGGTGGCTACATCGAGGCTTGCAAGGCATATTTATGGCGATGATGTGTACACGGTATTTATAGGTCCGTGTATCGCTAAAAAGGCCGAATCAGATGAAGTTGATGAGGGTCTCACATTTGCAGAGCTAAGGGAGCTTTTTGAAGAATATTCAATTACTCCTGAGAATACGGAGCCATCGGAATTTGATCCTCCCCGTTCGGGTATGGGGGCATTGTTTCCTTTAAGCAGGGGGTTGCTCCAGAATGTGAAGAAATCCGACAATGTAGTGGAGGGGAATATAATAGTTGACTCCGGAAAGCACAATTTTATGGAGGCGATAAAAGAGATGGAAAGGGGGGAGATTGCCGGTTACCATTTGGAGCTGCTTTGTTGCAACGGTTGTATAATGGGTCCCGGTATGACCAACAGGGAAAATTTCTATTTCAAATGGTCGCAGATAAGCAAATATGTTAAGATGAAACTGCAGGACCTTGATGTTGAGCAGTGGAGAAAGGATGTAGAGAGATACGGTGAATTAATAGATGTGAGTCAGACATTCAGCCCGATGGACAGGCGTGAGGATATTCCGGAAAAGGAGAAAGTAGAGAAAGTCCTGAAAGAAATGGGCAAGCATAGTGAAGCCGACCACCTCAATTGCGGAGCATGCGGATATGATACCTGTAATGATCATGCAGTTGCCATTGTCCAGGGGTATGCAGAGGACGAAATGTGCCTGCCTTACACTATAGAAAAGCTTCATGGTTCCATTCAGGAGCTTAACAATACCAATGAAACGCTCAGGAATACAAAGATGGAGCTTAAGCATTCAGAGAAGCTTGCCAATATGGGCCAGATATCTGCCGGAATAGCTCATGAGCTTAACAATCCTCTCGGGGTAATAACCATGTACAGCAATATTTTGCTGGATGAGCTTCCTGAAGATGATGAGAAGAGAGTTGATGCAGAGCTTATTGTGAAGCAGGCTGAAAGATGCAAGAAAATTGTGAGCGGATTGCTGAACTTTGCAAGAAAGAACAGGATAAAAGTGCAGGAGTTGGACATAGTTGATTTTCTGAACAATTCTCTTTCATCAATTGTGATTCCCGGCAACGTAAAGATAACGGTTGATTCTGCCCTTGATGATCCCTGGACAATGATTGATCCGGATCAGATGCTTCAGGTTTTTACAAACCTCTACAAAAATGCAATTGAGGCAATGCCGGATGGAGGAGAGCTTAAAATATCGGTTGACGGGAATGACAACAAAGTTGTAATAAGGTTAAGCGATACCGGTTGTGGAATACCCGATGAGCATAAGGATAAGCTTTTCACCCCGTTTTTTACCACAAAGGATGTGGGTAAAGGAACAGGACTGGGATTACCGCTTATTTACGGAATTATCAAGATGCATAGTGGCAAGATAAGAGTTGAATCCAATGCCGATCCCGTGGCAGGACCAACCGGAACAGAATTTATAATTACTTTACCAAGAATTATTTAAAAAACAGAGCGATGAAAACAAATGATAAAAAAACCATTTTTCTGGTTGACGATGACGTTGATTACATCTTCCAGATGAAGACAATGCTCGAAAAAATGGGATTCGAAGTTGTCACTGCTTCAGGGCAGAAGGAAGCTGAAGAGATGCTCGATAAAGTGGATCCCGACCTGGCCATTCTGGATTTGATGATGGAGAACAAGGACAGCGGCTTCATACTTAGCCACCGTATTAAGAGGCTTTACCCTGATGTTCCCATAATTGTGGCTACTGCAGTGACGGCTGAAACAGGAATGATGTTCAGCCTGGAAAATGAGTCCGATAAGAAATGGATCAAGGCGGATGTTTATTTAGAAAAAGGACTGAGGCCCGATCAGCTTCAAAGAGAAATAAACAAACTGTTAAAATTATAGGCTATGAGTGAACTCAAATTACTTGTTGTGGATGACGAACCCGGCATCCGGTCAGGTGCCGAAAGAGTACTTAAAAACTACTCCGTTGGCTACCCTTTTATGGATGAGGATTTTACTTTTAAGATTCTGCAGGCATCAACTGGAGAGGAGGCCATAAAGATCATTGAATCGACAAAAGTGGATATTATGCTGCTTGACAACAAGCTCCCGGGAATTGACGGGATTGAAGTGCTTGAGTATATCAACAGCAAGGAGTATGATATCGCGGTGATGATGATTACGGCCTATGCTTCCCTTGATCTGGCAATCAGGGCAACAAATTACGGGGCCTACAATTTTGTACCCAAGCCTTTCAAGCCTGATGAACTGAAAACCTCTGTGGAAAATATCACAAAGAACCTCTACCTGAAGCGTATGACCCGAAAAATGAAGGAAGAGGGTGAGAAAGACAGGTTTCAGTTCCTTTCAATACTTTCGCATGAGCTGAAGTCGCCTATCAACGCAATAGAGGGTTATCTGAGGATGATGAAGGACAAGCAGGTGGGTGATACCATAGATGACTATATGGAGATGATAGAACGTTCCATGGAGAGGATAAAGGGGATGCGTACACTTATATCCGATTTGCTTGACCTTACCCGAATTGAATCAGGCAGGAAAAAGAGAGATCTTCGTAAGCTAGATATCTCAGAAATTGCCAAGTCGGTTATTGATTCATTCGAGCCGGTGGCAGCCCAGAAGGATGTTAAAATATCCCTTGATGCTGATGAGGATATGTATATGACAGCAGATAAGAATGAGTTGGAGATAATTATAAACAACCTGGTATCAAATGCAGTTAAATACAACAAGGAATCAGGCAGGGTTTTTGTTAATCTTGAGAAAAACGAAAAGGAGATAACCATAACGGTAAGGGACACCGGCATAGGTATGAGCAGTGATGAGGCAGAACTGCTCTTCCAGGATTTTGTACGTATCAAGAATATCAAGACGCAGTCAGTGCCTGGCAGCGGATTGGGGTTGTCAATTGCCAAAAAGATGACAGACTTGTATGAAGGCACTATAGAGGTGGAAAGCAAGCCGGATGAGGGGAGTACTTTTACGGTGAAATTCCCTCTTTAAGGCACGGCTCTGCTCAGGGTTCAGGGAAATATATCTCCCGGCATCTGTTATAGCAGAAACACCTGTCCGCCAGGATTGGGTGGAAAAATGGTTTTTGGAAGTTCAGTTTACACTTTTTACATTAAGTTTGTAAAACAAACAACATATTTCCGGTTGTTTTTTTTTGAACTTTCTTATAACTGCAGCAAGAATGAAAAAGATCTACCTGCCGCTCAGACTCCGTCTTTTTTTGCCTGTCAGCCTTATCATCACAATCGTGGTGGTAACAATCACATTCTATTTTGTCAAAAAATCAATAGTAATATTCAATGAACAGATCGAAAGCAATCTGAGGCTGGAGGTGCAAACCATCTCAAAGATGTTTGAGAGGGAAGCCACGCTTAAGCTGGATAAAGTGAAGTCCAATCTTAAAGTTGCATCTGCGGCATTTCTTAACATTGATTTTCGTGCGGATGAGGAAACTTTCAAAACAGAGATAAATAACCAGGTAACCGGAAAAATGCATACAACAGAGTTGAACAGATGGTTTTTGGATAATACCGAACTGTTTGGTGACAACAGCTTTGTTGACAGCCTTCAGAATATGTTAGGGGGTACCGTCACTATTTTCCAGAAGTCGGACAGCGGATTTGTAAGGATTTCAACCAATGTGCTCACTGAAGAGGGCAAAAGGGCTGTGGGTACATATATTCCTTATGACTCGCCTGTTAGCCTTTCCGTAATGAAGGGAGAAACATATTACGGAAGGGCTTTTGTTGTAAACGACTGGTATGTAACTGCATACCAGCCTCTATTCATTGAGGGCGAAGTGGAGGGAATGATTTATGTTGGAGATAAGGAAAAAGATCTGGATGAGCTGAAGCGTATATTGTTGAACCTGGAAATAGGAGAAAGCGGTTACCCGTTTGTCTTTGATAAAAGTGGAATCCTTGCAATACATCCTGAAAGAGAGGGGGAAGACTGGAGTGACAGCACATTGTTCAGGGAGGTATTGGATATGCAAAGCGGTGTTCTCAGATATTTGCTTAACGGCAGAGAGAAGGTTATGGCATTCGATTACTTTAAAGATTTTGAACTATATGTTGCCGCTTCTGTTTTTCCGGATATAGAGACAAGAGATCTCAGGAGAGATGCAATTTTGGGGGCGGTTATAACAGGAGGTATTTCAATACTGCTATTGCTGGGTTTTATATATTACTTTACAACCGAAAAGATATTCAGGTTTTTCACGGAGCTGAAAAGGTCAAGAGAAAAGCTATATACGGTCAGTCGCGCACTTGAAGAGTCTGAAGAACGCTACAGAAAGCTATTCGACAGCACGGGTGACGATATATTTGTAACCGATGTCGATGAGAATATTGTAGAGGTAAACATCGCTGCCTGCGAAACATTGGGATATAACAGGGAAGAGCTCCTAGAGATGAAAATATCCGATATTAAGCCCGAAAAATACAGGGAGCAGGTTGCTGAAAACCGCAGGATTATCTTCAAAAAGGGAAGCCATGCGTTTGAGTCGGAACACATCACCAGGTCGGGTAAAATTATCAAGGTGGAGTTTACCAGCAGGCTGGTAAACTATGGGAATGAAAAGCTTATTTTAAGCGTGGTAAGAAATATCAGCCGAAGGGCCGAACTGGAAAGGCAGATCCTGAGTGCTGTAATAAGGGGGGAAGAGCGTGAAAGGAAGCGTTTTGCAAGGGAGATGCATGACGGACTCGGTCCGCTTCTTTCCGCTGCAAAGCTTTATGTAAATGAACTCGATTCGATGACTTTGAGCGAGGAGGAAAGGAAGGACCTAATCCGTCACAGTAACGAACTGATAGATGAGGCCGTTAATGCAACCCGCACTATATCAAACAACCTGATGCCAACCGTAATTAATTCATACGGACTTGTAAAAGCGGTGCAGGCTTTTTGCGAGAAGGTGAACAGGACAAACCAGTTGAATATTAAGTTTGAGACTGAGAATATTGACCGCAGGCTGGACACCAATGTGGAGCTTATATTGTTCAGGGTTATAAGTGAGCTTATAAACAACACCATTAAACATGCCAGGGCTGAAAATGTGCAGATATTTCTTGTAAAGAAAGATGATATATTGACATTATATTTCAGAGATGACGGAGTTGGATTTGTGGTTGACGATATAATCAATTCGGATAACAAAGGGATGGGACTGAAGAATATTATAAGCCGGATCAGGTCAATAAACGGGACTTACAACTTCAACAGCCGTCCGGGTGAAGGGTTTAACATAAAAATTGAAATAAACGTATAATTTTGCAGATATGCAGGAGAAGATAAAAGTGCTTATTGTTGATGATCATGAGATCTTCCGTAACGGACTGAAAATGGTTCTCGGAAAACTCAGGTATGTAGAGATTGCAGGAGAAGCTGCAAACGGCAGGGCTTTTCTCGAGATGCTTGACGAGGTTGAACCCGACATAGTTCTAATAGATATTGAGATGCCCGAAATGAACGGGATAGAAGCGGCTGGAGAGGCTCTTAAAAAGAAGCCTGGACTGAAATTTATTGCACTTACCATGTTCGGGGAGGATGAATATATACAAAGTATGATGGATGTTGGTGCAAAAGGGTTTCTTATGAAGAATATTAACAAGGAGAATCTGGATAAAGCCATTCAGACTGTGTACAACGGGGGGAGTTTTTATTCCGAAGAACTTTTCGAGTTCTTTACCAGACAGCTGACCAGAGAGAAGAAGCCTGAAAGCAAGGAAGACAAGTTGAAACTTACCCGCAGGGAAAAGGAGATACTTCAGTTATTGTGTGAGGGTTTAAGTAACAAGGAAATAGCTGATGCACTTTTTATCAGTGAACGTACCGTGCTGGGACATAAAACAAACCTGCTAACCAAGACAAATACCAGGAACTCTTTGAGCCTTATGGCTTATGCCATAAAAAACAAACTGGTTGTTCTTGAATAAATTCCGGTATGTGAAATCAGACAAATGTTTAATATCTGTTCTTAAAATCTGACTGTGCCATCACCTGTTAATCAAATTATAGACAGTCATATTAGCATCTTTGTCTGTTTTTCCTTTTCTCAAACCTTAAGGAATCACCCCATTCATTGTATCCCGGTTCAAATCCTGCTGAACGGATCCTCTCTTCGGTAACTGACTTAACTTCCTCCAGGTTGAAGTGAACTCCCGATTTGCCTTCATAAAGAAAGTAGTTTTCACGGTATTTTGCAGGTGTTATATTGGGCATAACTATATTTGCACCTGCTATCAGAGCTTTTTGCTGTCCTTCAGGATGGAGCGTTTGCATTGCCGTTGTAGCTGCAATATTGATATCTTTCATCAAAATTCTCAGTGCGGCAACCATTTTAATGCCAAGGTAAAACCTTTCCTTTTTGGAAAGCAGCACCTCCCTGTATTTATAAAGGGGTGTTTCGGGATGTTCAATATAGGGTCCCATGCCTGCCATATCAATATCATTTTCCTTCAGGAATAACAGGTCCCTGGCAAGATGTTCGGGAGTCTGAAAGGGCAGCCCTATAAGCATTCCGCTTCCTGTCTGGTAGCCCGTTTTTCTTAGCATGGATAAACACTCCGTCCTTTTGTTAAAATCATGCAGATTGTCGCCGGGATGGAATTTTTTGTAAAGACCGGGATCCGACATTTCGATACGCAGCAGGTAACGGTGGGCGCCGCTTTCAAACCACATACGGTAAACATCTTCGGTCTGTTCACCTGCGGAGAGGGTAATACCCATTTTGCCTCCGGACTGCTGTTTGATCCGTTGTAATACCCTGTCAATTTTTTTTATGAATTTTTTATCGCTTCGCTCACCGCTTTGAAGGGCAACCGAGCCGAAACCGTTGTCTTGTGCATGTTTTGCAGCACCAACTATCTCCTTTTCAGTGGCTTCGTATCTCGGAACATTTTTATTGGCACACCTTATACCGCAATAAAAGCAGTTTTTACTGCAGATATTCGAAAATTCAATCAGTCCCCGCAGGTGAACCTTTTTTCCAAGGTGAAGCTCTCTTACCCTGCCCGCGTGATTAAATATTATCTCATTTTCTTCATTTCCGGCAGAGATAAGTGACACAAGATCATCTTTTGTCAGCTCTTCTTTTTTCAATATTTTGTGTAATTCACTGCTCATTTGCTTGTTTCACCCTTTATACCAGCCTTTTCCAGGAACGGTCCGGTTGCCCTGTTGAATATACCGTTCATCCATGCAATTGCCATACCGTAGTTAGTAACAGGCACCCTTGCTTTCACAGCGTACCTGAGACGGTTTTCAATCTGTTTCCTTGTCATTACACATCCCCCGCACTGGATAACAAGTGAATAATTCCCGGTATTTTGGGGCAGTTGGTCTTTGCCCGCCACAAAATCAAATTCCAGCTTTTTCCCGGTAAACTTTTGCATCCACGCGGGAATCTTGAATCTGCCGATATCTTCGCATGATACCTGGTGGGAACAGGACTCAAGCATAAGCACTCTGTCGCCGTCCTTCAGTGAGTCTATGGAAGGCGTTCCCTTCAGGAAGCTTTCGAAATCCCCCTTGTTGCTCGCCATCAGTATGCTGAAGCTGGTAAGCCATATCTCTTCCGGCACATCCGGGGCAATTTTCCCGAATGCCTGACTGTCGGTTATTACCATGTCGGGTTTGGGGTT
>SLCF01000019.1 GCA_007125955.1 Bacteroidales bacterium | reverse complement strand
AGAGTATTATAGCAGTAACCTCTCCGAGATTCGGCCTTTCACCCGGAAATTTTTTAGTGCTTTTGTACTCTTCAGGATATCTTAAAGTCAGCTCAAAAACAATTTGTCTCACATCTTCTGGTTCAAGGCAGTAAAATCTTCTGAGGTCACCTG
This sequence comes from Bacteroidales bacterium, assembly GCA_007125955.1. Lineage (GTDB taxonomy): Bacteria > Bacteroidota > Bacteroidia > Bacteroidales > PUMT01 > PUMT01. The sequence goes on along the minus strand of SLCF01000019.1, from coordinate 12,849 downwards.
GCCTCCTTAGGGTTTTCCTGTTTCCGAAACCCGCCTTCTCTCCCATCTCATTGAAAAGATCTCTCTCCTCAGTGCACTCAGACCAGCTTACCTCACCGTTGCTGTCAAATACAGGTATTCCAAAACCAGGTCCGGTATTGGTGTGAAGGGTTGCAGCCATCAAATGATAAATACACGTTCTCAATATCTTCTGTGCAAGCCTGTCACCTTCCACATCTATTCCGGCACCAGTCCACAGTTTATCCCATACCCATGAGGTCTGACCAAGCACCTGCCTGAAGGAAACGGTTTTGGTGACCTCTTTTTTTGCCAGCTGCAAAATCTCCTTTTCAGAAATATTCAGAGAGTTGTATACAGAAACAAACCTTTCAATTGTCAACTCTGAATTACCGGGAAGATTGACCTGCACCTCCGCCTCAAGGCTGTTTTCCCTTTCCCTGTGCATCCATGGCACAACAACAGGGATATCGTTGATAAAAATCTTGTTTATTGCAGTTTCAGCCACAAATATCTCCGGCCTGTCCGTTTTTGCAACAAGGTAGGTTATCGGGCCTTCATAACCGCACTCTGTTTTCCGAAGGCTTTTGCAGCCATAACCCTCTGGATCACTTTTGGGAAAACCGGCATCAATACGAGTGCGAAGAGTCAGCACACCATGATAGTTCTGTGGTTTGAGTGAGATTTTGATAGCTGACTGGTGTCTGGACGCCATATTGGTCACACAGGAGAAAGTAATTCCTGTTTCTCTCCCTGCACTGTCCTTCACCGTCATCTTACTTTTGAAAAGTCCGTTTCTCATGTCAAGGGTTCTCTCCAGACCGCAAACATGGGCTTCGCAGGGATTAAGCCAGGGTCCGTTTTCTATGCGAAAATTGAAATACATCCATCCGGGGGCAGGGACAAACCGTTCAGCAATTCCGGCTTCAGAAGTGTCCTTTCCGGTTTCATTTTTGAAAGACCCGGACATATAAGATGATGGAAAGTTCATCTCCCCAACAGAGTGGCGGTTTATGATAAAACCGTTACCTGTAGCCGTGAGTATTTCCCTGGCTCTTTCTTTTTCGCTGCCAGCTCCGTAAAAGTTCAATCTCCAGGAATCATCAATCAGGTCCTCGGCAAACCATTTTTCAATCCTGTCAAAACCCCCTAGCTCTTCAATATCTCTTACAACCAGGTCAGCTCCGTTTTTTTTTAGCTCCAGGCTGTTGTCATCCCTTGCAACTCCGATAACGAGTCCGAAATTGCCCCTCTTTCCCGCCTGAACTCCTGATACAGCATCCTCAACAACTACGGAACGGTGAATTCCCGCACCAAGGTTACTGCATGCCTTCGTGAAAATGTCCGGTTCCGGTTTACCCCGTAAACCAAGCTCAGCAGATACCGTCCCGTCTACTATTGTCCCGAAATACTCAATCAACTTTGCATGTTCAAGCACAAGCCTGCAGTTTTTACTTGATGATGCAACACCCAGTTTTATGCCCGACTGCTTCAGCTCTTCAATAAGGAGTATTGTTGAGCTGAAAACCTCCACCCCATCTCTTTGAATTATTTCATTGAAAGCTTTGTTTTTCCTGTTTCCAATTGCACAGCATGTCTCTTTCTCCGGGGGATCGGATGGGTCACCATAAGGTATTTCAATACCCCTTGATTTCAGGAACGACTCAACCCCTTCATACCTCGGTTTACCGTCAACATATGGCAGGTAATCCTCCTTAACTGTAAACTCCCTGAAGGGCTCCCCGTACTTTTCCTCCCTCTCCTTCAGGTATGAATCGAAAACCTTTTTCCACGCAGCACTGTGCAATGTTGCAGTCCTGGTTATTACACCGTCAAGGTCAAATATAACTGCATCAAAAGAATAGCTCATTGGATTTACCTGTTTTTAACATTCCTAAATATAATGATAAACAACCTAAGGATCAATGCATCCATAAAGAAAATATAATGTCAGTTATTAACAAATTGGCATTGCACTTATCTAATGTTTATATTTGCGTGATAAAAAAGAATAACTTCTCATGTACAAGCAATTAACAATAATAGTGCCGGTATACAATGAAGAAGGAAACCTGGAGCAACTTTCATCGTCCCTGGAACAATTCATGGAAAATTCTAATGCAGGGACTAAAGTACTGTTTGTCAATGACGGTTCTGAAGATAACAGTCAGGTGATTATTGAAAAAATTTGTGAAAGGAATAAAGATTTCAGTTTTATCGAGTTTGAAGGGAATACAGGATTAAGCGCAGCTTTGAAAGCAGGGTTTGACCATGTAGATACTCCGTTGACAGGTTATATCGATGCCGATTTGCAGACCAATCCGCAAGATTTCAACCTGCTGCTGGAGTTTGCAGATGAATATGATCTTGTAACAGGAGTCAGGTCAACCAGAAAAGATAATTTTTTAAAAAGAATTAGCTCAATAATTGCCAATAAAATAAGAAACATTTTCACTCATGACGGAATGGACGATACCGGTTGTCCTCTGAAAATAATCAAAACAGAACTTGCAAAAAAAATACCAATGTTCAAGGGGCTCCACCGGTTCCTGCCGGCAATGATCCTGCTTCAAAACGGTAAAATCAAGCAGGTTCCCGTAAGGCATTATAAGCGTGTGTCCGGAAAGTCCAGTTTCGGATTGATAAGCAGAATTCCGGGCCCCCTGTCCGACTGTTTTGCTTACCTCTGGATGAAAAAGAAATATATAAGATATAAGGTGAAAAGTTCACGTTAATGCCAGAATGGGTTATTTATTCAACAGGATTTGCCGCACAGGCAATGTTCTCAATGAGAACAATATACCAGTGGCTGGCATCGGAAAGAATTAAAAAGGTTATTGCCCCGAGATTTTTCTGGCAAATTAGCCTGTTTGCCTCTTTTCTTCTTTTTGTCTACGGTTACATGAGGGAAGATTTTGCAATTATACTGGGACAAACACTTACCTATTTCATCTACATAAGAAACATCCAGCTAATAGGTTCGTGGAAAAAATTCCCCCCCTTATCACGCTATTTTTTCTTTGCCATACCACTTTTGATTGTCTTTTATTCTGCAACCAACGATCAAAACGATATTGAAAAGCTCCTGATTAACCACAATATACCCACATGGCTTTTCATTTTGGGCATGTTTGCCCATGTGCTTTTTACCTTCAGGTTCATTTATCAGTGGATCTGTTCCGAGCAAAAGAAAATATCTGTTTTACCCATGGGGTTCTGGCTTATAAGTTTATCCGGTTCACTTCTGATACTTACATACGGAATATTCAGAAAAGACCCTGTTCTGATTGCAGGGCATCTTTTCGGAAGCATTTTTTATATACGAAACTTAATATTACTGAACAGAAATGATCAGGACAATTGAAAGGCATCCCGTTTCATTTTTGCTGGTGGTCTGTGCAGGGCTCTATTTTTTCAACCCTGGCATTTTGCAGGTAACCATCATGGAAGCCAGGAATTTTGTTGTTGCAAGGGAGATGATTTCCGATTCCAATTGGCTGTTAACCACAATGAACGGTATAGCCCGCTATGAAAAACCGCCCCTGCCGGCCTGGATTATCACCCCGTTTATGGAACTGGGAGGGAACAACAGCATTGCTGCATGCCGCCTCCCCACATCAATAATTGCCACACTGGGACCTTTAATCATGTTTCTCTTTGTCAGGGATGTCTCGGGAAACGGAAAACTTGCCCTTTACAGTTCCCTGGTACTTGCAACCTCCTTCTACTATGTTGCAATAAGGTTTGAAGCTCCCTCCGATACATATACACATGTATTCATGTTTGCCGCCATATATTTCCTTTTCAAATTCTTAAGAGTAAGATCGGTAAACAGCGGTTTCCTTTTACTGGCTGGTTTGGCAACAGGGCTTTCAATCCTTTCAAAAGGCCCTGTCGGCCCATACGCCCTTCTGCTTCCTTTTTTAGCAGCTTACTTTTTCACTTTTAAAAGCCCTCTCCCCGCCAAAAAATTTCCCTTGCTTGCCGTTTTCATCCTTGTAGCAGCAGTGACGGGAGGCAGTTGGTTTCTGTATGTCAGGATAGTAGACCCGGAAGTGTTTATGGAGATTGTCAGGGAAGAGACCGGAAACTGGAGCTCTTATAATATCAGACCGTTTTATTATTACTGGAGCTTTTTCCTCCAGTCGGGGATATGGGCTCTTCCGGCCCTTATGAGTCTGATATATCCATATATCAGATCAAGGGTGAATGAAAAAGATCTTTACAAACTGAGCTGGATATGGGTTATAGCCGGACTAGTACTCCTTTCGGCAATCCCCGAAAAGAAGACGCGCTACATAGTACCATTACTTATCCCGCTTGCAGTAACAACGGCAATATACCTGAACTACCTGTTCAACAATTTCCAGAATCTGAAAAAGACGTGTGAAAAAATTACACCCCGCATATCCTTTGGTTTGATTGGATTAACCGGCCTGAGTTTTCCGGTTTTAATTTTCTTTCTGAATATCGAAACAAGCCGGGACATGTTCTGGTACCTGACAGGTTGTGTTTCGTTTGTTGCAACCGGTTTATTTATCTTACAAAATACAATATCCGGCAGGTTCAAAAACGCATTTTACCTTACCGTTTTGATCTCTGTCCTTGCTGCCGGCATAGGAGTGAAAACAGTCGAGATGATGCAGCAGAATGACAATTACAGGCCTTTCAACCAATTCGTGAACAGGGAAGAACTGCCTTTATACCATTATTATGAAATTGATCCGGAGACGGTATGGGAAGCAGGAGAACCTTCATTACTTTTTGATATTGACAGTTTATCCAGCAGCCTGCCCGGCAGGTTTTATATTATTGCCAAAACCGGCAAAGTAGATGAACTTAAAGAAATATTGCAGGAAAAAAATCTCTCTGTTGAAAAAGAGGAGATCTTCGACAGGAACTATTTCTCACCTCCCGGCAGCAAATATTACAATGAGAGACACAAAATACACCTGATACTGGTGGAAAGCTGACCAGCCAGAAGCCCGGAATTTCAGACAACCATGAAAAGAATTACGGCTGTGAACATTCACAATGTTTAAGCCGCAGAGGAGTTTTTAGATAATCATGAATGCTGTTCAGGCATTAAACTTATACACTTTTTAACCCGCAGGAGGAGTTTTTTTTAATCATCAATACCGTTCCGGCAGTGAACTTGTTTACTGGATGTATATTCCCCGGTTCGCGCCGCTTCCGGATGATAACTATTGTTCATATTTTGTTATGGCATTGCTATTTGGTAACTTTAATGAGAAAATGGAAAAACAAAAACGGTTTGTCCTTGTTGACCGACCTTTTGTAGTTGTTTTAATTACCTTTTATGCAGGATAAAGTCCCTTTAAAAATGCAAAAACATTAAAAATTATGGGTAAACTGATAATTGTTTCCAACAGGTTGCCCCTGCAGGTTGTCAGGGAAAAAGGTGAAGCCGGTCTGGTTTCCAGGGCAGGTATTTTCACTTCAGGACTCCACGCATATTACAATATCGGGAAATGCGAATGGATAGGCTGGGCAGGAAATAGAGCGGATTCCCTTGAAATGGAAGAGAAAAAGAAGATTTTCATTGAACTGAAAAAAAAGGATTGCCATCCTCTTGAACTTACAAAAAACGATAAATCAGATCATAATGCCGGTTTCTGCAGCAAGACGGTCTGGCCTCTCTTTCACTATTTTCTGCAGTACAGCAGATTTGAGAATAAATACTGGAAGGCTTACAAGAGGGTTAACCGCAAGTTTGCAGAAAAGGTAAAAAAGGTCGCCAAAAAGGGGGACAAAATATGGATACACGACTATCACCTGATGCTTCTTCCAGGAATGCTCAGGGAGGATATGCCTGATCTTTCAATTGGCTTTTTCCTGCACATACCTTTCCCTTCATATGAGATATTCAAAATACTGCCCTGGCGCATTGAAATTCTGAAAGGAATGCTGGGAGCCGACCTTATCGGCTTTCATACATTTGACTATGAAAGGCATTTCATGAGTTGTGTACGAAGGTTGCTTGGTATAGACAACAAGCTGAATACAATAAAGCTTGGGGAAAGAACGGTGAAAATAGACAATTTCCCCATGGGCATTGACTTTGATTATTATGTTAAGCAATCGGAAAAACTTCATGAAAAGAGCAAAACCATACAGAATCTTAAAAAGAATTTCAGGCAGAAAGAAGATGTTAAGTTTATTCTATCTGTTGACAGGCTGGACTATGCAAAGGGTATCCCAAACCGTCTGGATGCCTTTGAGCTTTTCCTTGAAAAAAATCCCTCATATCACGGGAAGGTGGTACTGATCTTTTTTGTCCTTCCTGCATATGAAATAGTTGATGAGTATAAAGTTTTAAAAAAAAGGGTTGATGAAACTGTCGGCAGGATAAACGGTAAATACGGTAACATAGACTGGATTCCTGTAAGGTATTTTTACCGGAATGTTACAAGAGAGGAGATGGTTGAGTTTTACAATTTCTGCTACGCTGCCATCATTACTCCCTTCAGGGACGGGATGAACCTTGTAGCCAAAGAGTTTGTTGCATGCAAAACAGATGGACGGGGAGTGCTGATATTAAGTGAACACACCGGTGCATCCAGAGAGATGAATGAAGCGCTGATTGTAAACCCCTACAATAACCTTGAGTTTGCAACGGCAATAAAAGATGCTCTTAAAATGCCCCTGGAAGAACAGAAAGAGCGCAACAGTGTCCTTCGCAAACGCCTGAAGGCTTACAATGTAAAAAAATGGACAGACCACCTCCTTGAAAGCCTCGATTCTGTTAAGGGAGTCCAGGAAATAAATTATACACGCAAAATTTCCGATAAAGTAATTAACAAGATTGCATCATCATACCGGAAATCTTCAAAACGCATTTTCTTCCTGGATTATGACGGGACCCTTACAGGTTTCCATAATGACCCCCAGGAGGCAAAACCCGACAAGGAGCTTTATTCTATCCTGGACAGCCTGGAGGGTGAGAATAAAAACACTTTGGTTATTATCAGCGGACGGGACAAGGAAACCCTGGAAGAGTGGATGGGGAAATACAAGGGAATATGTTTCGTGGCTGAGCATGGAGTGTGGATAAAAGATCCCGGTGAAGAATGGGGAATGGCAGAAAAGATAGATAAAAACTGGATGGATATAATTCGTCCAACAATAGATTTTTATGTTGACAGAACTCCGGGATCGATTCTGGAAGAGAAGAACTACTCCCTGGTTTGGCATTACAGGGATGCTGACCCCGACCTTGGCATCCAGAGATCCTGGGAGCTGAAGGCTGAGCTGAGAGACCTTGTATCAAATCTGAACCTCGAGATAATGGACGGCGACAAGGTAATTGAGATAAAAAACTCCGGTATAAACAAAGGCAGGGCTGCCTCACTCAAACTTGCTGAAGAAGAATACGACTTTATAATTGCTTTGGGAGATGACTGGACTGATGAATATACCTTTGGCGCACTGCCTGATAAGGCATTTACAATAAAGGTTGGCACAAAATCTACAAAGGCGGCTTATTATATTGATTCGGTTGAGAGTGTAAGAATGCTCCTGAAAAAGTTAACCCAAAATGGGCAATAATATTTTCATCCTGTCATTATTAAATTAGCTAACTTATTTTATAATTTCATAACAGCCGTGGCGTGAGCACTCATATAAATCAACTTATAGCGGGTGGGGAAAATGAATCCGTGGACTTCAAGTTTGAGATATCCGACTCACGGAAAATTGCCCGAACGCTGGTGGCATTTTCAAATACCGGTGGCGGAAAACTGCTTGTCGGAGTGAAGGACAACGGGCGGATTGCCGGGGTACGCTCAGACGAGGAGTATTACATGATAGAAGCAGCGGCCGGAATGTACTGCCGGCCTGAGGTGCCTTTCAGGGTTACTCCCTGGGACATTGAAGGGAAAACGGTTCTCGAGGTTACCATACCGAAAAGTAAAACCATTCCCCATTATGCAAAGGATGAGAACGGTAAATGGCTTGCTTACATAAGGATAAAAGACCAGAATCTGCTTGCAAACAGTATCCAGCTCAAAGTCTGGAGGCGGGGTAAAAGAAAAATCGGCACATTCGTGAAATACTCTGACAATGAGAAACTTCTCCTGAATTACTTAAGGGAAAACCGGAGTATAACCTTTTCCGGTTTCAGGAAGATCGGAAACCTTTCAAAAAAACGTGCAGAGATAATACTTGTCAACCTTATAACTCTCAATGTAATAGAAATGGTGGTGACCGAAAAAGAGACAAGCTACGTACTTAAAAAAGAAACCCCGGCACCGGAAATACAATAAATTTAACGAATGCAGGCTCCGCCGAAATAATATTGCAAAAAAACAGAGATAACCTTACTTATAAAGGTTTGTCAGATCAGGATTGCAAGTTTCGGCTTCCTCCCGATGGCGGCTGGCAGCAGCCTGCCTTTTTATAAATAATTGTCAAATCAGGATTGCAAGCGCCAGCAGAAAATCTGTGCCCAGCACAGTGGCAACAATATTGGCCTGTGCCGTAACCATAAGTGAAGGAGTACGGTTGTGCCTGACAGCAATCACTGCAGATCTCATAGCAATCGGCAAAGGTAACAACGCTATAAAGATCCATCCTGATGCTAATCCGGCAATGGGCAAAAACAAGATTGTCCCGAATGTAAGAAATATCCCGGCAACATATACGTAAGCAGCTTTACGCTTACCCAGTCTGACTACAATATGCTTCCTCCCTCCTGTTTTGTCAGCTTCCGCATCGGGAAATTCATTTAGCAGAAGTAAAAGGGAGGTCAGGATCCCTGGAGGGATCGAAAGCAGCAGCAATCCTAAGGGCACTGTTTCTGAAACAGGTATGCCGGGGTTGGCAGTCATGGCAATGTAAGTCCCTATAACCACGAAAGTCCCGAGGGTCAATCCGGCAAACAATTCGCCCAGCATAAGCCTGGATAGCAGTCCGTTATAAAGGACAATAGTCAGTCCGCCGGTAATAACAAAAAATGCAATAACCGGGTGCGATACTATAGTGAAATATATTCCGATTACAAGGGCTGCCAGCAGGAAAGATACTGCTGCTGCCAGAACAGGGCCTGGTTTGGTATAACCCCTGACAAGCATTCCACTTCCGCCACTGAAAGGTGTTCGCTTTGTTTTAAAATCAACTCCGGATATAAAGTCAAAATACTCATTGAAAAGGTTCACGGAAATGTGAGAAAATACAGCCCCTGCCATTACAAGAATGGCGTGAAGCCAGTTAAAGCTGCCTGATGACGAAGGATTGAACTTATACGTATATGCCAGTCCTATACAAACAAGCAATACTGCCAGTAACAGAAAATTTGCCCTGATCTGGGCAGACCAGATTGATAATAATCCCGGTTTTTGCTTATCCATTTCTTAAATTTTATTTGTTAAACTGATTTGATTGCCTTTCTGTTTAACTCTAAAAGCTTGCCGGATGTCCTGCCGGGCTGTAAAAATATGCCGGACAGGGCATATTAAAAAGACAAAACATTGTAACAGTAACAATGCTTTGCCTTCTATTGTTTAAAAAATCCGGCCATACGACAATGATTTATCTGCCGGATCTGTTAATTAAGTCTTGCATCAAACAACATATGCAACATTTCATCATACTCGGGCCAGTTGGTCGTCCCATCCTCATCCCTGGTGGTTTTATGGGAGATCACCATGTTCAGTTTTGGAACAACGGTTATCCATTGCCCAAGGGCACCACGTCCTGTGTAAGCACCACGCCACGGGCTGTCTTCATCTTCAACCCTTTCACCGTCATAAATCCACCACATGTAACCGTAACCGAGGTAACCGTCACGCCTTCTATCAGGGTTCATCTCTTCAAGAGGTGTAATGAGACTGGTTGATTTTTTGACCCATTCTTCGGAGATGATCTGCTCCCCGTCCCATTCACCCATATTGAGCATAAGATGGCCAATGCGTGCCTTATCCCTGGTTGAAAGGTGCATGTGGTAGGCGGGGAATCTTGATCTTTCGAGGTTTCCTGATTTACGGTGCATGTCGCGAACAAAATCCTGCATCTGCAATGGGATTACAAGGTCTTCTTCAAGTGCATCGTAAATATCCTTATCGGTTAACATTTCAAATACGCCACCAGCCGCATTAAAGTCCCAGTTGCTATAAAGATAATAGGAGCCCGGCTCCTTCGACCCCCTTTCGGGTGCACTGGATAAATCATCGCCCGCATTGGATGCCGGATGAAAAACGCCGGATCTTGCTTCAATGAGGTTTCTCACAGTAGCTTGCCTTTCAATCGGCAGCAGGCCTTCATGGTCATCGACATCCATATCTTCAAGTGTCAGGTCGAGATCTATTGTGCCATCCTCAACGTAAATGCCGTACAACATTGCCAGAATACTTTTCCTCACAGAGGCCAGGTAGCTGAGGACTTCCATGTCACCGTATTCGTACAATACCCTGCCGTTCACAGTTACCATCATCCCTGATGTATTCATGTTCTCGTCAATAAAGGCAGTAACTTCCTGAAGGGTTGCAGGGTCATATCCAGCCGCTTCGGCCGACTCCCATCTTTCCCATTCTTCGCCCGGGAATACCATCTGATCTCTTTCCGGGGCACATGCGCTTACATATATTACAAGCAGTAATGCAGCAAATAGATTTAAAGCAGTTTTTTTCATGAGTGCAAATTTTGTTTTTGGTTTAAATGGTTTTTTGGTCTGAAAATCAAAGAACCCACTCCGTCAGTATACTTAAAAAGCGGATTCCCTTATAATTTCCATGTAAAATTACGAATATAAAACATTTTTCGTCAATTTTTTGAAACCCACGCCGTTTTCGACTGTTTCGGATGTTTTTAAAATTAAACTCTCCTGAAAAATGACACAAGGACAAGTTTTTGATTATTTTTGCCTTCTGATATGTTTAATGGCATCATAAAGTGATAATTTGATATTCCTGTTTTTCAGCATATTGTCATCCACCGCGGTTGTTGTTATTTTCAAGTTCATTGAAAAAAACAGGGTCAACACCTTCAATGCCATCATCATAAACTATATTGCTGCACTTTGCCTCGGTTTTGGACTTAACAGGACAGGCGCTTTTTCGGATATCAGTTTTGAAACATGGCTTGGCCCGGCAATTGTTATCGGGATCCTGTTCGTCGTAATGTTTTATGTTATTGGTCTCACTGCTCAAAAAGTAGGTGTAACCGTTTCGTCGGTAGCAGGAAAAATGTCGGTTGTTATACCCATAATCTTTTCGATACTTTATTACACCGAACCACTTGGAACTCTTAAGGTTGCTGGCCTTGCACTTGCACTGCTTGCCGTTGTGTTCACATCAATACGGCATAAAAGTGTTAAAATACCGCCTAAGTATATGCTTTTGCCATTCATTTTGTTTTTTGGCAGCGGGATTGTTGACTCAATGGTAAAATACACACAGGAAGCATTTATAGATGATTCGAATATTTTCCTTTTCTCGGCTGTTCTGTTTTCCTGTTCCGCTTTTAGCGGTCTGGTAGCCAGGGGATTTACCCGGAAACCTTTTAAAAGTCTTCTAAAGGGCAAAACCCTCTTGTTTGGCACATTACTTGGTATAAGTAATTGGGGAACGCTCTTCTTTTTTGTCAATGCCCTTAACCATAGTCCATTTGACAGTTCAGTGGTCTTTGCCCTGAACAATGTAGGTATTGTTGCATTGACCGCCATTTCCGCAATAATCATTTTCAGGGAAAAGATTACAAGGCTTAACTGGATTGGGATAGTTTTTTCATTCATAGCTATTTACATCCTGGCTTTCACATATCATAATATTTGAGTTGTGGCAAACGACACTTACCTGTCAATAGAAAAAAAGTCGCAAGGTCTTTTCAGAGACCGCGGTAGTAAATTTATTGCTTATGCATGGCCAGTGAAAACCGGGGAAGAGATAAAAGATAAACTGCAAGAACTCCGGAAAAAACATCACAACGCAAGGCACCACTGTTATGCATGGCGATTGGGTGCAGCAAAAGAGCATTACCGGTTCAATGATGACGGGGAGCCGTCAGGCTCTGCAGGAAGGCCCATACTTGGACAAATCAGGAAATACGATCTCACCAACATAGTGATAGTTGTTGTAAGGTACTTCGGTGGCACTCTGCTGGGTGTCGGAGGATTGATAAACGCTTACAAGAGTGCAGCCGCCGATGCCATTGAAAATGCAACCATTGCAAAAAGAACGGTTGATCACATATTCGAGGTTAGATTCGGTTACCCGGCTATGAATCATGTAATGAGTGTAATAAAGGAAGAAGGCGCCGAACAGTTGGAGCAGGATTTTGGCATTGATTGCAGGATTATAGTATCGGTTCGCAGGGACAGGTCAGAACCTTTTGTAGTGAAGCTTAAAAAATCCGATTCTGTAAGCGTTGTTAAATTCCTGGAAACAGTATGAAAAAGTTATCAATAAAAAATTAACAACTGTTTTAACTTCATTGCTTCTTGCATATTTTTACAACAAATGTTATATAACAGTTTGCAAAATTCAAATATCAAAAAATGCTGAACAAAAGCCTTATTTCCATTAACGATTACAGCAAGGAAGAGTGTATTAAAGTGCTCGACCTTGCCGAGGAATTTGAAAAAGAGCCGATACAAAATCTCCTCAACGGGAGGGTTGTGGCAACCCTTTTTTTTGAGCCTTCAACCCGCACAAGACTAAGCTTCGAGAGTGCCGTAAGCAGGCTTGGCGGACAGATTATCGGTTTTACCGATTCCTCATCTTCAAGTGTCCAGAAAGGTGAGTCGCTTAAAGACACTATCTGCACTGTCGCCAATTACAGCGATATGATTGTAATGCGCCATCCTATTGAAGGAAGCGCCCGCTATGCAAGCGAGGT
>SLCF01000120.1 GCA_007125955.1 Bacteroidales bacterium | reverse complement strand
GGAATAGCTGTTGCAAGTTCCGCCATGCTGAACATTGCAGGCATTATTAGTATGGCTGCAAGAAGGTAACTCAGAAATACGGCAGGGCCTGCTTCATGTGCTGCAATTCCCGGTAGCAGGAAAAATCCGGAGCTGAACATAGACCCGGTACAAATAGCAATTATATCAATTAATCCAAGTTCCTTTTTCAGTTTAGACATACTTCAAAGAAATTTAGATACTTTCAAAAACCCTTCTTTTGTATGTTATCCGTTATCAAATATCATGCAAAAAACAGAGCGTGGAATAATTCCGGATCAGGGTCAGTTGTTCATGGCAATTGACATGTTCCTGGAGATTAATGCAGATCTCAATATTAATGTTAACAGGAACGGCAAAACTACTAATGGCAGGTCTTGTGGAATAACAAACCAAAACAGGATGAAAAGAAGTGTCAAAATGGCATTTGCCCCGAAATAGTAAAATTTTAAATTTACAGCCTTTGAAACTGAAAGGAGAAGTAAAACCATAGGTATATGGAGTGGTTGTGCCCACAAAAGGTTGAAATTGCGGTTTGTTACATAATGTTCCGACCCAATCCACATAAACACGAAAAGAGAGCCCAAAAGACCCGCTATAGTGAAAACAGTGATATCAAACCATTTTGAAAGGCTTCCCCTTTTCAGGTCGCGGTAGGAGATAATCACTCCGGCTAAAAGAAAAAGAATCAGCAGAGGAAAGGGAGTTATGGTAAAACCGCTTTCGTTCATGTCACGTCCTTCAAGTATAACCTTGCTTCCGGGAGTGAAGTGTACTTGCTCGTTATTATAATTTAACGATGCATGCTCGAAAACTTCCATCATATGATCCGGCAGAAACATGTATTCCCAGGGATCTGCAATCCTGTCAGCCGGCCTCCCCAGTATAAGGTTTATGCCAAGGCGTGCCCACGGTTTCTCTGCCAGATATGGCTGAAGAAGGTCCCTGAATGATTGACCTTTTTCAAGTGTGCTGTAGTCAAAGACTATTTCGGTATCGATTGCTTCTGTAAAAACGTCGCGTATACGTGTTGCACAGTTATCAAAAAAGAAATCGTATAAATAGTAACGGTATTCGGGTATATTGTAATTTATTACAAGTGAATCAAATAGTTCCTGTTTCTGCTTGTTGTCAATATTGAGCTCCTGCTCGTAAATCCATCTTCCTTCAAGCATATATTCATGTTGGAAATGCCGGTAATCAACAACCGAAAGAATATAGTTCAGCCGACCTTTAACGAAGTTCACGTAAAAATTTGGATCGGCAAAATCGAACGTACCGTAATTGAAAACCCAGTCAAGTTTCTGCTCAAAATCCCTTACACGGATTGCGCTGTGGCCGAAGACAGAATACAACTCATCGCCGGGGGAACAGGTGAGCATTGTTATTTGTGCGTTTTCACCGAGGGTTACGGATGGGAGGGCATATTCCTGAGACCTTAATGGAGTCGGAAGTACCGCTATCGCCAATAGGAAAATAAAAATTTTTTTTACCATGAGTGACGAGAATTTGCAGGGACATAAAATTTATTGCCGGAAGCCCGGAAAGCAAAGGTAATAAAAAAGAGTTATCCTACATTACCAGCTTGAATCCTTTGCCATGGACATTGATTATTTCAACCGAGGGGTCATTTTTCAGGTATTTGCGCAACTTGGTTATATACACATCCATGCTTCTGGCATTGAAGTAGTTGTCTTCACTCCATATGGTTTTCAGGGCAAAGTTCCTGTCAAGTATTTTGTTGTTGTTGTTGCAGAGAAGCTTAAGCAGTTCCGTTTCCTTTGTTGTAAGACGTATAATTTCGTTGTTTATCTGGAGAGTTTGCTTGTTTGTATCGAAAACATACTTACCTATATTGAATTTTTCCGGTAATTCAGCTTTGCTTCCGGTTCTCCTGAGTATAGCTTCTATCCTGAACAGCAGCTCTTCCATGCTGAACGGTTTTGTAATGTAATCGTCTGCACCGATTGTAAAACCTTTTATTACATCATCCTTCATTGATTTTGCCGTAAGGAAAATGAACGGTATTTCAAGGTTACTTTCTCTGATTTCCCTGGCAAGGGTGAAGCCATCCTTAACAGGCATCATTACATCCAGTATACACAGGTCATATGTGTTTTTTATAAAATCGCGGAATGCAGAGTCGCCGTTGGCAAAAAGTTTGGTTTCAAACCCTTTTGCATTAAGATATTCTCTCAGAAGCATTCCAAGATTTTCGTCATCTTCAGCCAGCAATATCCTGGTTTTTGGTTTTGTCATTATTCTGATATTTAATAGGGAGTACGATCTCGAATCTGGTGCCTTTCCTGGGTTCGCTTTCAACTGTAATTGTACCGTTATGTCCGTCAATCACTTTTTTTACATAGCTTAATCCCAGTCCGAACCCTTTTACATTGTGTATATTGCCGGTTGGAACCCTGTAGAACTGCTCAAAAATTCTCTTCTGGTCTTCTTTTCTGATTCCGATTCCGTTATCACTTAATAAAAGTATAAAATTGTTTCTGCTGCTTTTGGTAACAATGTTTATTACCGGCTTTTCATTACTGTATTTGAGTGCATTGTCGAGAAGGTTGAATAAAATGTTTGTGAAATGTACCTCGTCAACATTTAGATGGTAATTTTCAGCATGCAGGTTCTGAATAATTTCACCTTCCTGGTTCCTTACCTGGATTGCAAAATTATTTACAACATTGGCGATAAGATCATGAATGTTTATTTTCTGAAGTTTCAGTTTAAGGTTGCCCTGCTCAAAAATTGACATCTGCAACACTTTTTCCACCTGGAATCCCAACCTTTTGCTTTCATCCATTATAACATTCGATATGTTTCCAATATTTTTCTGTTCAACCGGTATTGAGTTGTCATGAAGCATTTGTGATGCAAGCGATATTGTTGAAATAGGGGTTTTAAGCTCATGAGTCATATTGTTCACAAAATCGTTTTTCATCTGTGAAAGCTTCTTTTGCCGGATAATAATATAAATGGTGAAAGCAAAAGTGCCAAGGATTATAAGTATAAGGGAGATTGAAGAGCTAACCATAAACCCAAGCGATTGAAATATATATGACTGCTGTTCCGGGAAATAAACTGCCAGGTAATTGTGACGCATAAAAATATCGTTCGGGAAAAGCCTTCTGACAAGCATTTCAGAATTTTCTTCAAAATTATCTGTATGTATTACATATTCTCCCGCATCGTTTCTTACCGCAAATTCATATTTTGTATTTATCCCTGCATTTAACATCTCCTTGCCTATGATTGAGTCCAGGTAAGTCTTGTTTATTCTGTCTTCAATCTTCTGGTTGGGATTGGTCATGTTGTACATGATCTTTTTAATAATCTCCCTTTGGGAAAGAGCATTTCTTATATTGAAGCCTGTAAGATCTAATGAGTTAAAAAAGTTTTCCGGGAAACCTACGAGTGAGTCGATGTAATGTAAAGAGATGTTAAGAGCACCGTCTTCTATAACCTTGAACGACCCCATCTGCTGTCCCGGTTTAATTATTCCAAACTCCTTTGAAAAGAGAAAGTTTTCGTTCTGCTGCATTGGATTATTTCTTCCCAGACTTGGGAAATCCTGGTTGAGTTGGCTCACGAATCCCGAGGAATAGACTGTACTGTCCCTCACATCGGGACGCATTTCACTAAGGAAAAGGGTGCGTACCTCCTGTTTTTCTACTTCATGAACAATACTGTAAATGGTTCTGTAGGCAAGCTGACGGAACTGCTGATTCTTGACTTCAACAGCATTGATAATCCAGTAACTCTGTACAATTACCAGCCCGATAATAGCCATGGCCATTATGCTTATAAGAAGCGATATAAGTTTTTTACCCATAACAATACAAATATAAAAGTGTAAAAGATTATAAATTATTATTTAACACTTTTTAACACAGTTAAATATAAATTAAATAGCCTCTTAACACCGGAGTATATTTTAAACGTTAATTTTTCCCTTCAATTGTATGAATAAACCTGTATAGCCTATTTTTGGAAGGCAGAAAAAGATACTGAGCCGGGAATTCATTCAAGGTTATGCCGATCCGGACTGAATATAACACGAGTTGCGGAGTTCCATTGAATAACCTTGAATTATATGAGGTGATTCCGGGCCGGTTTGCGCTTTGATTGGCAATACCAATCCATTTTAAGTTTCAGAATAATCTCGTTTAATAAATCTATTCGGATGGCATAAGGTGTGAATACCTGTCGGATTCATTCACTTTTAGTTCAAAAGCAGCAGATACAAGATCAACTCCATTAATGGCGGTGACAATTTTTTTAATTTCGCCACCTTCAATTTCGCCGAAAATCTGCAGCAAAAAATCGATATTCCTTAAATTTTCTATAAGGAAACCGTTGTCGCACCTGTTTGATATTAAGTTGTATTTAAGGGAAGTTTCTGGAATTTTAAAGGAGAACATTGTGAATTCCATTTTCTCCCCTGAATGGGGGTTTGAAATGGTATGATTTTCGGCTTTTTTGAATGAAAAGCCCAGCTGACTGTTTATTGACCAGGTTAGCCTGTAATCGCTTTCGTGGCAGGAGATACCGATAAGCCTGAAAGTGGTTCTGCCAAGCCCGGAGAGTTTGTGAACTTTTTTTTTCATTCAGATCCAGGTTTGTTTAGACTTTATATTATGCTTCGATCATTTTCAGAGCCTGCTTGCATGCATTCTGCTGTGCTTCCTTCTTTGTTTCTCCTTTGCCCTGTGCTGTGCAGAGGTCAGATATTTTAACTGACACAGTGAAAAGGGGAGTTCTGTTTTTTATCCCGGTTTCAGTTTGGTCGCTTTGGAATGAAATCTGCCGGTTGTTTTTTTCAACCCACCTTAACACTTTGCTTTTATAATCAGAGTCGTTTTTCTGCAGCTCTTTCAGATTCACATGCCTGTCGATTAGTCTTTTAACAATGAACTTCTTAACCCTGTTATAACCTTTGTCTACAAAGACAGCTCCTATAAAAGCTTCAAGGGCGTTACCATATATATTTTTAACCAGTGCCAGTTCAGTATTATGGGACATTATCCTTTCAATTCCTATTCCTGTTGCAATCCTGTTCAAATTAGCACGATTAACAATTTCAGCCCTCATTTTTGTCAGAGAACCTTCTTCAACATTTGGAAACCTGTAAAACAGGAAGTCTGCAATTACTGCATTCAGAATTGCATCCCCAAGATATTCGAGTCGCTCGTTGTTTAGCGATGAACTGTTATTAAGATTTGATGAATTTGACTTATGGGTGAGTGCAATTTTGTAATAAAGTAAATTACCGGGAATGACCCCGGTAATCCTTATAATTCTTCCAGGCAAGCCTTTCTTTAAGGTCTGCAGGAAATTATGTGCCTTTAACTGAAAATTGACCACTTTAGCCGTTAAGCTTTTTAAAGATAACTGATGAATTGTGGCCTCCAAAACCGAAGTTATTGCTGAGTACAACATTTACATCTCTTTCCTGCGCTTTGTGAAAAGTGTAATTTAACTTATTGTCCAGTTCAGGATCTTCATTTTCATAATTAATGGTTGGAGGCACTAAATTGTGCTTTAATGCAAGTATTGATGCAATTGCTTCAGCAGCTCCTGCAGCTCCGAGAAGGTGCCCTGTCATAGATTTGGTTGCATTGATATTAATATTGTAGGCATGTTCTCCAAACACCTTTTTTATAGCCTTTACTTCTGCAATATCTCCAAGGGGGGTTGCTGTACCGTGAGAATTTATATGGTCAATATCCTCCGGGTTAATTCCTGCATCCTGAAGGGCGCGTTCCATAACCAATGATGCTCCTATTCCATCAGGCTGGGGTGCAGTGAGATGATAAGCATCGGCCGACATTCCTCCCCCTATGACTTCTGCGTAAATGGGAGCCCCGCGTTTTATTGCATGTTCGTACTCTTCAAGTATAATGGCTCCGCCTCCTTCTCCCATTACAAATCCGTCTCGTTTTGCATCAAAAGGTTTTGAAGCCTTTTGGTAGTTTTCATTATTGGTAGAAATTGCCTGCATGGCATTAAAACCACCTACTCCTGCTTCATTTATTGATGCTTCCGACCCTCCGGTTATGAAAAGATTTGCCTTGCCAAGCCGGATATAGTTGAATGCATCAATTATGGCATTTGTTGATGAAGCACATGCAGAAACCGTGCTGAAATTTGGTCCGCGAAAACTGTATTTAATTGAAATGTGCCCGGCTGCAATATCAGAAATCATTTTTGGGATGAAGAAAGGGCTGAAACGGGGGGTGTATTCCCCGTTCACGAACCCTTTTATTTCCTCCAAAAACGTATCAATGCCGCCAATACCTGAAGCCCATATTACTCCAGCATTATCTCTGTCGAAGTTTTCTGCTTCCAGTTTTGAGTCTTTCACCGCTTCATCTGAAGCAATCAATGCATATTGGGCGTAAGGGTCTAGTTTCCGCGATTCCTTACGGTCAAAATAATCGGTGGGTTTGTAATCTTTTACCTCACATGCAAATTTCGTTTTAAATTTGGTGGTATCAAAGCGAGTAATAAGCTCTGAACCACTTACCCCGTTTTTAAGGCTGTTCCAGTAAGATTCAACATTCTTTCCAATTGGAGTAATTGCTCCAAGCCCTGTTACTACTACTCGCTTTAACTGCATTCTTTCAAATTTGGTTAAAAGATTCAAAAATAGGTTTTGTTAATTTCAACGGTCTCAAACCAGCTAACCTTATTATATAAAACCTTACCAGGTAATTGCGGCTGAAAAACAGTTGAGGACAGGTGAAATTAGGTATAAAATCTATTTTGTGTTTTCTTCAAGGTATTTGATCGCCTCGCCCACAGTGCCGATATTTTCAGCTTTGTCGTCAGGAATAGACATATTGAATTCTTTTTCGAATTCCATTATCAATTCAACCGTATCCAGGGAGTCTGCACCCAAATCATTAGTAAAACTGGCTTCAGGAGTCACTTCACTTTCATCTACTCCAAGTTTATCAACGATTATTGCTTTTACTCTTGATGCAATGTCTGACATAACTTTAAAATTTTAATTAGTAATAAATTTTAACTTTGCAAAGAAATACAATAAAGCAAAATTATCAAACATTTTTGGTTATTTTTTAATATTTCAGTGAATATCCCAATTATTTCGGTATGCCGGGGCATACAGACCATAATGCTTCAGACAGAACACCCCTTGTAAGAAATTATAAATGAACTCTAAATGAAACGTATAGCAATATTTGCATCCGGATCTGGTACAAATTTTCAGTCAATAGCCCGTTATTTCAGGCATCACAAAGAAGTTGAAGTATCTCTTTTGCTTTCAAACAAGCCCGGTTCAGGAGCTGTATGCAGGGCTGAAAAGGAAAATATTCCGGTTGTATTGTTTACTAAGGGTGAGCTTTACAATAGCAACAAAGTGTTGGGACAACTGCTTGAAAACAGGATAGACCTGATAGTTCTGGCAGGTTTTTTATTGCTGATACCACAGTCTTTAATATCGGAATATGAAGGGCGGATTGTCAATATCCATCCTGCACTTCTGCCAAAATACGGGGGTAAAGGTATGTACGGGATGAAAGTACACGAAGCCGTAATCCGTAACGGTGAAAATCTGACGGGCATTACCATTCACTGTGTAGATGAGGAATACGACCGCGGCAGTATTATTTTTCAGGCAACTTGTAATGTATTGCCTGACGACACACCCGAATCGTTGTCAAAAAGGGTACAGGAACTGGAACACAAGCATTACCCGAGAGTGATAGAAAAATTACTGGTCGGCAACTAACATATCCAGTTCTCTTAACCATTTTTCGCTTACCTTGTAGAACTCTCCCATCTTTTCCTTTCTTACCGGTTCAACAGGTGGTGATTCAATGCTTAACGGATTCACCAGCTGACCGTTCCTCCACATCCTGAAATCCAGATGCGGACCGGTTGCCAGTCCGGTAGCCCCAACATATCCAATTACTTCTCCCTGTTCGACTTTTACACCGGGTTTAATCCCTTGTGCAAAATTTCTAAGGTGCAGATATCCCGAGGTGTATACGCTGTTATGCCTGATCCTGATCATTCTTCCTTCAGCAGACCTGTAGGTTGTTTCAACCACCACCCCGTCGCCGATAGCATAAACCGGAGTTCCTGACGGCGCTGCATAATCAATTCCGAGATGGGGACGGTATACTCCCAGAACAGGATGCATCCTTGAGTGTGAGAACCCTGAGCTTACTCTGTTGAATCGAAGCGGGGCTTTAAGGAATGTTCTTCTGAGGCTGTTCCCGTCGGTATCATAAAAGCTCAAAACACTGTCCTGTTCAAAAGGAATGGCATAAAAACTTTTACCCCTGTGGTTGAAATAAGCGGCATGTATTTTTCCAATACCAACCCGGTTACTGTCTACATAATTCTCATCATAAATAATCTTGAAATGGTCATCTTTTTGCAGCCTGAAAAAATCAAAGCTCCAGGCAAATATTTCTGAAAGCAATATGGCTATCATTGGATCAGAACCGCTGTCAGTCACAGTGTTCCAGAGAGATGTCTTTATATACCCTGATGTGGTTTTTCTTCTGGGGTCAATTATTTTTTTCCCCCTTGCGACACTGATGGAGTCTGTGAGCTTTATTCTTACGAACTTGACAGGATCCTCTTCATAAATGAAATAGTGAGCCGTTTCAGTGCTGTCAGCCGACACAAAGACCGCATAATTATTCCCGGCGCGCATTCGCCTTGCATCGAAGATTTCATTAGGCAATAGTGAAATATTATGAATTGTCTGGCGGCTCACATTATATTCTGAGAGAATGTTTGATAGGTTTTGATTACGGGTTATACTACCTCTTTCAATGTGAAAAGAATCAACCGCTACTCCATATTCTTTTTCAAATACCAGCTCTTCATAATCAGGTTGTTCGGCTCTTATCACCAAATCGCTTTCATCTGCATATTCAGGCATGAAGAAGGTGTACAAGAACCTTACTGCAATAATTGTAGTGGTCAGGTAGAACAATAAAACAAAAAGCTTTTGTTTCTTCTGCATATCCGGTTTTATGTAGTGTATTCCTTTTTACACATTTTTATCTGTGCGGGTTTCATCTTCAGGGGTATTTTAAGAAAATTTTTTTGCCCTGCCCGACATTAAAGCATAAAAAGCAGTTAGTTGAAAATCTGGTTAATGTTTAAGCAATTCAAACCCTTTCCCGTAAACACCCATTACATTGTTCTGGGAAACAAAAGCATCAGGATCTATTCTTTTAACTATGCGCAGAATATCACTTGTCTCATGTTTTCTTATAAGCACCATAACTATTTTGGTCTTTTGCTTAGTGTACCATCCTTCACTTTCAATCAGGGTTATTCCTCTTCTTACGTTCTCAGATATTGTATCTGCAATTTCTTCATATTTTGGTGAAAATATGAACAACTGGTATGTTTGCTTGGATCCTGACAAGACCATATCAATGGCATAAGCAGCAACTGCCATTGTAACGTATCCATATACCATTTTTTCAAGTGATGCAAATATCAGGTACGAGCTGGAGATTATTATCAGGTCAAGATAAAGGATTATCCTTCCGGGAGTAATGTTCCTGTATTTGTTTATTATCATAGCAATATTATCGGTTCCCCCGGTACTTCCTCCCTGTGTGAAAACGATACCTACTCCCGCACCTGCAAGTATTCCGCCAATAACAGTTGCAAGAAAAGTGTCCTGCACTATCGGGTCCGGCACAACCTGCTGAAGAACCCCAAGCATAAATGAAAGTATAGCAACTGAGACAATGGTTTTTATCCCGAAGTTCAATCCAAGTACCCTGAATGAGATCAGAAGAAAAAAGGAGTTTATTACAAGGTAACTTACACCAACCGGAAAGCCGGAAGCATAGTAAATAAGTGTTGCAACTCCTGTAATACCACCCCCTGTGATCTCTGCAGGGATAAGAAAAGCAGTCCATCCCAGTGCATGAATGAACAATCCGAAAGTGATAACTATGTAGGTATTAATCCATCGGATAACTATTTTAATACTGGTTCGCATATTATATTACTATGTTTACTATTTTTTTGGGTACTACAATTACTTTTTTAACTTTTTTGTCACCTATCTGGTTTTTTACACTATCATTATCCAGAACAGATTCTTCAATTTCAGGAGGTTTCATATCGGCGGGAAAATCAAGGGTAAACTTCATTTTACCGTTGAATGTTATGGGGTATTTTACATAATCTTCTTTCAGGTAACCTGGATTATGTTCGGGGAATCCGGCATTGGCAATGCTCTCCTTTTTACCGCACTTTTCCCATAACTCTTCTGTTATGTGGGGTGCAAACGGTGAAAGAAGAACAAGTAGTTTCTCAAGAATCGCGCGTTTGTTGCACTTAATGGATGAAAGCTGGTTGACGCATATCATGAAGGCACTAACCGATGTATTGAAAGAGAACCTTTCAATATCCTCCCTCACTTTCTTAATTGCTGTATGCAAAATTTTCAGCTCCCCGGTTGTCGGTTCCTCGTCGGAGATATTGAAACGGTTGTTTTTGTCATGAAAAAGTTTCCATACTTTGATAAAAAACTTGAATACCCCGTCAATTCCGTTTGTATCCCATGGTTTAGCCTGTTCAAGAGGGCCAAGGAACATTTCATACATGCGAAGGGTGTCGGCGCCGTACTGCTCAATAATATCGTCAGGAGTAACCACATTATACATTGATTTGGACATTTTCTCAATGGCATATCCGCAAAGGTATTTTCCGTCACCCCCGGTTATGAATTCAGCATTTACATATTCCGGGTTCCATTTCCTGAAAGCCTCAATATCGAGTATGTCATTGTGTACAATGTTTACGTCAACATGGATGGGGGTGACATCGTATTTATCCTTCAGGTTGAATGAAACGAACTTGTTTGTGTTTTTTATCCTGTACACAAAATTCGACCTTCCCTGTATCATCCCCTGGTTTATGAGCTTGCTGAAAGGCTCGTCTTTGCAGACTACCCCTATATCAAAGAGAAACTTATTCCAGAACCTTGAATATATAAGGTGCCCGGTTGCATGCTCCGTACCCCCTATGTAGAGGTCTACATTTTTCCAGTACCGATTTGCCTCTTCAGAAACAAGCCGGGTGTCATTATGCGGATCCATATACCTTATGTAATAAGCAGATGAACCTGCAAATCCAGGCATTGTGCTTAATTCAAGGGGATATCCTTCCTCTGTTTTCCAGTTTTTTGCATGGCCAAGTGGCGGTTCACCCTTTTCAGTTGGCAGGTAGGCATCCACTTCGGGCAGTACAAGCGGCAGCCTTTTTTCGTCAAGTACATAAGGCATGTTCT
Source organism: Bacteroidales bacterium (assembly GCA_007125955.1). Taxonomy (GTDB): domain Bacteria; phylum Bacteroidota; class Bacteroidia; order Bacteroidales; family PUMT01; genus PUMT01. Next base: position 1,785 of record SLCF01000120.1, on the reverse strand, counting down.
CTTTGTAGTAAACCGGGAAAGGTTCGCCCCAGTAACGCTGGCGGCTGAAAATTGCATCTCTCAGCCTGTAATTAACTTTTCTTTCGCCTATTCCTCTTGCTTCCAGTTCTTTCGTTACAGTTTCGATAGCCTCCTTTACCGGGAGTCCGTTAAGAAAATCTGAATTGATAACCGTTCCTTCGATACTGTCGTATGACCCTTCAGATATATCACCTCCGGATATTACTTCTATTATCGGAAGGTTAAAATATTTTGCAAAATCATAGTCCCGGCTGTCGTGAGCAGGAACGGCCATAATTGCGCCCGTTCCGTAGCCGGCCAGAACATAATCGCTGATCCATATCTGTAAAGGCTTGCCGGAGAAGGGGTGTTTTGCATAGGCTCCGGTGAACTGTCCGCTAATCGATTTAGCTTCAGCCAATCTCTCCCTTTCGGTTTTTTTCTTAGTTTCATCAATATAATCGGCAACGGCCTTTTTGTAATCTTCAGGGGTTATTTTTTCGACCAGTTGGTGTTCAGGTGCCAGCACCATATAGGTAGCCCCGAAGATAGTATCGGGCCTGGTGGTGAAAACTTCTATCTGCTCATCCAACTTCTCCATATCTGGTGAATGGAGTATTTCAAACCTGATGGTTGCTCCTTCAGACCGGCCAATCCAATTTCTCTGGATCTCTTTCAGCGAATCGCTCCAGTTAAGCTTTTCAAGACCATCAAGCAGTCTTTCCGCATATGCCGTTACCCTTAACAGCCATTGCCTCATCTCCTTCTGTTCAACCGGATGCCCCCCCCTGAGTGAAACCCCGTCCTTTACCTCGTCGTTTGCAAGCACTGTTCCAAGTGCCGGACACCAGTTCACCATTGTTTCGGCAAGATATGCAAGACGGTAACAGAGGAGTATTTCCTGTTGCTCTTTTTCGCTCATCCTTTTCCATTCGCCGGCACTGAAAGTTTTAACATCACTGGATGAAGCATCAATATTTATATTTCCTTCTTTTTCAAATATTTCAACCAGTTTTTCTAAAGGTTCGGCTCTGTTTGTTTTATTATTGTACCAGTGTTTGAAGAGCTGAATGAATGTCCATTGTGTCCATTTGTAATATTCAGGATCGCAGGTTTTCACTTCCCTGCTCCAGTCATATGAAAAGCCGATTTTATTGAGCTGGCTCCGGTAGCGGCTTATGTTTTCGTCTGTTGTTACAGCAGGATGTTGTCCTGTCTGGATAGCATACTGTTCAGCCGGCAGGCCGAATGCATCATAACCCATAGGGTGGAGTACGTTAAATCCCTGAAGTCTTTTGTATCTTGAGTAGATGTCCGATGCAATATAACCCAGCGGATGACCTACATGGAGTCCTGCTCCTGAAGGGTAGGGAAACATGTCCAGTACATAGTACTTCGGTTTTGAATGATCGATATCAACTTTGAATGTCTGGTTTTCTTCCCAGTATTTCTGCCATTTTTTTTCTATTTCTGTAAAGTTGTAATCCATGGTTTATTAGAGGGTGATCAGGTTTGAAATTATTTCTGCGAAATTAGAAAAAGTTTGCCATATATTTTTGGCCGGAAGCCGATAAAATTTGTTAATTTCGCAAATCACACCGGCCCCGTAGTTCAGCTGAATAGAACGTCAGATTCCGGTTCTGAAGGTCGTGGGTTTGAATCCCGCCGGGGTCACAAAGCCAGGGTTTACCCGGCGGGATCGTCGCAAGACACTTCTGCCGGGGTCACAAAGCCAGGGTTTACCCGGCGGGATCGTCGCAAGACACTTCTGCCGGGGTCACAAAG
>SLCF01000001.1 GCA_007125955.1 Bacteroidales bacterium | reverse complement strand
TAATCAATATAAAAACAATTATTAAAAAACTCAATATTTTGATTTTCTTTTCAGCAGATTTACTTTTGCGGGAGCATAAATCTGTCTAATAAAAAATATCCTTAAACGTTATAAAACAGATAGTTAATTAATTGTATCTGAACACTTTTGGCTTTTTAATGTTGTTTTATCACAGGCTGAATTGTTTATGATAAATTGTACTTATGAATCGAACATTTTTTATTGGAGATATCCACGGTTGCAGCAAAACCTTTAAAAAACTGGTTAAAGATAATATCGGTGTAAAAAAGGACGATATTATTTATTGCCTGGGAGATTATGTTGACAGGGGACCCGACAGCAAAGGTGTTGTTGATTTTATTCTGGAGCTGAGGGAAGGAGGATACAGGGTTTACACACTAAGGGGTAATCATGAACAAATGTTGCTTGATTCGGAAGAAGGGGGATTTGCTTTTGATCTGTGGATGAGTAATGGAGGCTGGCAAACTCTTGATAGTTTTGATATAAATTCCGTAACGGAGCTGGATCCTGTTTATGCCGGTTTTTTCAAGGATACCCATTACTATATTCAGGAAAAGGATTTCATTGCCGTTCATGCAGGGTTGAACTTCAATGCCATCAACCCTCTGGAGGATTTAGATTCAATGCTCTGGACCAGGGATTTCCGGATTGAAGAATCATACCTGGAAAACAGGGTTTTAATTCATGCCCATACACCAATTGAGAAGAACTTGCTTTTATCACAGAAGGTTAATGGTGCAGTCAATATTGACGGCGGGTGCGTATATAAAAATATTGAAGGCTACGGAAATCTTTTTGCCCTCGATTATTACGGTAAAAGATTCATTGAGGCCAGGAATGTTGACTTTTAAAGATTAAACAAAAAGGATTATCGCTGCTCCCCTTCATCCTCCATGTCCGCTTTTAAAAGAAGTTCTTCAAGCATTCCGCCAGCTTCAATATAGACCATTTGAAGCATATTAAAGGAGAATTCTGATAATAGCTCTTTTGCATCTCTGGTATTGCCTTTCTCGAATTTTGCCGATGCTCTTGCCTGGATTTCGCCCGCTTTTTTTATCAGGTATCTTTCCCTTGCATTCCTGTATATTTCAAAGTATGGGAACAAACCGTCGTAATCTTTATCTACTGCCTTCTGTAATGCGTCGAATGTCCACCATGCTGAAGAAGGGTCAAATACTTCACCGGCATTAAGATATTCTTCGGGTACTCTTTCAGAGCCTGAAAACACAGGAACAAAAATGCTTGTACAGGGTGTTGATATTGCATACCACATAATGGCGCCGGTTTCAACAGGCAAGTCCGGGCGAAGATGCCACACTTTGGCAGCTTGTGTATTGCTTACGCAGATAGGTCTTATTACATCCGTATCATGTGGCGGGTAATGATAATCACTGGTTCCCTCATAGTGGCTTCTCATGATGGTTTTCAAGTCTTTAACAGAAATTGATCCTTTTTTACTTTCAAGTATCTCTGTTGCCCTTAGTTCACGTACAGTGTCATATGGGCGGTCAATGCGTTGAGGGTCACCGTAAATATGCCTGAAGCTGAATTCTCCTGAATTGTTGTCGTACCAACCCTGGCTTTCTGCATATTCAACAAGGTCGCTGCTTGCAATGTCCCACTCTTTTTCAATTGTATACTGGTTGGCCTGTACGTGAAACCCGTCATCGGGAACTCTTTTTGCCACCCAGTGGCGGGGAGTGGTTTCCACGACCCATGCCTCTTCGGCGTCTGCTATAAGATAGGCCACTACAATTCCGCTCTGCCCGTATGTGTCTATTAATTGACCTACCATTTCAACTGCTTCCCTTGCTGTGCGAGCTCTTTCCATTATAAGCCTTCGGATACTGTACCTTTGCAGTCCCTTTTCCCCTTCCGGTATCAATTCATCCCTTGTGTAAACAGTATTGCATCCGAAAGAGACCCCGAACTGGTTCATGCCGGCCAGTATTGAGCCGTTGTATCTTTCAGCAACCTTATCAGAGTTACCGTGCGCCCAGTATGAGTAAGTCCGGGATACTCCGGGAATTGTTTCGTAGGGAAGGTATATTGAATCACTTTTTTCATATTCCGCAGCATCCTGGTGCCAAAGTTTACCGGAATCTGTTTTGCCCATGTCTTCTGCATGGGCAATTATAACAGAACCGTCGGCAGTTGCCTTCCTGCCCACAAGAATAGTTGTGCATTCTTCCTGGGAAAAGGAGTAAGTGCAAAAGCCCAGCAGGATTAAAATTGAAGAAATTGATCTTATAAATGTATTCATGCCTATGGCCATTAAAATTTAACTTATGAACCTGCGTTCTTTTGCAGCAAGATTATTTTTCTGCCCCCGGCCTGTATTCAATTATAAGCTGTTCTTCAACCTCCTTTTCGGTAAAAGCTACGGGGGTCATTTCGTTATTGGCAAAAATAACCAGCTGGTCATTATAATGCGGTGAATCCTCCTTTATACTTTGCCCGTATGCCAGTATTGAATATGCTTTTGGAGTTTCACCGAATTCAACTGCAAACACCCAGCCGTCACCCCTCTGGACTTCTCTTTTTCTTTCATCTTCGCGGTGCTGCCTGAATCCCAGCACCCTGAAGCAACCTGGCAGGCCCGAACAACCTCCCACCGGCACGTCTATGTCGCCTATAACTGCCCTGTGTACCTCACCCCAGGCAAGATTCCAGTGCCCGAAACGTTCTTTTGTCTCATTGACCGCCCAGACAAAAGCTTCGGCAGCCCTTTCACAGTCTGCCAGGCCGTAGGGTGTTGTAACGGGTTTTTCGTAAGACCATGGCTCCCTGAAAAGTTTTTCGGGTGTTGCAGCATAACCAACCGATTCCGGTGAAGAACTCACCCTTTCATCATCGGCAGTAGCTACAAAACGGTTCCACCAGGTTTCAAAGAGAACCCCGCCGCGACTGTGCCTTGCAGTTGTATTATCCCACTCTTCAATGAGAGCGATAGCTTCTGCTATTTCCCCGACAGGATTTGTATTTCTTACCGCTTCTACAAGGTCATCCTTAACCCGGTCGGCCAGCAGCATTTTCATATTGTGCTTCAGTTCCACAACTTCTTCGAGGGTGAAAATATTTTCGTTATGGATAAGTTCATGTGACAACTGACTTCTCAGTCGCATCTGCGGTTCCGGAAAATATGGCGGAAAAATTTCAGGTTCGAGCACTTCATGAAGATTGGTAAAGTGAAACGGGTCGTTTTCGTTTCTCAGGTAACCTCCTTTAGGGTTCTTTAATCTGGGAAGAGCCTCCCATTCCATTATATCAAGCCACATCTGTTCCGACCGGGTTACATGAATTGCTGTTGTGTCGCCTCCTGCTTCATGCGGTCGGTCGGGCATGGTTGCATTCCATACGTAATAAATATTCCCGTCTGCATCGGCATAGGTTATATTTGATGAAACCCTTGCACGCAATTTCATTGCCTCTTCCCATTCTTCAAAATTGTATGCTTTCATCATTTTGAAAAACTGTTCGCCTGTGCGGAATTCCCCGTCACCTGCTGAACGGATTATGTATATTTTGCCTCCTTCACGGAGTATGACCCGGCCGTAGGGTGTTGTAAGGAACTCCCGTGCTTCAGAGCCGGTTGCATTCC
>SLCF01000163.1 GCA_007125955.1 Bacteroidales bacterium | reverse complement strand
TTTGAAAGCTTTTATAAACAAGCGAGATATGATTCAGGCGTTAAATTTATACGCAGTCAGATCTCTTCAGTGAAAGAGAATCCGGTGACGAGGGATCTGCGGCTCAGTTTTATTGAAGACAGGGTATATAAAGAAGTGGAGTTTGACATGGTTGTGCTTTCGGTTGGCTTACTGGCAAATCCCGCAAACAAAAAAACAAGCGACATCCTCAATATTGAAAGGAACCGGTTCGGGTTTTTTATGGAGGAATCACTGAAGCCTCTTATGTCAACCCGCAAGGGCATCTATCTGTGTGGTGCCGGTAGCGGTCCGGCAGACATACCCGAGGCGGTCACCCAGGGAAGTTCAGCAGCCGCACTGAGCAGCGAAATACTCAAGGATGTGCGCAACACTGAAACATCTGAAAAAAAATATCCTGAAGAAAAGAAAGTAACGGGCGTAACTCCCCGGATCGGCGTATTTATCTGTCATTGCGGTATAAATATTGCATCAGTGGTAGATGTTGAAGCCGTTGCTGAATATGCCGAAAACCTGCCCGGTGTTGTCTATGCTGAACATACAATATACAACTGCTCCCAGGATACGCAAAAAAGAATGAAGGAGCTTATCGAAGAACATAACCTGAACAGGATAGTGGTGGCTTCCTGTACTCCCCGGACACACGAAGGGCTCTTCCAGGAAACTTTGCGTGAGGGCGGACTGAACAAGTATCTTTTTGAAATGACCGATATAAGGGAACAGTGTTCATGGGTACACCAGAAAGAACCGGAACTGGCAACAGAAAAAGCCAAAGCGCTGGTAAGGGGAAGCGTGGGAAAAGCACTGTTTCTTGAGCCATTGCAGCTGAAGACGCTATCCGTCAATAAAAATGCACTGGTAGTAGGAGGAGGAATTACCGGCATGGCCGCATCACTGTCCCTTGCAAGACAGGGGTTTAAAGTACACCTTGTTGAAAAGGAGAGTGAGCTGGGCGGCAACATGCTTTTTCTGAACAGGGAGATAGGTGGTGAAAACTGGCAGCAATTTTTAAAAGAGAAAATCCGGGAAGTAAACGACGAGGAATTGATAAGCATACATCTGAACACCGGTGTAAAATCGGTTAACGGCTCAACAGGCAATTTTACAACTGCGCTGGATGATGATGAAACCGTGATAGAACACGGGGTTATAATAATTGCAACCGGCGCAAAGGAGCATGAAACACAAAGCTTTCTGTATGGCAAAAATAAAAATGTTATTACACAACGGAGCATGGAATTTGAGATAGATAAAAGAGAAAAATTCGGAACTGTTGTAATGATCCAGTGTGTGGGCAGCAGGGATGACGAACATAATTATTGCTCCCGCGTGTGTTGCAGTGAAGCCATCAAAAATGCAATAAGTATTAAGGAAAAGGATCCCGCTTCAAATGTCTACATTCTCTACAGGGATATCAGAACATATACCATACGTGAGATCTTTTACCGTAAAGCAAGGGAGATGGGCGTGAAATTCATCCATTTTCCTGACAGGGAATATCCTGATGTTAAAAGAGACAACAATAAGCTCTCCATAAAGGTAAATGATACCGTGCTTTATGATTATATTACTCTGGAATGCGACCTGCTTGTGTTAAGTGCCGGTATTGAGGCAACAAGAGAAACCAACGGCCAGCTTGCCGAAATGATGAAGCTTCCCCTGGATGAACATGGGAATTTCATGGAGGCTCATATAAAGCTTCGTCCGGTGGATTTTGCAAATGAAGGTGTTTTTGTTTGCGGACTGGCACATTCTCCGAAAAATACAGAGGAAAACATAATGCAGGGGGTAGCGGCAGCGGGCAGAGCGGCAACCATTCTTTCGAAGGAATTCCTTGAAGTGGGGGGAGTCGTTTCAGTGATCGATGAAGAGAAATGTGCTTCCTGTCTTACATGTATCAGGGAATGCATATTCAGTGCCCCTTTTATAAATGAGAACGGAAAAGCTGAAGTTGAGCCGGTCAAATGCCAGGGATGCGGAAACTGTGCGGCAGCATGTCCGGCAAATGCAATCCAGCTGCTTACATTTACCGATGAGCAGGAATATTCCCTGGTCAAAAATATTTTAACAAAAAATTCAGCCGGTAACCCCGGGATAAAAGTTGAAATAAGTGATCCGGGGATACAATAGAAAAAGTGGCTCACGGAGACTAAACAATCTTTATCAAATGCAGAAAAAAGAACCTAAAATAATAGCCTTTTGTTGTCATTATTGCGCATTTACGGCCGCAGATCTGGCCGGAACAATGCGGCTGCAGTATCCTGCAAATATAAATATAGTGCGGCTGCCCTGTACCGGCAAAGTGCATGTAAACATGCTGCTGCAGGCTTTCGTAGATGAAGCTGACGGAGTAATGGTGGCAGGTTGTGAGCCAGGGAGCTGCCATTTTCTTGAAGGAAATGTGAGGGCGGTTAAAAGAGTTGCATTTGCAAAGGAGAAGCTCAGGGAGGCAGGTATTAATCCGGAAAGACTTGAAATGTTTCATATACCTGCATCTGACGGCCCTCTTTTTGCAAAATCCGCAGAAGAATTTACACATAAGATCAATCAGCTTGAGAGCTCCGGGAATACGGAGAAGGATGAGCCGGATTCATCTGAATCCGGTGCGGGGAATATTATTAAGGATAAACCTCAATGCTGCAGCTAAAATTTAAAAAGATAATAAATACGGAGGATAATAAATGATTGTATCAGAGCAGAAACCTTTTAGGCAAATATTTGATTTTATCAGGGACTACAATGATATCCTGATATTGGGATGCGGGACCTGTATGACAGTTTGCATGGCTGGCGGGGAAAATGAGGTTGGAGTGCTTTCCAAACAGATTAAACTTGCGGCCAGGCAAAACAATCTAAATATGAATATTGAAGAACTGACGATTACCCGTCAATGCGACCGGGAGTTTTTTGATGAAAATACCGCCGGTAAAATAAACGGGTCTGATATAGTACTTTCTCTTGGATGCGGGGTTGGTGTGCAGTATATCGTTGAACTGTTCCCTGAGGTGGTCGTGAGGCCGGGTGTTAATACAAGGTTTTATGGTGCCAACATTTCCCAGGGGCTGTGGTCGGAGCGTTGTGCAGGTTGCGGTGAATGTGTGCTGGATAAGTATGAAGGCATCTGTCCCATAGCCAGATGCGCCAAGAGTCTCATGAACGGTCCGTGCGGCGGATCTGCAGATGGAATGTGCGAAGTTGATACGGAAAATACAGAATGTGCAGGCCAGCTTTTATATGAACGTTTTAAACGTCTTAACAAACTTGATGAATTAATGGAGGTTAAACCTCCCAAGAACTGGTCAGCCGGCAGGGATGGCGGGCCCGGAAGGGTTGCAAGGGAAGATATGATGTTTGACGAGTGAAACAATGTCCGTCCTGCACCGGCTAATGACAGGCATATCCGGCTGCAGGTCAAAGTATGAAGTTTGACATGGAGAGGTAAACAGAAAATGGTATCAATTTATGAATAAGAACAGTATAGCTTCAGGCAGCAATCTTGAAAGGGTTTTGCGTTCGGGGGAATTTGCCCTGACCGGTGAACTGGGCCCTCCGAAAAGTGCAGACAGGAATAATGTGATAGAAAAAGCAAAACATCTGAAAGGAAATGTTGATGCAGCCAATATTACAGATAACCAGACGGCAATAGCCCGCCTTTCATCAATAGCTTCCGGGGTAATATGCCTTGAGCAGGG
>SLCF01000047.1 GCA_007125955.1 Bacteroidales bacterium | reverse complement strand
TGGTCCCTCCCCTGCCGTGTTCTTCTGCAATGGCAAACTCCGGAGTTACAATTTTTGCCGGCCTTGATTTACCGTATAGAACATCAGACAATCGTACCCTCAGACGGTATTCAAATTCACTGTTAAAATCGTGTATCCCCGACCCGGATATATTGATTGCTGATGAATGAATGTCCATTTGTGGAATGGTAATGCGTCTTTCCCTGATGAATATTTCATTTTCCAGCGTTGAAAATTTAATATGTTGTAATTCCGAAACTTCAATAAACCGGGACAATCCAAGCATGGGTTCAAAATTAACAAGCTCCCCGTATTCTATCTCTATTTTACTGTCAGCAACGGTGGTTTCGCTTCTGATTGTCAAATCCGGCTGAAACTCGGATGCAAAACTAATATCACCCGATAACATTCCCCTTATGTTGTGATCTTTTATAAAATCCTGGTTAAAGTTTTTGAATGAACGGAACATTCTGTCTATCTCCACACCCTGGAGGGAGACCTGGCTGTTTATAACAAAATCACTGGTATACCTCTGGATTATAATCCCGTTACCTGAAATTACCCCTCCCATTGATTCAACATCAAATGAATTAATCCTAAACATACGGGGAATATAGGTAAGTTGGCCGCTTGTCCGGGTTGCAGAAAAATTCCTGAACCTGAACAATCCTGTCTCGAAAGCAAGTTTCATCTCAAGGTTTTCGGGAAAGACTGGATTTGTTTTATTTCTGCCCTCTTCTGTCATATTTGCTGATTCCGGTATATATTTATCAAGATTGATCTCCGGCAGATAGATTCTGCCCGAGAAACTCATTATCTGATCCTTTTCAAGCAAATATCCCAGACCGTTTTCAATTTGACCGTTTATAAGAAAATAGTCGTCTCCGACATAAAAATCCAGATTTTCTGCAATTATGATTTCCCCAAGGTTAAGTCTTCCGTTTATTCTTTCCGGCCGATATTTCCAGTGCTCTACATCAAGTTCCCCGTTTTCGACTTTTATATATCCATCTACATCAAATCCTGCAAGAGCCCCCCGGTCAATTTTAACTGTATTTTCAAGTCTTCCGCTCAGTGCAAATTTGGTTTCTATTTCTCCATCCAACCGAATTATCCCTGGTAAATGAAAAACTCCCTCAAGTTCACCGAGGCTTAAATTTCCTTCTGTTTCAAGTGTTATTAAGGGCGTAATAAAGTTTTCCAGAAAACCTCTTCCTTTTATTTTACCGCTCAACGATTCGGCAGAATAGTTATCAATTACAATGGCAGATGTTTCCGGTTTGTTCCGTTCCCCATTGCTATATGATCCTGCTATGGTTATTGCTTTTAGAAATACCTCCCTTCTGTTTTTATACAGAATCCCGTTTTCTAACCCAAACTTTGCAGAAACAGATGGAAAACCTGTCCGCCCACCCTTACCGTTTATCCTGCCGTTCAGCGAAATTTTACCTTTGAGCCTGATATTACCGGGAATAGCGGAACTTCTCTCAGTGAGAATATCAAAGAAATTATCAGCTTCTATATTTTCACCGGAGAACTTAATGTCCAGATTATTTGAAGCAGATAAATAATGGCCATTGGCCGAAACTTTTACACCTTCAATATCAAATATCCCGTTTTCAATAATAAAATCACCGTTTTCAACCGTGACCGACAGACCGGCGCGTATATTTCTACCCCTAAAACTGGCAACATTTTCATTGCTCAGCATTTTTGTCTTCAAATCAGTATTGAGTCTGAATGAAGATATGGAACCCGAAAAAGAACCTCTCACATGGAGGGAATATAATTCAGCCTTAAGGAAAAACCCGCTCATCATATTTTGATAAGTAATATCGAAATTATTAAGCCTTACATCTGAAAGGTCAATCTGAAATTCATCAGATCCTGCTTTACCTTCTTTCCAGAATCTGTAATTACCCCTGCCCTGCTCTCCGGTTGCAATATTAAGCACACCATCTGTTGCATATACGGCTTTTATATTGAATTTTTCCCTGAAAATATCGCTTAGGCTGAACTGGAAAAAAACACTGGATGCTGTAAGCAAAGTATCGGAATAAATTTCTTCTCCGGTATTACCTGCTGATTTAATCAATACATTTTTAAGCTCTACAGAAGCGTCGGGGAACCGGCGCAATACGGAAAAATTGATATCGGTAACGACAATTTCACTTTCAACATGATTGTTGATTTCGTCTACAAAATAACGTTTTATGTCTTCACCGTAAAGTTTGACAATTATGACACTTACTGCCGCAATAAGAATTATAAGCAGCAAAACACCTGCTGAAATGTATTTCAGAATCCGCATTTTTTTAACGTTCCTTAACTTTGACTTCTACATATAACGCTTATGCGGGCATATTGCATATACAAGCCGGAAGTTTCAGGTAAAAAAGAATTATTTAATATTATTTAAAGACAATACCTGTCAGTCTGCCTGTTCTTTGCGAATCACAGCAAAAAATTGAAATCATCTTTCTCTCCCAGTTCCAAAGGTTCCCTCCCTTTTTTGAAAATCCGGGCTTTGCGGGGACCTTTTAACAGGATCTTTTCCCCTTCAATCAGAAGCATAGTACCTTCCCTCAGTCCAACAACATAAACTTCAGGGTTGAGTTCAACAAACTCACTTATTCGGGCTTCCCGTGTTTCACCGGCATGTCCGTCCGGATTGGCATCAAGATAATGGGGGTTGATCTGGAAGTTGACCAGGTTAAACACGTTGAAGCTTTCAGGCTCCACAACAGGCATATCATTAGTTGTTCTGATTGTAGGGCATGTCACATTTGAACCTGCACTCCAGCCAACATAAGGAACTCCGGCAAGAACTTTTTCTCTTACGGGCTCTATAAGCCCATTCTGCTGCATCAGCTGGGTAAGACGAAAGGTATTCCCTCCACCTGTCACTATCGCTTCAGCTTCCATGACAGCCTTTACGGGATCATCAAAGCGGTGGATTGAAACCACTTCATGGCCTATTTCGCGAAACCTTGTATTTACCTTTTTTTCATAATCTTCAAAAGAAAACAACACACCTGCATAAGGTATAAATAATGCTTTGACCGGTTTTTCGCCAAGAAATTCTCTTATGTAATGTTTTGGGTAGTCAAGGTATTCCTCCCCGGCATTTGTTGAATTGCTTATCAATAACAGCTTCATATTATGTAATTTTCAGTTAATGAATTCGAACAATCCACACAAAAATAAGTATTTAATAAAAAAGATGTAAAAAAATAATGATATTGTTGCCAATATCATTATTCTATCGTATCGTTAATACCTGGCTTCAGAATGAAAGTGAAAAGCCTATTGAAACGGGATAGAGCTCCGGTCCTTTACCTTCCCTGAACAGAGGGGTCATGTAATAGTTTGCAAAAAGGTTGATGGAGCGTATACCTGCCCTTGCGGTAAATCCGTAACGGAAAGGGGTGAGGTAAAAATCATCTTTGTTCCTTTCTCTCTGCTTGCTGGAGTTTTCACGATAAACAACCCTTGTGTTTGAACCTATTCTCACAGATGTTATAACGCCGGCCGACAAGTGCATCCTGCGGTGCTTTGACTCATATCCAGGAAACTGAACTTCAAGAATAAGCGGGATGGTAAGATAATATGTTCTAAGCCTGGACCTGTCAAGTGCAGGGTCGTATTCCAAAGGTTCCACCACTCCGTCAACAATCCTGATCGTATTATTGTTCCTGAACCTGTAGTTGCT
>SLCF01000021.1 GCA_007125955.1 Bacteroidales bacterium | reverse complement strand
TTTACCCTCCCGGTCAACAATTTGGTGAACCTGATTGAAAACGCTGGTGTCATCTTTCATAGATAATAGTATAGTTGACTGTAACCTCGTCGCCGGCACGAAGTGCGCCGAACATCATTACGGGAGGGTCAATTTTAAAATCACTCATTTTGAGCTTTTGTGACCCTGAACAAACCAGTCTTGTATCATCATTGTTTGTACAGGTGGCACTTACCGTGACCTGACGGGTAACACCTGCGATATTCAGTTCCCCCGGTGTGGTAATCTCGTAATTATCCCCGTTTTCTACCAGCCTGCTGTTACCTTTACCGGTAAAAACTATTTCCGGGTGGCGGTCAGCATCCATAGCCTCGTAAGCTTTGCTCTTAAGGCCGGATCTATTACTTTCCAGGCTTTTTTTATTCAACCTGAACACTGCTGATTGTAGAGATTCGGGGTTGCCTTCCTCATCGATACTAAAGACCACTTCACCCCCGGGATTTTCAGATCTCATCTCCCAGCTCTGCAGTGTTGAAGTCCCGGTTATTATTACATATGAACCCGGTGCAGGCCTGTACGTTTCATTCGCGGCTTTCAGTCCGTTTATCAACAAAAGGCCGCTTAGAACGAAAATCAATTTAATAACTATAGTTTTCATAACTGAGTATTTTTTTAGTTTTTTATGGATATGAGTAATTGAACACATAAAGAATTATTCTGCCAGCTGCTTGTTAATTTCAACCTGTTTCTCTAACAGGTCATTTATTGTTATAGATTTTAAATACCTCTCAACAACATCATTCAGCTCCTCCCAGAAGTGTTTTGCGGCACACCTCTCTTCCTTTTTACATACCTCCTCATCGGATAAACATTCAACAACTGCCAGTCCGGGATTAAAAGCGGTGTAAATATCATATACTGAAATCCTGCCAGGTTCCCTGGTCAATATATATCCGCTCTTTTTCCCTGAAACAGTAGTAACCAGTCCGGCTGATTTCAGACCCGCAATTATCTGATCCAGGTACTTATATGATATTTCCTGGTTTATGGAAATATCTTTCTGGTAAATATCTTCCCCGGGCTTTTTCAAAGCCAGTTCCATGGCTGTCCTCACCCCGTAACGTACTTTGGTGTTCATTTTCATAAACCTCAATTTTGGATAGTTTTATCCTACCATTTTAGTAGGATTTTTGTTTATAAACGTATTGATTGTTTAAAATATTATCCAAAATAATTTTCTTTATATAAAAACAACCCGAAGGTAAAAAAAACTTTCAGTGCCTGGGTTCTTCGACCGGGGCCGGTGACTCGTCCTCCATTTGAAACACTCTTTCACCTTTGCCGGATAGTAACCCGGTTATTTCTTCATTCAATAACTCCGGTTACGGAACCGCACCTTAACATAGCATCACCGAAATAAGGGTTGTTTATTTCGCTTTCCGCAGCCAGCCAATAAGCACCTTCGTTGTCAAAAGCCATGGGGCAGTTCTTAATATATACCTGACCGCTCTCAGGGGGGGTGTTTTTTATGAGCTCTGTGAAGCCATCACTGAGTGGATAAAAAGCCTCCCTCTGTATGTCAAGATCATCTGTGTTTGAAATAAGTTCTGCATGGCTGACAAGTTCTGCGGATCCTTCAAGAGATTCGAGCGATTGAGCAAGCATTTCCGAAACACTGCGTGCTTCTTCCGCGTCGGAATTGACGAGTGCATCTTTCAGATGAATATAGTGCTGAAACGCTTTTTGCAGATTTTCGTCAGAAAAAGTGATGTTGCCGCCGTACACCGTCAGTTCAGTTTGATCATGATCTTCATGTTGATCAGCTTGTTCTTGCTGTCCGCCTGAGCAGGAAGCAAATAGAATCACGATAACCGCAAATGTGGAGATTGCGATAATTGGTCTGAAATTTATTTTTTTCATAATTTTTTATCTTTTAGTTAATATTAAAATAATCTGTTTCTGTCTTAAAAGAAAATTAATGTATGTGCTCTTGTGGAGGTGCCGGAGCTTCCTCTTCCATTTCAAACACCCTTGAGCCCCTTCGGTATGTTTGGGTTATTTCCCCGCAACGGAGCATTGCTTCCCCGAAATAGGGGTTCAGCACCTCCTCCTCGTTACTGAGCCAGTATGCACCCTTATTTTCAAATGCCATCGGGCAATACATCCTGTAAACCCTGTCGATAAGCACTCCGAAATATTCCACCGCTTCTGTCATGTTATCAGAAAGCATCTCAAAATGGATGCGCTGCTCTTCCAGATCATCCGCATCCAGTATCATTTTTGAAGCAGATCTGAGACCGTCCAGTATCTCCATCCACCTGTGGTGCGGTTCATCTTCGAGAAGAGACATATCTGTTCTGCCGAGTGCAGAAACCAGATCCCCGGTTGCTGAAGCTGCCGTTGCCGGATCAGAATCAACCAGTGCGTCCTTTACATAAAAATACTCCTCTACAACATCGGTAAGCTGACTCCTGAACTGCTCCGGAACTTCATATGTCTTAACCGGTGGCCTTGACATCATGCTGTAATTGCCGGTTAACTGGGCGGCAGCATCAATTGCAAAAACCCCGTTGGTCACAATCTCCTCCCCCTCATCAAGTCCGCTTTCCACAAGATATTTTTCTCCCATTCGCGGACCTATAACCACCTCCCGCATTTCAAAGGCAGGCTCTTCACTGCCGGGCACTTTCACATACACAACAGACCTTTTGCCGGTCCAGAGCAGGGCTGTGCGGGGAATGAGAAGTGACTGCTCACCGCCCCCTATACGTGAAGTGATCCTGGCATTGACAAACATACCGGGTTTCAGTTTTAATCCGGGATTGGACACCTCCGCCCTTACCCTTGCTGTTCTTAACCCGTCATCGATAAAAGGATCTATGAATCCGACCCTTCCGTTAAACTCCTCGCCGGGGATTGCCGGTAAACTGAACTCTACCCTGTCACCTGTTCCTATCCATGCCAGGTCGTTTTCGTATGCGTCAACCATTACCCACACTGTGCGAAGATCTGCTATCTCAAACAAAACAGTGCCGGTTCCGACATAATCGCCGTTTGCAACCATTCTTCCAGTTACTGTACCGTCATTGGATGCAAGCACATCAAAATGCGACTTTACACTGCCGCTCTTTTCTATTTCATCTACCTGCCCTTCGCTCAATCTCCATTGTCTTAGCTTTTCCCTTGCAGAAGCATACAGTCCGGGATAAGACTCTTTCATGCCCGCAGCCTCAAGCAGCTCTTTCTGTGCAGTTACCAGTTCGGGCGAATAGAGACGTGCAAGGGGTTCCCCCTTTTTTACCTGCTGTCCGGTAAAATTAACGTAAAGCTCTTCCACCCTTCCGGGGAAGCTTGAAGTTACGTTTGAAACTGACTGCTCATTATACCTTACCTTGCCGGTAAGACCCAGTACTTTCTCAGCTTCAGACTTCTCAACCCGCGAAGTTTGCACAGAGGCCATTGCAATTGCTTCCGGACTCATGCGCAGAACCATCGGATCATGATCCTCTCTGCCCCTGTCAGTTGATACAGGTATTAACTCCATTCCGCAAATGGGGCAATCGCCCGGCTCATCCTGCCTTATCTGGGGGTGCATCGAGCAAGTCCACTCTTCAACTGCGTGGGTTTCGTGCTCATGGTCGTGAAGATGCTCTTCATGTCCTGGCTCATCTCCGGAGCGGGAGCCGATAAGAAGTCCCGCAATGATACCAAGGAGCAAAATCAATGCCCCTGAAAACCATTTGTTATTCATTAATTTTTTCATAATCATATATCTTTTGGTCATTAAATTTTTTGGTCAATTCTTTATTCCTGCCGCAAAGTGTTTCCCTGGCCGGCCGATTCAAATTTTTCCATGCCGGTTGCGGTAAGCATTTCCAGTTTGGCAATTACCCGTTCATGATCAGCCGCCGACCTTAAAAGGCCCAGCCTGAAATCCAGCAACTGCCGGCTAACTCTCAGCACTTCGCCGAAATCTTCCTTTCCGGTGGAATAGGATGTTATCATTATATTAAGTGTTTTCTCCGCAAGCTCCGACTGGTCACTGTAGAGCTTAAGCCTTCTTTCTGCATCCGACAACTCCCTTCTTGCAGCAGCAACCTCAACCGAAAGTTCATTGATCATATTTTCCTTTCTGTAGGCAGCCGACTCTCTCATCAATGCCGCTTCCCTTTCCATTGCCCTGTACTTTTGGCGAAAGACCGGTATTGTAACTGTCACCATAGGCATAAGCATGTTCCCTCCGTTCATGGAAGCGTTATTGGCGGAAGAAGATGAGAAAACCATGTAATTCAGACCTATCCCGAAAGAAGGGCGTCCCTCCAGAACAGCTGTTCTGCGACGCAATTCATAGACCGATACCTTCTCATCCTGCATTCTCACAGCCGGGTTATTATTCAAAATACTTTCATTTATTCCGGCTTTAAAAGGCTTATCGGAAACAACAACCGTATCGGGCAGGGCAACCTCCTCTTCGAGTGGCCTGTTCAGGTGTCCGTTAAACCTTGCCCTGTAAGGCTGGCGCAGTTCCTTCAGGTTTTCCAGCATATTTTCCGTTTCGTTTATCTCCATCTTAACCCTTAAAACATCAGGCATCCCTGTTTGCATCCCACCGGTGTTTGCGGGCATCCTCATGGAACTGCCGCTGACTGGCTGCAGACCTGAAGAAGAGGCACCGAACCTTGTCAAAGTGATCTCTTCCAGCTTTCTGAGCAGCCCGATATTTTCTTCAACAATTTCTATCTCTTTTTCCAGCTCATAAAGATCATACCATGCTGTTTTAACTTCCCGGAAAAGGCGGTTCTTTGCATCCCTGAAAGCCTCGTACCTGGCAAGTGCCATTTGTGAGGCCTCATCGCTGCGTGCACCTGTTGTTCCGAACCACGGGAACATCTGCATTAGCGAAATCTCAGCCCTCTGATCACCCATCGGCAGTTCCATAGGCTTTATAAAAAACCCGAAAGCAAGCTGAGGGTCGGGCAGTGCGCCTGCCTGGGGAATTTTTTCCAGGGCCGACATGTATTCGTTGAAATATGCCTTCACTTCCGGATTATTTTCCGCTGCCTCAACAAGGTAATCATCCAGGCTTTGACCATGTATATCGATCAATCCGGTAAACGGAAGGAGGGTGAAAGCAAGTATAAAAACCCGCGTGCGCAACTGCCGGATCATAAAAGAAGCGACACTTTTAATCAAACGGGATAAACCGATCATATCCGGCAAATCTTGTATTATATTGTTTTCTTGTGTGTTCATAGTTATATCATTTGAGTTGTTAAGCCAGTTCGCTGTTATGACGTTTCAGCCTGTATTCTGCCCACATTGAATAGAGTACCGGCACTATCAGCAGGGTGATCAGCGCAACGGTCATACCCCCGAAGGAGGGTATGGCCATAGGTATCATAATATCGGCTCCCCTGCCGGTTGAGGTAAGAACAGGCATCAATGCCAGCAGTGTAGTGGCCGTTGTCATAAGGCAGGGCCTTACCCTTCTGAGCCCTGCCTCCATTACTGCCTTTCTTATCTCCCCGATACTTTTCGGTTTTCTTTTTTCAAAACTCTGTTTCAGGTATGTCCCCATAACCACACCGTCATCAGTTGCAATTCCGAAAAGTGCAATAAAACCCACCCAAACGGCTACACTAAGGTTAACGGTACCCATCTGGAACAGCTCCCTCATATCTGTACCCAAAACTGAAAAATTCATAAACCACTCCTGGCCGTAAAACCACAACATCAAAAACCCGCCGGCAAAAGCCATAGCTATCGCCGAAAAGATCATAAAGGCGGTTGCAGGCGAACGGAACTGGAAATAGAGTATCAGGAATATAATTATCAAACTTAGCGGTATAACCAGCATAAGACGTTTTTCAGCCCTCACCTGCTGCTCATAGTTTCCGGCAAAATGGTAGTTCACGCCTGAGGGCACTACCAGCTCACCGTTGTCAATCCTTTCCTGAAGGTATTCCCGTGCATCTTCCACAACGGTCACTTCCGCAAAACCGGACTCCCTGTCAAACAGCACGAAACCCACAAGAAATCCGTCTTCCCCCCTTATCATTGAGGGACCCTGGCGGTAAACAATATCTGATATCTGTCCGAGCGGTACCTGTGCACCTGTTGGTGCTGGAATCAGTACCTGGTCGATCATATCCGGATCATCACGCAACTCTCTTGCATACCTGGCCCTTACGGGGAAACGCTCCCTGCCCTCAACGGTTGTGGTAAGCTGCATACCGCCGAGTGCCGTTTGAATATAGTGCTGAACATCGCTAATATTCAGCCCGTATCGGGCCATTTGAACCCTGTCAAGCTCTATTTCAAGATATGGTTTTCCAACAATGCGGTCTGCAAAAACCGCACCCGACTTGACTGACGGGACTTCCTTCAAATGCCCTTCAAGCTCCATCCCGAAAGATTCTATCGTTTCAAGATCGGGGCCGAACACTTTAATACCCATCGGCGCCCTCATACCGGTCTGCAGCATCACCAGCCTTGTTTCAATCGGCTGCAGCTTTGGTGCCGAAGTAACTCCCGGTATATTTGTCACTCTTACAATTTCATTCCATATATCATCGGGAGATCTGATATGATCACGCCACTGCCTGTAATACCTGCCTCTTCTGTCAGGTATCAGCTCACCGTCCTCGTCCCTTTCAAAGTTACCTTCCCTGTCAACCCTGAACCTGATCCTTTGTCCGTCCATATCTGTGATATATTCGCTTTTGTAGTGGATCACATTCTCAAACATTGTCATTGGCGCCGGATCCAGTGCCGATTCGGCTCTCCCGGCCTTGCCCACCACCATTTCAACTTCAGGGATAGATTCAACAAACATGTCCAGCTTACGGAGAATTTCCCTGTTTTCCTCAATTCCTGTATGCGGCATTGAGGTAGGCATCAGCAAGAAGGAGCCCTCATCAAGCGACGGCATAAACTCCTTCCCCATTCCGGGAAAAGCGGATGACAAGCTGTTCCATGCAGATGTGGCGGAAACATCTATTCCAATATTTTCAGTGCCCCTTGAAACAAAACCAAACACCCTTTCAAACCCCATCCAGATATTCAATCCAAGCAGGAGAATAAACGCCGGGAGGATAAGGAACTTCCACTTGTTTTCAAGGCACCAGGAAAGAATATAACGGTAATAGCGGATAAACAGGGAGAAAACCCCCAAAACAAGCGATATGATAAACCCTATAAACAACAGGTTTACTAAAAGACTTTGGTTGACCCCCAGGGGCATCCAGTAGCCCGCAAGAAGCCATGCAACAGCAGTTACTGAAATGACCGCAGTTATGATATTGCGGTATTTTCCAATTCTTTCAGGGAAATGGTATTGCAAACTGTTGTGAAGTCCGAATGCAAACAAAACCAGCCCTCCCCAGGGAAACCAAAAAACGATTACCAGTCCGGTAACAGCCAGCAGATAACTGAAAAACCTGCCGACATTGCGCCTCATTTCCCGGGCTGAAAAGAACCAGTGCGCAAAGGCAGGCATAATTGCAATGGTGAAAATAAAGGCGGATATAATTGCAAAAGTCTTTGTAAATGCAAGCGGTCCGAATAACTTACCCTCGGCAGCCTGCAGTGTGAATACAGGGAGAAAGCTTACAATGGTGGTGCTGACTGCCGTAAGAATGGCCGAACCCACTTCGGTAGCGGCATTGTATATGGTAGTGAGTTTTGATTCACCTCCGGGAGCCTCTTTTAAATGCCTCAGAATATTCTCATTCAGGATTATTCCAAGATCGACCATAGTGCCGATAGCGATTGCTATTCCCGAAAGGGCAACAATATTGGCATCCACCCCGGTGTACTTCATAAAAATGAAAGACATCAGAACTGCAAGAGGCAGCAGCGCCGATATCAGGAATGATGCCCTCAGGTTGAACACCATCACTATTATAACAATTATGGTAACAAGTATCTGAAGGGAGATGGCATCGTAAAGCGTTCCAAGTGTTTCATATATCAGACCCGTGCGGTCATAGAACGGTACAATTGTCACCTTCGAAACAGTACCGTCATCGAGGGTTTTTTCGGGCAATCCGACAGATATCTCCTCAATTTTCTCTTTCACTTTATCTATCACCTCAAGCGGATTGTCGCCGTATCGGGCAGTAACAACACCCCCCACAGCCTCAGCACCCGATTTATCCAGTATCCCTGTCATTGTCCTCACCTGCGGGCCGATATTTACTTTTGCTATATCCCTTATGCGAACAGGTACATTTTCATTGACCTTAACAACCGCCTCTTCGATATCATTCATATTTTCAATATACCCCAGTCCCCTCACATAATACTCCACCTTGTTGATCTCTAAGGTATTGGCGCTGACGTCTATATTGCTGCTTTTCACCGCCGTAATAACTTCCCCGAGTGAAACATTGTGAGCTTTCATGGCAACCGGATCAAGGTCAACCTGGTACTCCTTAACATGACCGCCTACCGACGCCACTTCTGAAACACCTTTCACCCCGGCAAGGGCGTACCTGACATAATAATCCTGTATTGTACGCAATTCATGCAGGTCCCACCCGCCGGCAGGGTTTCCTTCACTGTCCCTCCCTTCGAGAGTGTACCAGAAAACCTGTCCAAGCGCTGTGGCATCGGGTCCAAGCTGAGGCTGCACATCATCGGGAAGCAAGCCGGAAGGAAGGGAGTTCAGCTTCTCCAGCACCCTGGAGCGGCTCCAGTAAAACTCCACATCTTCATCAAAAATGATGTATATACTGGAAAACCCGAACATTGAAGTGCTGCGTATACTGTTCACCCCCGGCATACCCAGAAGTGCTGTGGTAAGCGGATAGGTGATCTGGTCTTCCACATCCTGCGGCGACCTCCCCATCCATTCGGTAAAGACTATCTGTTGGTTCTCCCCAATATCCGGTATTGCATCTACCGGGACGGGATCGCGCGGGAAGATGCCGATATCCCAGTTGAATGGGGCAGTTGCGATACCCCAAACTATAATCAGGGCAAGCAACAAAACGGTAACCAGCTTCTGTTCCAGAAAAAACTTGATAATTCTGTTCAGCATTATTTTCCTTTTTAATTCGGTTAATTTTTCCGGACAAACAGTCCGTTAACAAAATTGCATTATAAAAATGATTATGAAAGTGCTGTGAGATTATGACAATTGCGGCTTTTCCAGAGGTTTGAGCCATTAATAAAGAAGGTCCGATCAAACCATTGTAAAGCGCGCAGCAGAAGTAAGATGGCTGTATGTTATAACAGGAATGACTGTACCAGAACTAAAATGTCCCGGCAGTCAGAATGATACGAATAATGTTTTAAATGACTCCGTTGCTTTTCAAAAGTTTCAGACAGCAGGTAATTATGATCATGGATCATTATAAGCATAGGCTGATGAACTTTAATATCTCTATCCCGGTTGAACTGATTAACAATATCAAGTGCATTTTCCGAATAAACACGATTAGAACAACAAACTACAGTATTAATATATGTTTGATTTTCTGAAGAATGACCCTCCTTTTGAGTTTCCCCGGATTTACAGCAGTGTGATTCCGTTTTGTTTGCAAACAGGGAAATGTCTGAAATTTCCCCGGAACAGAAATGGGCACTGAAAACAATATTTGTACCCGACACCAGTATGAAAAGTGCCAGGAGAAGGGCAAATATATTCTTCAGGCTATACATTTAATGACAAAATAAGATTTTTTATGCAAACATTTAAATAAATAAACGTTTAACATTGTAAAAAGTTTTTATAAACACACATAAAGTTGAAATAAATTAACCGGCAGTTTCAACTCTTATTTGCACGGGACGATGGTTAGCTGAAAAAGGATTGAAATCAAGTGTGTATGTCCCTGGATTTTCAAAAGTGTAGCTGAAGCTTTGACTCTCCTCTACAAGAACCTGGGGGCAAACCTGGTCCGGCACAGAATTTTCAACCAGAACTTTCAGGTAAAGCTCAAAACCCGTACCTGCCACCAGTATATCTTTAAGATCGTAACAAGGTGTTGGCTTGTAAAAGTTCACGATTAAAATTGCCGGCTCTCCTGCGACAACATTTTCGGGCACATTTACATCCATAATGTAAGCCTCAGCGGTATCGGTAACTATCTGATCCCTTAACTCATCTTTTTCACATGATGCACCTGTAATAAGCAGGAACAGAAAAAGCAACAAACATGACCGGAGTCCACAGTATATTTTTTTAAACCCCCCTTTGTCTATCAATTTTGATTTTATTTTTTTCCCCATTTTGCAATATTTTTACAGGTTAATTTTTTTGAAACTTAATTTAATTTAAAGTTTTCATTTTTAAAAACGAATCATCTGGTAAACAGGTTGGAATATATTAAACAAATTTTTTAAAACCATCCGGTTTTCTTCATTTAAAAAATGCTTTGCCATTAATTTATTATATTATCAACCCTTCTCATTCGTATTTCAGTGTACTTGCAGGATTTGTAAGTGCAATCCTGACCGTTTGGTATGCTGTTACAGAAAATGCAATAACAGATGTAATTAATAAAGCCGCTATATAAATCACCGGATCGTTAAGATCGGTTTTATAAGCAAAATCCTGCAGCCATCTCTGCATAAAAAACCAGGCAATAACCCAGCCAATAATATTTGAGACCAAAACCCAAACACCGAACTGTTTGATAAAAAGGAGGGATATAGTGCGGGCATTAGCCCCGAAAACTTTTCGCACTGCAATCTCTTTTGTACGGTTTGTGGTTGTAACAGCAGCCAGTGCAAATAACCCGAGTGAGGAGATCACCAGAACAAGAATGGTGAAAAACCCGATCATACCTTCCATTTTTCTTTCATCCTCATAGTACCCCGCAAATGTACCTTCCAGAGGAAAATATACAAATATTTCATCCCTGAAAAGTTCCCTCCACACATTTGAAATACGCTCAATTGTTTCAGAAAATCTTTCATCCTCAATCCAGATGGTAACAAATTCGGGGTAATAATTATACGTGAGCTGGAACAAAACAAGTGGCTCCACCGCTTCGTGCAGCGACTTGAAATGGTAATCGCCTACAACGCCTATTATGTTATACCCTTCATAATCATTTGACGTTCTGTACCACCCTATTACTTTATTCAATGGATCATCCCAACCGAAAGTTCTTACTGCCGTTTCATTAACCAAAGCAGTCATTTGATCTGCTGCAAACTCCTCTGAAAACCCCCTGCCTTCAATAACCTCAATTCCCATAACGTTTATATAGTCATAATCCACAACATGCCTGGCCATAGAAAATCTTTCATCATAACCTTCTACGTAAAGCGGACTTGTACTGAAAGAAGTTCCCGGGTATTTATCTGATGAAGTCACTCCTTTTACTCCAGAGAGATTGCCAATATTTTCCTTTATAAGATGATGCCTGCTGCGGGTTTCAGTAGAGTTGAGCTGTACAATTACCCTGCCGGAAGGTTCAAAACCGAGATCTTTCAGTTCTATATACCTTAACTGGCGATGCATTACAATTACGCACACAACCAGTGCCACAGAAACTACTATCTGGAATATTATGAGGATTTTTCTTAATGAAGATTTCCCGTTAAAAGAAAAGTGCTGGTGTTTCATTATCTTTACAGGATATATACCCGAAAGGAAAACAGACGGATATGCTCCGGCCATCAAAGCGGTTAATATCAGCAGCAGTGGAAGCGAAATAATTACCAGTATATTGCCGCTGCTGTAAAACCTTATTGAGGTATCAAATATCCTGTTCACAAGAGGAAGGTTTGTTTCAATGATAATCAATGCCAGAATAAATGCGATGAAAACAATAATAAACGATTCACCCATAAACTGGAAAATAAGCTGCTTCCTTCCTGCACCAATCACTTTCCTTATGCCCACCTCCTTAGCACGTTCGACTGATCTGGCAGTAGAATGAATTATATAGTTAACGCATCCCAAAACCAGAATCAAAAAAGAAATGCCACCCAGAATATATAAATGTGCCCTGTTTACATTGGGTTTGAATCCTCCTTCGGGAAATTCACTTATGTGGACTTTGTCTATCCTCCTGGCAAATGCATTGAATTCAAAACCATGCTCTCTCATAAACTCCATATCCATATTATCAGCCATTATCTCATCGGCTTTCATGGAGAAACCTTCAACATCTGTTTCTTCTGCAAGTTTTACATAAAGCAATGAGTTGAAATTCCCCCAGCTTTCAATACTTTCACGGTATCTCCCGGTATAAAACGATTCAAATGAAAGAATAACCGTAAAAACAATATGGGAATTCCTGGGTGGCAGCGCTGCAATACCTGTAATGGTGAAGTCTCCAAACCTTCCGACATTGATAGTTTCCCCGGCAACATCAGTATGGCCGAACAATTTAACTGCAATCTCTTCAGTAATAACTGCAGTATGAGGATATGCGAGAACTTCTTCCGGATGGCCATGGATCAGTTCAAAGTCAAAAAAGCGGAAAAAATTCTCATCTGCATGAATAGCATCACTATTTAAAAAATTCTCTTCTTCGTTTACAATAAGCGAGTTTCTTCCCCAGGATGCTATTCTTGTCATATCCAAAACTTCCGGAGCCTGCTCTTTAAGTGCCGGGCCAAGGTTGGCCGATACACTGTATTGGGGGATATCACCCCAAACAAAACTGCCCTCGAGACCAACCTTGTACATCTGTTCATAATCTTCATGAAACCTGTCGTAAGTAAATTCATGCCAAACAAGCATAAAAATGATAATACTACATGCCATCCCCGCTCCAACACTGAAAATGTTTATCAGTG
Source organism: Bacteroidales bacterium (assembly GCA_007125955.1). GTDB lineage: Bacteria > Bacteroidota > Bacteroidia > Bacteroidales > PUMT01 > PUMT01. The sequence continues at coordinate 693 of SLCF01000021.1, read as the reverse complement.
AATAACCCTTATACCTTAATAACTGTCTTAATGCAACCTTGAAAAAATTGATTACCATTTTCAGCGGTTATTTATAATGTTTTTTATTCCGGGGCTTTTCAGTTCATAAATCATAAAACAGTGTAAATCCAAATTATCGTATTAAGTAAAAATACAGTACACTGTTTTCAGACAACTATCAATATAAATGCCACTTTATTTAAACAACTATATTATAACTTTTTAACTAAATTACAATTTATTATCCTGTTTTTAAAATGTTCCGATATGAAACAGTTTGTGTTCATAAATGAACATTTGCATGCGCAGTCAGCTTGAAGCGTAACAGCCGGTCAATCTTGATGGTTGTCGACTACAAACCCCCATAGTGAACTTTCACAACCAGGTTATCGGCCATGCAAAGCACAAGAGAAAAAAGGGGGTGTCTCAAAAATCTGACACACCCTCTTTTTATATGTACTTCTATCCGAAAAGATTTCCAAATATTCAAATTCTCAGGAACTTAATTATTCATTTGATACAGCCTCTTTTTATTCAATCTGTTTTCTTCCTGAATTATTCAATATCATCCTGAGCAAACACTGCTGTAATTGTAACATCTGTATCAGGCACTGTCAAAGTTGTGGTTGCCGAACCCGCGTCTGCTACATTTGCAATGTCACCCGTCCACTCAACAAAAGAATAGCCTTCTGC
>SLCF01000158.1 GCA_007125955.1 Bacteroidales bacterium | reverse complement strand
GGTTATCTTTGCAGACCGATTGAACACGGAGCAAATATAGTGGTTGAATCGGCCACAAAATGGATCGGGGGTCACGGTACCAGTGTCGGAGGTGTTATTGTTGACGGAGGCAATTTCAACTGGGGTAACGGTAAGTTTTCTCAGTTTTCCGAACCTTCGGAAGGTTATAATGGACTGGTGTTCTGGGATAAGTTTGGCAGCGGAAATCCTGCCGGAAACGTCGCCTTTATTGTACGTGCCCGGGTGGAGGGGCTGCGTGATTACGGGACTGCCATTAGTCCGTTTAACTCCTTTTTATTGCTGCAGGGACTGGAAACGCTGTCACTTAGGGCACAACGCCATTCAGACAACGCCCTTTCCGTTGCAAAATGGCTTGAAAAAAATCCTTTGGTTGAAAGGGTGAATTATCCGGGGCTCGAATCAAGCCCCTATCATTCGCTTGCACGTAAATACCTAAAGAATGGTTTCGGGGGAGTCCTGACCTTTCTTTTAAGAGGGGGAACTGTGGCAGCAGACCGTTTCATAGAGAGTCTGGAGCTCATCAGCCATCTTGCAAATGTAGGGGATGCAAAAACACTTATTATTCATCCTGCATCGACAACACACCAGCAATTGTCAGCTAAAGAGCAGTCGGCATCAGGTGTATTTCCCGGTCTGATAAGACTTTCCGTAGGAATTGAAGATGCAGGTGATATAATAGCCGACCTTGAGAGAGGTTTTGATGCTGTAAAATCGATTACCGGAAAAAATAAATAAAATTTAAATATGAAGCAGACAATAGGTTTGATAGGATTTGGAGTTGTTGGACAAGGTGTTTATGAGCTTGTTTCCCGCCGTTCCGATCCCGGTATAACCATAAAAAAGGTGTGTGTAAGAGACCGCCTTAAAAAACGTTCTCTTACCCCCGGTAAAATATGCTATGATTTGGATGAAGTGCTTGATGACGATGAGATAAATCTTGTTGTTGAAGTGATAAACGATCCTGATGCCGCATGTTATATAGCTGAAAAAGCTCTCATAACAGGGAAAAGCCTTGTAAGTGCAAACAAGAAAATGGTTGCGGAAAGGCTGCCTGCTTTCAGAAAATTTTTGGCAGGCAACGGAACAGCAATGCTCTACGAGGGGAGTACCTGCGGCAGCATTCCAATAATCAGGAACCTGGAGGAGTATTATTCAAACGACATTTTTGGATCACTAAGCGGTATACTGAACGGTTCTGCCAATTATATCCTAAGCAGGGTATTCGGTGATGGAATGGCTTATAAGGAAGCTCTGTCACAGGCACAATTGCTTGGTTTTGCTGAAGCAGATCCCCGGCTGGATGTAAGCGGTGAAGACACTCTCAGCAAACTTGTGATCCTGGCCGTACATTCACTTGGCAAGTGGGTTGATCCATCAACAGTTTTCTGTTCCGGTATTCAAAACCTGAGACCGGCAGATATTCAATATGCGGCTTCCCTTGGAATGAAGATAAGGCTTACGGGCAATATACTCAGATCGGGTAAAGGTTTTTCAATGTTTGTGATACCCTGGATGATGAACAGGGATAACCCCCTGTACCATGTGGAAAACGAGTATAATGCTGTTGTACTGGAAGGGGAGCAGTGCAGCAGGCAGGTGCTAACAGGCAAAGGTGCCGGAAGGATGCCGACTGCAACTGCAGTTATGTCTGATATTGATGCCAGAACATCCGGATATGGCTACCGTTACAGAAAGTTTCTGAATGGAAGCGGTGTAGAAATAAACGGGGAGAAGTTTCTGAACATATACCTGAGAACCGGAAGTGAAGAAATTATCCGGAGTGCAGGATTCGTAAAAAAAGGCGATTTACGCAAAAGCAACGGTTATTATATTTTTACAGGGGGGATATCGCTTTCGAACCTGACCCGTATAAGGAAACAGCTGGATGAATCAGGCTCTTTTATTGCATTGACAGGATTTGATGCCGGGGATGACTGATCTGCTTTCAGACCATCTCTTTTTATCGGGAGATAACCCTTTACAGGATAAATTATACGTTAACCGTCAAAATACAAATTAAAATATCCGTCAAAAACAATAAAAGGATAAAATAATCTTTATTTTTGAAAGTTAATGTTATTGGCCGGCAGGACTTTTAGAAACGAAGAATCCATATCGCTGAATATATCAGAACGCATTGCCGGTATTTCTATTAATGCAACTTTAACGATAATAGAACTTTTTAAAACCAAAATCAACAGAGATGTCACGAATCATTTTAAAAGCTGTTATGCTGCTTACACTAACAGCGACGTTTATTTTCAATTCCTGTTCGGGAGACAGGATGAGTTCGGAAGAGTATGCCGAATCAATAGCAGAGTGGGATTCAAACAGGCTTGAGCGTTTGAAGGCTCCCGGCGGATGGCTTAACCTGGCAGGATTGTTCTGGCTTAATGAGGGAGAAAACACTATCGGGTCATCTTCTGAGAACCATCATGTTTTTCGCAGGGGACCTGAAAATATTGGCAAAATTATTCTCAGAGATGATGGGGTTGAGTTTGTTGCCGCTCCCGGTGTCCCCGTCATGTCAGGAGAAGAGCAGGTTGAAAGAGTGGAGCTGATTACTGATGCAGAAGGAAGGGCTACCCGGTTATCGGTCGACTCCCTTCAGTTTTTCCTTATCAGAAGAGGTGACAGGATCGGCATACGCCTGCGCGATTTTCAGCACCCTCGTATAGAGCAGCTTACAAGGATAGATCGTTATCCTCCCGACCAGGACTGGATAATCAGGGCACGTTTTATTGAAGATGAAGAAGGGCTTACAATAAATATTCCCAATGTGCTTGGTGATATAAATGAGGAATCAGTACCCGGGATATTTGAGTTTGAGTATGAGGGTGAAACATACCGGCTTTATCCGACAGGAAGCAGGGAGAACCCTTTTCTGATATTCGGTGACGAAACAAGCGGTATTGAAACTTACGGTGGAGGCAGATTCCTTAGTCCGGGCGCTCCCGGCGAGGACGGCTATGTCAGTATTGACTTCAACAAGGCATACAATCCTCCCTGTGCTTTTTCAGATTATGCAACCTGTCCGCTTGCACCCAGGGAAAATATCCTCCCATTCAGTGTTACGGCGGGAGAGAAAAGGGTATCCTTTGATTGATTGCAGCAGGGTTACAAAAGGGGAGCAATAATAGACAGCTGTCAGCTTTCAGACGGCTGTAATGCTCCCCTTGAGATAGTTTCCAGCACCGAAATTGCTTCGCTGACCGACCTGATATTCTCTGCGGTCAGCGACAGCTTGTTTTTAGACTCCCTTATTTTAAAGGATGCCGGTTGCCTGTGAATAAACATTATTATACCAGAGAAAACTGAAGAGCGGTAGTAGGGCGACATTTTGTTTGATATGAAATGCACGATCATCTTTCCATTTTTCAGTATGATCTTTTCGAAGCCAAGTGAAATTGCAATCCAGCGCAATCTTACCACATTGAGCAGTTCAGCCGACTCCTCCGGCAGTTTCCCGAACCGGTCGGCCAAAGCTTCCCCGAACCGTTTCAGTTCATCTTCCGAAGAGATATTGTCGAGAGTTCTGTAAAGATTTATCTTTTCTGTTACATTTGAAATATAGCTGTCAGGGAAAAGCAGCTCCAGATCGGTATCTATCTGGCAGTCGGTTACATATTCCTCCTTTTTATCACCATCCTTTTCCTCTTTTGGGCCGGAAAGGTTGGATAGCTCTTCAGCCCTTAGTTCGCTTACTGCTTCACTGATTATTTTTTGATAAGCTTCATATCCCATTTCAGTTATGAACCCGCTCTGTTCCCTTCCCAGGAGATTGCCCGCTCCCCTTATATCCAGATCCTGCATAGCTATGTTGAATCCGCTGCCCAGTTCCGAAAAATCCTCAATAGCTTTCAAACGCCTTCGGGCTTCGCTTGTAAGTGTGTTCAAAGTTGGTGCAAGCAGGTAGCAGAATGCCTTTATATTCGATCTTCCTACACGCCCGCGAAGCTGGTGCAGGTCACTCAGACCGAAATGGTGGGCATTGTTTACAATAATGGTATTTGCATTGGGAATATCGAGCCCCGATTCTATTATATTGGTTGATATCAGGACATCACATTCACCTTCAATGAAATCCAGCATGATACGTTCAAGTCTGTTGCCCTGCATCTGACCGTGTGCAATGACCGTTCTGACACCCGGGCAGAGTTTTTGCACGAGGTTTTCAATAAAATCTATGTTCTTAACACGGTTATGGATGAAGAAAACCTGTCCGCCCCTCTGAACCTCGAATGTAATTGCCTCCCGGATTATGTCGTGATTGAAAGTGTGAAGCTCTGTCTGAATAGGATGCCTGTTGGGGGGGGGAGTATTAATAATTGACAGGTCGCGTGCACCCATAAGTGAGAACTGTAAAGTCCTCGGAATAGGCGTGGCTGTCAGTGTAAGCGTATCCACGTTCAGCTTCATCTGTTTGATTTTTTCTTTCACGCTTACACCGAACTTTTGCTCCTCATCCACAATAAGGAGTCCAAGGTCCCTGAAATTTACATCCTTTCTGATTAACCGGTGGGTGCCTATAAGAATGTCAATCTCGCCGTTTTCGGCCATTTTGATTATCTTCTTCTGACTTGCAGGTGTTTTCATCCGGCTTACATAACCTATATTGCATGGAAATTCCTTAAGTCTTTCGCTGAAAGTGTTATAGTGTTGCATAGCCAGGATTGTGGTGGGAACCAGTACCGCCACCTGTTTGTTGTCTGCCACTGCCTTGAAGGAAGCTCTGATTGCAATTTCAGTTTTGCCAAACCCTACGTCACCGCAGACAAGCATATCCATTGGAGAATCAGACTCCATTTGTTCCTTAACCGCTGAGGTGGCTTTTATCTGGTCGGGGGTATCTTCATATATAAAAGATGCTTCCAGCTCCTTTTGTAAATAGGAATCCCTGGAAAAGGCAAACCCCTTTTCCTGTTTCCTTTTTGCATACAGCACAATAAGCTCCCTTGCAATATCCTTTACCTGTTTGCGCGCTTTGTCCTTAAGCCTTTGCCATGCCCCTGATCCCAGTTTGTATATCTTTGGGGGCACCCCGTCTTTCCCTTTGTATTTGGATATCCGGTGAAGAGAATGAATACTGACGAAAAGCAGGTCGTTGTCTTTGTATACAAGTCTGACAGATTCCTGTTCCCTGCCGTTAACAGTTATCTTCTCTATCCCTCCGAATACTCCTATTCCATGGTCTGTATGTACAACATAATCTCCCGGGTGGAGCCCGTGCAGCTCTTTAAGGGTAAGCGATTCCCTTTTTGTGAAATTATTGCGCAGCCGGTATCTGTGATAACGCTCAAATATCTGGTGATCGGTAAAGCAGCAAATTTTAAGGTCATAGTCGGTGAACCCGGCATGCATGTTGGCATTAACAGGTGAAAAATCTGTTTCGCCATAAATTTCCCTGAAGATATCGGTAAGGCGCTCAAACTGCTTTTTGTTTTCTGAAAAAATATAGTTTGTAAAACCTTTTTCACTGTTTTCAGCAAGTGTAGTTGCAAGCAACCCGAAATTCTTGTTAAAGGCAGGTTGGGGAACAGTATTGAACTTTAGTGATATGTCGTGCTTAAGCAGATGATGGTGTCCGAACTCAACCGTAGTGAATTTTTTCACACCTGAAATAAATTCATCACCGCTTAAAAGTACATCCGGACGGTTAATTTCACCGGTTTCTTCATTTATGTTGACTGAAAAAGTTTTTTCAAATATTTCCGAGATCTTTTCACGGCAGTATCCTGCATCATAAATCCACACAACGGTATTGTCCCCTGTAAAGTCAAAAAAGGATTCCCTCTCCCCGGAAATACCGGGTTTTTCATCCAGAATGTCCTGTACATCCGGCACAATTGAAACCATGTCGGTCTCACCTTTAGAAAGCTGCGATTCAATATCAAAATACCTTATGGTTTCCGCTTCGTCGCCGAAAAAATCTAACCTGCAGGGGAGTTCTGCAGAGAAAGGGAAAATGTCCACTATGCTTCCCCTAACGGAGTATTCGCCGGGACTGTAAACGAAGTCGGTTTTCCGGAAGCCGTATTCATCAAGAACTTCCTCAATGAAATCTATACTTGCTTTTTCTCCTTTTTTTATCTGAAGTGTGTTCTCAGCAAGTCCTTTGCGCGTAATAACCTTTTCTGCCAGTGCTTCCGGATAGGTAACCATCACCAGGTTTCTGCCGCCGGAAGCAATGCTGTTAAGTACCTCGGTACGCATTATCATACTGTCAGGATCAGGCTGTCCGAACTGAACCGACCTTTTGTAGGCTGAAGGGAAGAAAAGCGGGGGGAAGCTCACGCAGAAAGTCTCAAGGTCATTCATAAAATATGCCGCCTCTTCCTTGTCGTTCAGTATAAAAAGATGACTGGTGCCGGAGCTGCTGATTACGGACGAGCAGAACATGGGCAGTGAAGAGCCCACAAGCCCTTTAAGCCCTGCAAAAAAGCGATTGCCCTCACTTATTCGTTTTGATAAACGGTCTGTGTTATTGAGATGTGAATAAAAATTTATTTTATTTTCTTTCTGTTCCAAAACATCATCTGTTTTCGAAGTAATCCGGAATTAATACCAATGCCAGTACAAACGCATACAGTCATAGCTTTGTTATGTGCTGCGGGAAATTTGCAGAAAAGGTAATGTGTGGTATGCCGGTTTTAATCTATTCTTTCTCCAGGAACTCCTTAACTTTTTCGACCATATTTTTACTCCCTGTGTAGAAGGGAATGCGTTGGTGCAGGTCGCCGGGGACAAGGTCAAGCACATTCTGTTCGCCCGTTGTTGCCATTCCTCCGGCCTGCTCTGCAATAAACCCGATTGGATTGCACTCGTAAATCAACCTGAGTTTTCCCGTGGGTGACTTCCGGGTCTGGGGATATATAAATATTCCCCCTTTCAGCAGATTCCTGTGAAAATCGGCAACAAGAGAACCTATATATCTTGAAGTGTAAGGTCTTTTGCTTTGAGAATCTATCTCCTGGCAATATTTAATATAATTTTTCACACCCTGCGGAAAATGAATGTAATTCCCCTCGTTAATGCTGTAAATCTTGCCGGCAGCAGGTGTTTTTATATCCGGGTTAGAGAGGCAGAATTCTCCGATTGACGGATCAAGTGTGAAGCCTGCAACTCCATTTCCTGTTGTATAAACAAGCATAGTAGATGAGCCGTAAATAATATATCCGGCAGCAACCTGCTTCCTTCCGGGCTGGAGAAAGTCCTTCTCTTCTGCTTTGCTTCCCCTGCTGCTCAGACGCCTGTAAATTGAAAAAATGGTTCCGATTGATACGTTTACATCAATGTTAGATGAACCGTCAAGAGGGTCCATTGACATAATATAATTTGCATCACGCGACAGCCCGTCATCAAAAGTAATTATACCCTGGTTCTCTTCAGAAGCTATTCCACAGCATTCGCCGCTTGCCCGCATGCTCGAAATAAAGGTTTCATTTGCAAAAACATCCAGTTTCATTACATCTTCACCCTGCACATTCACATTGCCCATATTCCCGAGGATGTCAACAAGACCGGCTTTGTTAACCTTCTTTGTTACAATTTTTGCGGCCACACCGACATTGTAAAGCAGCCTGGTCAGCTCTCCTTTTGCATAAGGGTATTCGGCCTGCCTCCTTATGATATATTCGTTCAGAGTAGTGATTTTGTAGCTCTTTATCATTTTAATCGATTGGTTGTTAATAAATTATTCTCTGAAGTCATCAACATTTAACCCTTTTATTGCTCTTAAGGAACCTGCTTTTTTGCAGGAATTTTTGCTTTGCAGTAAGGGTGTTTGCTTTCAGACTTAAAGTAACATGCGTTAAAAAATAAAATTAAACAATAATTTTGAATGTTCCAACTATTCCATATAATGGCGAAATTGTTCCGGCTGCAAAGATAGCCTCCCTTCGTCTTTTATCAGATTTTTTTCCTCTGACCGTGTAAAATTTTTTCATGCGGCTGTTTAATTTACGCAGAATAAATTTTATGTACATTTGCATCCGGAAATTAACCAGGAGCCTGATGGTCATATACAAATTTGGCGGAGCATCGGTTAGATCTGCCGGGTCAATAGAAAATGCAGCCCGTATTGTTTCTTCCTGCAATGAGGATCTTATAGTTGTGGTTTCTGCTTTCGGCAAAACCACGAATGCACTTGAGGATATACTGGATGGCTGGTTCAGGCAGGATGATAAGCGCTTCAGAATGCTGGATGATTGCAGGGCTTACCATACTGATATCCTGAACGAACTTTTTGGAGGCAGTAAAGTTCCTGTATATAATGAGGTTCTTTCAATATTTGAGGAGTTGTTGAACAAGATCAGATCGACGCACTCCGGCAATTTTGATTACGAATACGACCAGTTTGTTTCTGCAGGTGAGAAGCTTTCCACAAAAATTGTAAGTTCATATTTCAACTCCATTAATGTCGCCAACCGCTGGGTGGATTCTGCCAGTTGGCTGATAACCAACGAAACTTACAGGGAGGCATCCGTAAAATGGGAGCAATCAGGAGATGAGGCCAGGAAGAGATTTGCTGACGATAGTTGCAGAATATTTGTAACACAGGGTTTCACGGGGGGAACAAAAAACGGGCACGCCACCACACTGGGGCGCGAAGGATCGGATTACACTGCAGCCATTCTTGCCAACCTGCTTGAAGCCTCAAAAGTGATAGTATGGAAAGATGTTCCCGGCATACTGACAGCCGATCCAAAACTCTTTTCCGGTTATGAGATGCTACCTGAACTCTCATACAAGGATGCCATTGAGCTTTCATTTTTCGGTGCAAAGGTGATACATCCCAAAACAGTTAAACCGCTTCAGAACAAAAACATACCATTGTATGTCAAGTCTTTCGAAAATCCGGATGTTCCCGGCACTGTTATTCATGAAACTAAAGGTCCCGGACTTATAAAGCCTGTTTACATTATAAAGAAGGATCAGCTCCTTGTTTCCCTGATGCCAAAGGATCATTCCTTTGTGGTGGAAGGCGCTCTCAGTGAAATATTTGCATCTTTTTTCAGAAACCGGATCAAGGTAAACCTGATACAAAATTCCGCCGTCAACATTTCACTTTGCATTGACAATCCGGGCAGTCTGGTATTTGAGCTGATGGAGCAGCTTAAGCCCGATTTCAGGGTTCTTTACAACGACCGGCTTGACCTTGTAACCGTAAGGTATTACAATGATGAGGCTGTGGAGAGAATGACACGGGGACGCAGCATACTGCTTGAGCAGCGCACCCGCAATACCATAAGGTTTGTTCTAAAATAAATTCCGCTTCAGGGTAGTTTGCCGAAACATGCGGTTATCTTGTCTGCAAGTATTTCCGCCAGTTTAATATTGGACTCATGAGTCCATCCCGCAATATGGGGAGTCATTACCACACGTGAATGCTCGGTGAGATAACTGAAATCATCCGGCAACTTGTTCCTGTGCAGCTCTTCGAAACTTGTCTTTTCATACTCCAGAACATCAAGTCCGGCTCCTTTTACCTTGCCCGTCCTGAGGCATTCTACCAGTGAGGGAGTGCTGACCACTTTCCCTCTTGAAGTATTGATAAGGAAAATATCCTTTTTGAAATTCTGCAGGAAGGAAATATCCGCCATGCTATTTGTCTCATTTGTCAGCGGCACATGAAGGCTTAAAATATCCGCCTCTTCAAAAATTTCTTCAAGAGAGCTTTCGGTAACAAAATCATCCGAAAAGCTGAATTTGTACTTATCGTATGCAAGCACTCTTGCTTTGAATCCTTGCAGGCATCGTGCAAAGGCGTTGCCTGTATTGCCATAGCCTATTATGCCCACCGTTTTCCCCATTATTTCGGTTCCCCTGTTCACTTCCCTGAACCACTTTCCTTCGGATACTTCCTTGTCGGCCTTGCAAATATTGTTCATCACTGCAAGAAGCAGTCCCAAAGCATGCTCCCCTACAGCATCGCGGTTGCCTTCGGGTGATTTGAAACAGGCTATCTTCCTTGATGTGGCGTATTCAGTGTCAATATTCTCAAGCCCTGAACCTACCCTGCCGATGAACTTCAGCCGGCCGGCCTTCTCCAGGATCTTTTTATCGAATACTAATTTGCTTCTGATTACAACCCCGTCATATTTATGAATGCATCTTTCTGCTTCACGCCTGGAAATGTCGGGCCGGTAATCACATTTCATGCCTGCCCTGGTAAGTTTTTCAACCAGTACCGGATGGGTGGAATCTACAAACAGGACAGACAGGTTGTTGTTTTTCATTTGTTTGAAATTACTTCCGGTCAAAGAAAGGGTTCTTTGATGATGCGCACAAAGGTATACCATGAGCCACTTTTACACCGCTGCCAAACAGTTTAAGGTCCATTGCAGCCTGTCCCACTGTATACATTATCCGGTTGTCGACGCGGTTGTCCATTGCAACTGCAGCTGCAGATCCGATAGCAATACCAAGGTCGCCCGTATTGAAAGCGCAGGGGTGTTCCGGATGGTTGTCTTTTTCCTCGCAGTTCGCAAAACCGCACATTCCACACTTTTTAAGCCCTATGCTTCTTATACCTGTACCTGCAAGGAAAATAACGTGTGAATTCAGGATATTTTCAGCATCCCTCTTAAAAAAGGGCATATCGTATTCAACAGCTATCTCTTTCATTCTATCCGACAGATTCTTAATAGTCTCGCCTGTTGCAAGAAAAATTTCATGTGTATCGATGCCTCTTGCCTTGGGTGCTGTTCTTGCTGCCAGTACCATTATTTCTGCAACCTGCATCAGCCCCTTTTTGTTAATTTCCTTTTCTTTTATCACACTCATATTTGTATTATTTTAACGGTTAAATTTCAATTGTTTACCTCTGGAATTGTAATCAACCTCACCGTTTTCATATACTATGTTACCGTTGACAATTGTATGGGTTACTGATGTACCGAAGGTGACACCTTCAAAAGGAGACCATCCGCATTTGTACAGTATATTTTCCCTGCTTACTTTCCATGGAGAGTCAGGGTCAATGAGCACGAGGTCAGCAAAATACCCTTCCCTGATGAAACCTCTTTTTTCAATGCCGAACAAAAGGGCAGGGGCATGGCACATTTTTTCAACAACCAGTTCGGGCGAAAAGACCCCTTGTTTTACAAGCTCGAACATTGCAGGCAGCGAGTGCTGGACCATCGGTCCTCCTGAAGGGGCATTGAAATATTTTTGTGTTTTTTCCTCTTTTGTGTGCGGAGCGTGGTCGGTTGCTATTACATCAATTTTACCTGAAATGACAGCCTCACGCAATGCCTCCCTGTCGTGCGAAGTTTTAACAGACGGGTTCCATTTAATGTTTGAACCCAGTCTTTCGTAATCACTTTCATCAAACCAGAGATGGTGAATGCATGCTTCAGCTGTAATCTTCTTATCAACGGAGTGAGAGGGCTTTTCCAGCAGACCGGTTTCCCTGGCAGTGCTCATATGCAGTATATGAAGCCTCGTGCCATGCTTTTTGGCCAAACTTACCGCAAAAGATGAAGAGATGAAACACGCCTCCCCGCTGCGGATCGCTGCATGCATTTTAACCGGAACATCCTCCCCGTATTTTTCCCTGTATTCAGCTGAATTTTTTCTGATTGTCTCTTCATCCTCGCAATGAACGGCAACTGGTAATCTGACTCTCGAAAATATTTTTTCGAGGCTCTCCTTGTTGTCAACCAGCATGTTGCCGGTAGATGACCCCATGAACACCTTGATTCCGCAGACTTTAGACGGATCGGCAATCAGCAGTTCATCCAGGTTGTCATTTGTGGCTCCAAGGTAAAACGAATAATTGGTAATTGATTTTTCAGAAGCTGTCCGGAACTTATCCTCCAGCAGCTCATTTGTAACACACGGGGGGGCAGTGTTGGGCATCTCCATGAACGAAGTTATTCCCCCCGCTGCAGCTGAAGCAGATTCGGTTGCAATATCTCCCTTGTGTGTCAGTCCCGGCTCCCTGAAATGCACCTGGTCGTCTATCACCCCCGGTATAAGAATCTTGCCCGATGCATCTATTGTATGCGGTTTTTCACCGAGAATCTTACGGGGTACTTTTTCCTGCCGGATAATTCTTTCGATCATCCCGTTTATGCATAAAACATGTCCGTTATATACATTCCCTTCGTTTATTACCCTTGCATTTTTTATCAGTAATGTGCTCATTTTGTCCACATTAATTGTTTTTTTTGCCGGAGCTGCTGCTTATGTAACTCCGGAAGAAGCTTTGTATCTTCATTAATATGACTCCCCACAGAGCTTCATTGAAGATCCCGCCGCTCATTTTTGATACACCATGCTTTCTTTCGGTAAATATTATCGGGATTTCAACAATTCTGAAACCACATTTCCATGTTTTGAATTTCATCTCGATCTGGAAAGCATAACCCTTGAACCTGATCCTGTCTAGATCTAGAGTTTCCAGTACCCTTCTCCTGTAACATTTGAATCCGGCCGTTGTATCATGTATCTTCATCCCTGTTATAAACCTTACATACTTTGATGCGAAGTATGACACAAGAATTCTTCCGATAGGCCAGTTAATTACATTTACTCCCGTTACGTACCTTGATCCTATAGCCAGATCTTTGCCCACCCTGCATGCATCAAGAAGTCTTGTGAGATCCTGAGGATTGTGGGAGAAATCGGCATCCATTTCAAAAATATATTCGTACCCCCGTTCCAGCGCCCATTTAAATCCGGTTATATATGCCGTTCCCAGTCCAAGCTTACCTTCCCTCTTTAACAGGAACAACCTGTCATATCGTGTTTTTTGAAGTTTCTCCACAATCTCCGCAGTTCCGTCAGGAGAGTTGTCGTCTATCACAAGAATATGAAAATCAACCGGCAGATCAAAGATTGCATCCGTTATATTTTCAATATTGTCCTTTTCGTTATATGTTGGTATTACTACAAGGTTCTGTGCCACTTGTTCATTATGAGTTTGATGAAACATCCGGTAGTTACAAAACTAATATATTTATCGTGTAATTAAGTCTCAATTTTACTGAAAAACACAATATGCAGAATTATATCCTCATATCTCCGCTTATTCTGATCCTTTTTAAAGAAGATGCAGAAAGCTGCAATCTCTGTTTTTAATTGAACAGAAATGTAATGACGGCAAAAAGCAGATTGTTGCGTTAAATTCACAATAAGATGACAGCAAGATGGTTCAGGAAGTGTTGTTCAGAGGTGGTGAAAATAAATAATTTTTTTTTCGTGAAAGGTGTTGTTTTAAAATTAAACTTTTTATATTTGCGCTCGTTTTGCTTCAAAAATCGGGTTTGATAAGTAACCCGGGAGTTTTTTGAAATAGATTTTTTCCGACCGGTTCAGAAATATCGGCTGTTGTTTTTTTTGATTTTTTAACCGGAAGGGTTATCTTTGCAATCCCAAAAGTTGGGAGTGTTTTTTGCGGGAGTTTATTTTTTGATTTTGGATTTTTTTTAAGATATATATAATTAGTTCTTTG
>SLCF01000096.1 GCA_007125955.1 Bacteroidales bacterium | reverse complement strand
GCTCCGGCATCATTTAAATTTGTTGTCCATCTGCTATCAACCAGTTCCGCCAGCTCCTGAGCCGGCTTTTCAGTCCGGCTGTAAACACAGGAAATGGTGTGACCGGCTCTGTAAAGTGCCTGTGCAAGGCTCCATGCAAGGTTCCCCGCACCTAAAATGCAAATTTTTTCAAGACGGTTATCCATAGATCCCTCCGGGTAAATTATTTTTCAGGAAAATCCAAAAACTACCGGCCACACCCGCAAAATAACAGAGTACAGGGGAACACACTCAGTATTTAAAATAGCCCAGATCCTTCACTTCAAAATTAAGTATATAATCCGCCTTTTCCCTGTTCTCCGAATGGGCCTTCCTGATAAATATCTCCGCTGAATGAATATATTCATCTTCCCTTGCAGAATCCTGCAGCAACAGGTAACCCATAACAATGTTCGCCGCCATTTCAACAAGCCTCCGGGCATGGAAATCGGTATATTCATTATCTTTCTCATCCAACACTGCTTTTACGCACTTTTCATATTCAGATGTCATGTTGACAAGCATGCTGTGCTGGTATTCCATCTCGGGCCTGATCTTCACCTTTTCATATTCATTCCTTATGTGATCAAGATAAAGGCCTGATGTAACCCCGCGTATTGCAGCTACAACCTGTAACTGCGAGGTTCCTTCGTAAATTGAAGTTATTCTCGCATCGCGGTAAATGCGTTCAACAGGAAAATCTTTCATAAACCCTGCTCCTCCATGGATCTGAAGAGCATCATAAGCTATCTGGTTGCAATACTCACTTGAAGTCAGCTTCAGCAAAGGGGTATACACATCCGCCAGACGCTGATACTTCTTTAACTCAGCACGTTCTTCCTTTTCGAGCCTGCGCTCTTCAGACAAGTGGTTATATGATTTGTATATGTCCACAAAACGGCAGGTTTCATAAAGCAGTGAACGCTGAGCCTGTACTTTCACCTTCATATTTTTAAGCATCTCATATACTGCCGGGAACTCAATAACCGGTTTGCCGAACTGGATCCTCTCCGCAGCATATTTTTCCGCTTCACGGTATGCCGCCTCGGAAATGCCAACCGACTGGGCTCCTACTCCAAGTCTCGCAGAATTCATGAGAGACATAACATACTTGATAAGTCCGAACTTTCGTTCGCCTACCAGTTTTGCAGGTGCATCCCTGAATACCAGCTCACATGTCGGGGAACCCTTGATGCCAAGCTTGTTCTCTATACGTCTTACAATTACCGCCTTCTCCTTCCGGTCATATACAAAAAGTGACAACCCCCGCCCGTCAAGGGTTCCCTCTTCAGATCTTGCAAGTACAAGTGAAATATCGGCATCTCCGTTAGTTATAAACCTCTTCACACCATTGAGAATCCATGTGCCGCGATTGTTGTCGTATTTTGCCTTGAGCTGCACAGCCTGCAGGTCGGATCCCGCATCCGGCTCTGTCAGGTCCATCGCTGCCGTCGCCCCTTGATTGAAACGGGGAAGGAATTGATCCTTCATCTCATCCGAACCGAACTCATGAATTGTCTCTGCACAATCCTGCAGCCCCCAGATATTTGCAAATCCGGCATCTGCACGGGAAACAAGCTCTGCAGCCATAACATATGGAACCATGGGGAAATTGAGCCCGCTATATTTCCTTGGAAGAGACATACCTATAAGTCCGGCCTTGTTCAGTGCTTCATGATTCTCCGCAGTACCCCTTGCATATTTCACTTCATTGTTCACAAGCTGCGGTCCTTCACTGTCGACTGATTCGGCATTGGGACCGATAATATTTCCACAAATGTCGCCAACTATTTCAAGCACCTTGTCATAATTGTCAACTGCATCTTCAAAATCCAGCGGTGCATAATCATATTCATTACTATCTGAAAAATCATTCTCCTTAAGGGAGACGATCTTCTTCATCAGAGGATGCTGAAGGTGGAATTTCAGGTCTTTATTATCTCTGTAAAAATTTGCCATTTATTATGATGTTGATTATCAAATTTATACAAGCCCGTATAGTGCTTATTTTGAGTTTTTTCTGTAGTACTTAATCATTTTGGGAATTATTTCGTTCAGGTCACCGATTATAGAATAATCGGCAATCTGGTTTATCGGGGCATCGGGGTCATCATTGATGGAAATTATCATAGCTGACTGGTCCATGCCTGCCCTGTGCTGTATCTGTCCCGATATTCCGCAGGCAATATAAAGCTTGGGGCGAACGGTTACACCGGTCTGCCCCACCTGTCTCACATGTTCAATAAATCCGCTATCTACAGCGGCACGTGATCCGGCAACTTCGCCTCCGAGAACTTCGGCAAGCTCGAATAACTGATTAAAGTTTTCCTTCGATCCCACACCGTAACCTCCGGCGACTATAATTCCGGAATTTGTAATATTGACTTTTCTGGGCTCTATATGACGTTCTATGATCTTGACGATTAAATCCTCATCGCTTAGCAGTGTTTTGGTATCAACTTTTTTAACCTTTCCCTGGTGGTTGCCGGCAACCTTTTCCTTCTTCATTACACCCTCCCTTACAGTAGCAAGCTGGGGACGGGTTTCCGGGTTGATAATGGTAGCAAGGATATTCCCTCCGAATGCAGGGCGAATCTGGTATAACAGATTCTTGTACTCTTTGCCGGTTTTATTGTCGGTATGGTCTCCTATTTCAAGTGCAGTGCAGTCAGCTGTCAGTCCGCACTTCAATGCAGAAGCTATCCTTGGAGCCAGGTCCCTTCCCACTGAAGTAGCCCCGAAAAGTCCAATGCATGGTTTTTCCTTCTGAAAAACCTGTTTTACAACCTTAGCATGAGGCAGCGTCTGGTAAGGATAAAGCCGCTCATCATCCGCAAAATGGACAAAGTCGGCACCGTAAGGTGTTATCTGCTTTTCTATACCATCCAGTCCGGTACCGGCCACCACAGCTTCAAGCCGGCAGTTTAACTCATTCGCAAGGGAACGGCCCTTTGTCAGCAATTCCAGGCTGACATCGGTAACTTTTCCCTCTTCTATTTCACAATAAACAAAAACGTTGTTCACTTTTTCTCTGTTTTAATTAGCAATGAATTCAACAAAAGATTAAAGATCAACCTATTGTGTGATTATCAAGAAGCTCTGTTATCAACCCGTTAATATCCTCGTCGTTTGCTGATAAAACTTTGGACTCCTTTGCCTTGAAGACGACATTTTCAATTTTTCTGACTTTGGTGGGTGATCCTGAAAGTCCAAGATTTTCAACTCCCGCAGAAATGCCGGATGCCCCGAGTTCCTCAATAATAAGATAAGGGCGGTCTTTTTGAAGCTGAAGGTAGTCTTCCGACATATCCTGAAGCTCTGTAACACTTTTGGCATACTTATACTTCATAAACAGCTTTGCATTCCTTGAACGGCAAGGTGGTGCTGAACTGTGAACTGTAATTACCAGGGGCATTGGAGATTCAACTGTTTCAACACCTCTCTCAAGCCTTCTTTTTATTCTCACTTTACCTTTGTCAAGCGATAATATCTCCTCGGCATAAGTAACCTGGGGAAGGTTGAGCTTTTCAGCTACCTGTGGGCCTACCTGAGCGGTATCACCATCAATTGCCTGCCTTCCGGCAATTATGACATCGACCGGTTGCAACTTTTTTATTCCCAGAGAGAGGGCATAAGATGTTGCAAGGGTATCAGAGCCTGCAAATTTCCGGTCAGTCAGCAGGTATCCCCTGTCAGCTCCCCTGTAGAGCCCTTCCCTGATTATTTCGGCAGCCCTGCCGGGACCCAT
>SLCF01000074.1 GCA_007125955.1 Bacteroidales bacterium | reverse complement strand
ATATAAAATTCAAAATAGAAGATCCGGCACTTTTCATCGAAAAACTTGCAGCCTGGGGAAGACGCCACGATAAGTTCTGTTTGCTCAACAGTAATAACTACAAAAACATAACAAGCTCTCCTTATACATATCATGAATATGAATGCCTTGCCGGTGCAGGAGAAATATCTTCTCTTAACGTAACGCAAAACAACAGTTTTGAAGAATTGAGAAAGTTCACCGGTGAGCAGAGGGACTGGATGTTTGGTTATTTCTCTTACGATCTGAAAAATGAAACTGAAAACCTTAGCTCTTCACACCCTGACGGGATAGGATTCCCGAAAACAGATTTATTCATCCCCCGGCATCTCTTTCTATTAAAAGGGGGTCTGTTGAAGATATCCTATCTTCCGGGAAAAGACAACACAGAGAGTATAAAGGAAATATTTGAGGAGATTGACCGGATTGATCCCGGCAAAACGGAAGTGTCTGTCAGCAGCTCCATAAAAGCGGTGTTTTCCGAAAGCAGGTACCTGGAAACGGTTGAAAAGCTGCTTGAACATATTAAGGGAGGTGATATCTACGAAGTGAACTTTTGCCAGGAATTTTATGCAGATGCAATAGATATCGATCCTTTCAGTACCTACATTCTACTGAACCGTATTTCTCCGACACCTTTTTCATGTTTTTACAGACAAGGGGAAAGGTACCTTTTATGCGCCAGTCCCGAAAGATTCCTGAAAAAAAAAGGCAAAAAGATAATCTCCCAGCCTGTAAAGGGAACATACCGGCGCGGGAAAACAGCTGAAGAAGACAGGGAGCTTGCTGCAGCGCTCAAAAAAGATCCAAAGGAACGTTCGGAAAACATAATGATAACAGACCTCGTAAGAAACGACCTGTCGCGCACCGCTTCAAAAGGGAGCATAAAAGTGCAGGAGCTTTGCGGCATTTACACATTCCCGCAGGTTCACCAGATGATCTCAACTGTCACATCAGAAATGAAACCTGGTTTGCATTTTACAGAGGTGATAAAATCTGCTTTCCCTATGGGGTCAATGACCGGTGCTCCAAAAATAAGGGCAATGGAGCTAATTGAGAAATATGAGAGAAGCAAACGGGGACTTTACTCGGGATCTGTCGGATATATAACCCCGGAAGGGGATTTTGACTTCAATGTTGTTATCCGGAGTATACAATACAACAAATACAAACGGTATCTCTCTTTCATGACGGGCGGGGCGATTACCGCCCTGTCAGTCCCCGAAAAAGAATACAGTGAATGCCTTCTTAAAGCCTCGGCTATGATGAAGGTGCTAAATGCAACCGGAATTGATCAAAAGAGCTGATCACAGTTGCACATTAACTGCATTACTCTCTGATATACCTCACATTCCTGGCTCTTCCGGTATTGACCATAAATCCTTCCACCTCGCCTCCATCATTATTGTAGAACTCAAGCACCCAACCTCCTAAAGAAAAAACCCCTTCTCCCCTGTGGGTCATTCTGCCGGAAGGCGATACCGGACGGATCATTCTCAGGTCTCCGCCATCTTTAACAACCTTACACATTGTATCATGGTCGGGGTTGACATAAGTCCCCTGGTATTTCTCCAGCTTGCCGGAAAAGAGATCCTCCAGGTACAGGTCGGCTATCCTCGTGCTGATGCCACCGGGGCTGATTGATCCCAGGTTGGAAAAGATCACCACAGAGAACTCCTGTTCGGGAAACCTCAGGTAGTCAGCCCTGAATCCCATAAAGGACCCGCCATGGCCAACAGTTTTCACTCCCCTGTGATCACCGAAACGAATTCCGAAAGCATAATCCAGCGTATCTCCGTTATTCAGCACACCTCTTTCGTACATTATGCTGTTGAAGTTCGGGGAATGGTGAAGGCTGTTATCGTAAAAATTCCGGTCCCACTTCAGCATATCGCCGATTGTGGTGTATAGACCACCCGGCCCGACACCTTCAAAGTTCATAAGGTAACTGACGATAAAGTCCTCACCACGTCGCTGGTAACTTAAAGCCCTGTTTTTAACCACCTGGGTGCGATTATCATGAAAATGGGTGTTATGCATTCCAAGCGGCTCAAATATATGTTCGTGGGAAAACTCCCTGAGAGTCTTACCTGTAACCCGCTCGACCAGAACCGTCATAAGGGTGTATCCGCTGTTGCTGTAAAGATACTCTTCTCCCGGAGCAAAATTGAGATCACTCTGGCTTGATATCGCCTCCAGCTTTTCATCAAGTGAAAGAACGTTCGCCACATTGAGCTCTGCAAAATTCAAAACCGAGTAAAGGTCGCGCACCCCGCTGGTATGATGCACCAGGTGTCTTATAAGTATGGGCTCCCCGTAATCGGGCATTTCAGGTATATACTCCCTGATGTCATCATCCAGGCCTATCAGTCCCTTATCCGCCATTATTGCAATGCATGCAGCAGCAAACTGTTTTGAAACAGAACCTATGTAGAAAACCGTTTCATGTGTGATGGGAATATTGTAATCGAGGTTTGCCTCACCGTAGCCCTTCTGATAGATAAGTTCGCCGTTATGAATAACTCCCAGAACCGCTCCCGGTGAACCGGGCTTGTCCCATTCAGAAAAAAGTTCGTCAACCCGGCTCCAGTCGAAATCCGGGCGAACCGGTATTTTGCTAATTTCAGCCTCATCAACATTCAGGTCCGCAGCGGCATTTCCCGGTGCTCCATTTCTGTTACCGTGATGCATTCCGTAAAGTTCAATAGACGGAGTAACGGACAATAGTAAAGAAAGCATAATTACTGCTGTTCCCTTGAACAAATCATTCCTGGTTATCATATGTACACCTCCAAAATATTTTAAATATTTAAATTATATATATCGTTATTTTTTTACCGGTCTTTCCGGTCTCATTTTCTGATCATTTATTTAGATTTCCCGGAGAACCACTGAGCGCCGGCTCAAACCTGAATGGTGCAAAAACATCTGATCAGTTCTCAGTCAGGCCGGCATACAATTAATATTTCCAGCCCAAAAGGTTCCAGTAATGAAGCTGCCATAGCGTAGCCCCGAATATTATTATTATTACTACGTAAAACAGTTTGTTGCGAAAAGATAGTCTTCTTGTATTCCATATATCCATAGATCTCCAGATCATAAAAAGCAAAAAAAGCATTGATATGAACGGGAAGACGAGACCCACCTTCATAGTCGCCGGAATCTCCAGGATCATCTCCCTGCCGGATGCAATTGCACTGTTAAACAGGATAAAAGCTGCCGCAAAGCAGGCTGCACAGAGCCATGCACCCAGTTTTGCTTCAACCGGCAACCGTTTAACTCCTCTTCTGACGGGCTTGTATCTGAGCCTTGCAAAGTAGAGGGCAGGCCAGCCGGCAAGAATATAAGCTATTGTGATAAGTGTAACATAAAATACCGACTTGTGCAGAAGAGGAGTGTTCAAACCTCTCAGTCTCTCGTATGCAATATCAGGTGACTGCTTCCTGAACATGTGTGATGCCTTTTCATCTTCAATGCTGAAAGCAATCAACTCATTGGAATCTTCTTTTCGAAAAGTTAGTTCATCGACCGGAAGCCAGAAGGTGGTCTCGCCTCCAGGCTCATCCATCCTGAGTTTACTGTTTGCAGCCGAAATATCTGTAATACTTTCCATGGCCAGTACCTTTAAAAACCCCAAATGAGACCGGCGGTTCGAGATATAGCTGCCGGAAAATTGCTCAAGCTGTTCCTCTGTGAGATTGATTGTTTCAAAAAGTGGTCTTTCATCCGGAAAATAACGGTCTGTAATTTTGT
>SLCF01000029.1 GCA_007125955.1 Bacteroidales bacterium | reverse complement strand
GCAACACAATCATTGTCAAGAACATCCCGGATAGTCTGTACCTGGGGGAGTATAAGACGGCCTTCGGGCGCTTCGCTGTCAATAGGTGTTACCAGAAGCACAATTGAATCCTTTTTCAGCAGTCCCCCGAGAAGGCTTTTGCTCTTATATGCGGTCTCAGGCATAAGATTTATCATGGTTTCAATTATCGCATCCCTGCCGCTATTGTTCAATGCAGAAAAATCAAAAACAGGAGCGCCTGTCTCATCTTCGGTCTTCTGCCTGAAATCTTCCTTCAGAGGTTCTATATCTGACTTGTTGTGAATTATCAGAAAAGGCACCTCGTACTTTTTAAAAGCCTTTAACATCTTTCTTTCATGTTCGCCGATGGAGTTCCCTGTAATCAGCAGAAGTGCAAGGTCAACTGTTTTAAGAACTGACATTGAACGGTCAACCCTTTTGCTGCCCAGATCGCCGGTATCATCAATGCCTGCAGTGTCGATCAGTATGGAGGGACCGATACCGAATATCTCAAACGACCGTTTCACCGGGTCGGTTGTAGTGCCGGGAACTTCAGAAACTATAGCTATGTCCTGTCCGGCCAGCGCATTGATAAGTGAGCTTTTCCCGAAATTCCTTCGTCCGAATATTCCTATATGGGGTTTTGCATCTTTGCCTTTAGTCATACAAAATACGGTTTAGGTTTGGTTCCGCATATTTAAATATTCTTTAACAGACCAACCCATGGAGTTTGATTAAAATAAACGCAGAGGTTAATGCTCAAAAACCATCTTTTTTACCTGCAGGTCGTTTATTGCAAGCAGTTCGTTTTCAAGTCTGTTGCATTCCTCAACATCCCCCATAAGCTCCAGGAGTATTAGTCCGTGAGGACTGCAAGGATTGTCGGTTACGTCGTGCAACCCAAGCCTGGTTTTAATGTTGCACCCATATTTGGTAAGAACTTCCTGGATCTGTACTGCATCCTTGTTCCTGTGTGATACCAATATTCCCAAAACTCTTAATTCTTTCATAATTTAAAGTATTTAGTATTTAAAAATCATTTTTTCAATTTTGATGCCCCCGATTTCCAGCAGCTCTTTTTCAAGTTCATACTGTTTCTTTTCCTCACCCTGAAGAACCAGTAAAATTAGTCCCTGCCTGCTGCATACATCCTGTGTAAGTTCATGTGTGCCGAGCCTGTTTATTATAACTCCGGCATATTTTGAAAGTATTTTCTGTGTAAGTCCGGCTCCTTTTATCCTGTCGGGCAGGTATATACCGAGAATTGTTTTTTCACTCATAAGGTAAATAGTTTAGTCCCTTCAAACACGGTCCATATTAAAAATAGAGATCTCTCTTCCCTTTTTTGACCTCCTCCAGCTTTATTTTAAGTCCCTTCACATTCTGATGTTTCGACAGTTCAGCCACCTTTTTTTCTATCAACACATAACCTTTTCTTTTTGTGTTTTCAGGGGCGTAATCCTCAAGGTATTCCGCAAGTGTGAGCAGTGCGTTTGGTGAGCAGTACCTTTTTATAAAACCGGGCACTGAAAACTCCATAAAGTGCTCCCCTGTTCTCCCAAGCCTGTAACATGCCGTGCAGAAAGATGGTATATACCCTTTCCCGATCAGTTCATCCATTATTTCATTAAGCGACCTGGTATCGTTGATACGAAACTGCTCCATTGCAAGGTCCTGTTCGCCTTCTTTTTGCTTGCTGTAACCTCCCAGTTCAATGTTAGTGCCTCCGTCAATCTGGGAAACACCGAAACGCAAAACCTGATCGCGAATATGTGCCGGCTCCCTGGCTGTCAGTATAAGTCCGGTATAAGGAACAGCAAGCCGCAATATTGCCACAAGTCTTACAAAACTTTCATCATCAACAAGATTGGATTTGCTTATATCAAGAGAAAGGGCGTTTTGTATACGGGGGAATGAGATTGTGTGAGGACCAACACCATATACCGCTTCAAAGTGGTTAACATGCCTTACAAGCCCCATTACCTCAAACCTCCAGTCGTATAACCCGAAGAGAGCACCTATACCCACGTCGTCAATGCCCGCTTCCTGTGCCCTGTCAAGAGCTGTAAGCCTCCATTCGTAATTGCGCTTGACACCTCCCAAATGCACTTCCATGTAAGTAGGTTCGTGGTAAGTTTCCTGGAAGATCTGGAATGTGCCGATACCGGCATCCTTAATAGTCCTGAAGCCCTGTATGTCAAAGGGTGCTGCATTTATGTTGACCCTTCTGATCTCACCGTTATTTTTTTTGACACTGTATACTGTTTTAACGGTATCTGCAATAAATTCGGGGGAGTAGCGGGGATGCTCCCCGTAAACAAGTATCAGACGTTTGTGTCCATGCCCGGTTAATGCCCTGGTTTCAGTTATCAGTTCTTCCCTGCTGAGGGTAATCCGCTTTGTCTTGTTGTCTTTTCTGAATCCGCAGTAGATGCAATTGTTTATGCACATGTCTCCCACATACAGCGGGGCAAAAAGCACTATCCTTTCCCCGTAAACTTTTTCCTTAAGTTGTCTTGCACCTTCCTTTATCTCCTCTGTAAGCTCAGGGTCATCAGCATTTATCAACACAGCTGTTTCTTCAAGTGAAAGCCTTTTTTTATCAAGGGCAGACCTGATCACTTCCCTTACCCTTTCCCTGGTTGGTTTTATCTTTTCCAGGATTTCCCATATCTCGTCCGGGTCGATGAAAGGCTTCATCCTCTGGTCTTTAATCCTGTATTTTTCGGGCGAATATATCATTACTTAAAAATTAATTCTGTTTCAATTCTAACAACGCTTTCACCGATTTGTTCTGAAAGGGTTTCCGGAAAGCACTTTTGAGGGCTCAATTCTCTTTTTTGAAGCTCTATCAGGTTACAGTCCTGCGTTGCCCTCTGAATTTAACGTACTCATTATTTTTCATTATCTCTGCAAGAATATCAACCACTTTCCACACCTCACTGAAACTGTTGTAAAGAGCAACCGGTGCTATCCTGATAATGGAGGGGGGTCTCAGGTCGGGTATCACACCCCTTGCTTTCAGGGCTTCCGTAATCATGGCGGCATCAGGATGTTCAATTGCAATATGTCCTCCCCGCTTTGACGGGTCAGTTGGGGTTATTAAACGGAAACCCTGGTAATGTGGGATTATCCTCTCATTTATCATTTTTGCCAGCAGTGTAGTCAATTGAACCGATTTTTTTCTTATCCTGTCTATACCTGCCTCAAGGGTTATTTTCAATGCCCCTTCTACAGGGGCAGAACTGAGTATGGCAGGGGATGATATTTGCCACCTTCCTGCATCGGGAGAAGGGATAAACTCGTTCAGCATGTCGAACTGCTTTTCCTTGTTACACCCGAACCATCCTGCAAGGAAAGGTTCTTTTCCAAAGTGTTTTTTGTTTACATAAAAAAAAGCTGTTGAACCGGGTCCGCCGTTCAGGTATTTATAACTGCACCACAGTGCAAAATCCACTCCCCATTCGTTAAACCTGTGGGGTATGGCCCCGGCAGAATGGCTGCAATCAAAACCTGTTAAAATCCCCCTTTTAGCAGCTTCTTCTGTAAGCATTTTTATATCAAGGAGCTGGCCGGTATGATACAAAACAGAAGGTAAAAAAACCAGGGCTGTCTCATCCGTCATCAGCTCAATTATACTTTTCTCATCCAGCAGTCCTTTCTCCCCGGCCTTTGCAAGTACCAGGTGTTTGTCCGGGTCGAACCCTTTCAGCATAAGCTGTCCTTTCAGTGCGTAAAGATCTGAGGGGAAGTTGAGCTCATCGGCCAATATTTTGTTCCTTTCCCCCTCAGGAGTGAAAAAGCTGCTAATCAGAGCATGTATGTTTACTGTGGTTGATCCGCTCATTATAACCTCTCCCGGATCGGCTCCCACAAGTTTGGAGGCCATTGTTCCTATCTCTTCTGCAAACCAGAACCATGGGCGTTTTCCTTCCGTCCATCCCTTAATTGCAAGTTTTTTCCATTCATCCAGCACTCTTAAAAGAGATTCTTCTGAATCCACCGAGAGCAGTCCCAGCGAATTCCCGTCCATGTAAATTGTATTTTGAGGGATATAAAAACGGTTCCTGAATCCGGAGAGTTCGTCTTTAAGATCCAAAGAAAGAATGCCCGCCGGTATCTGATTTCTTACGCTCATTTAGTCAATTTTTTGAATCCATTGAAATTTTAGTGCCCGGACTGGTTCCGGAGAAACTGTTCATCCAGGGATCTTTCAGTAACTCCTTTTTTCAGGCATCACTATCCATAAAACAATATATACCAATATACCCGGAAACCCTATACTCAGTATTGAAGCCAGCAGGTAAAGCACTCTCATGAGTGTGGGATCCCACCCAAGCCACTCAGCTATTCCCCCGCAAACACCTCCTATTATACGGTCATTTGATCGTATTAATCTGTTTTGGCTCATACAATTTTTTCTTAAAATTAATAAAAAACAGCTATTAAATAAAATCCGCAACATCTTTCCATTAAAGCGTAAAAACCGGGATTTTTTGTGTAAATTGCCAAAAACCTCTTATTTTTATTAAATTAAATCAAAGTGTGTCACTCTTATGCAAAGCAGTTATTTTTCAATAAGTTTAATTAAAATATTCCCTTATGAGTTACAAAATTTTTTCATGGCAATCTGTTCTGATTTTGGTTGCCCCATTGTTTATTATGCAAACAGGTTGTAAAATGGAACCGGAACCACCTGTTGCGGAAAAGATTCCTTATGAGATCACCACTCATGGGCATACCCGTGTTGACAACTATTACTGGATGAGGGACAGGGAGGATCCGAAAGTGATTGAGTATATTGAAGCTGAAAATGCCTACACTGAAGCAATGATGAGGCATACTGAAGAGCTCCAGGAAAATCTGTATGAGGAGATAGTAGAACGTATTAAGGAAGATGATGAAACGGTACCCTATTTTGACAACGGGTACTATTATTATGTACGTTATGAAGAGGGGAAAGAGTTTCCCATCCACTGCCGCCGAAAAGGCAGCATGGATGCCGAAGAGGAAATATTGCTTGATGTGAACATCAAAGCCGAAGGCCACAACTTCTACCAGGCTGTGGGATTGAGAGTAAGTCCCGATAACAATATGCTTGCTTTCGGTGTTGACACTGTGGGTCGCCGCAGGTACACCATCCATTTCAAAGACCTTACAACCGGTGAGATCCTTGATGAAAGTATACCGGTTACAATAGGATCAACAGTCTGGGGCAACGACAGCAGGACTGTTTTCTATACCACCCGTGATTACAATACACTGCGTGCCGACAGGATATACAGGCACAAGATGGGTGATGATCCTGATGACCGTGAGCTTATCTATTTTGAAGAGGATGAAACCTTCAGGGTCGGAGTGACAAGGACAAAGTCAAGGGATTACATTATGATCGTATCTTCTCACACCCTTTCAACCGAATACAGGTATCTGGATGCAGACAATCCCGGAGGGGAGTTCAGACTATTTCATCCACGCGAAAATGATATGCGCTATTCTGTTGACCATCACGGCGGCAGGTTCTATATCCTCACAAACTGGGATGCGCCCAACTACAGGCTTATGGAAACACCTGTTACAAGGACCGGAAAAAACAACTGGCGCAATGTGATACCCCACAGAGAGGATGTATTGCTTAGCAGTATAGAGATATTCAACGACCATCTGGCAGTTTCGGAAAGGAAGGATGGGCTTACACAATTGAGGGTTATGGAATGGGGAACCAGTGAAGAACATTACATCCGGTTTGATGAAGAAGCATATACAGTCCGTATTTCGGTAAACCCGGACATAAATACCGATGTGCTGAGATTCTCATACACATCACTTACAACTCCTTCATCAGTCTATGATTACAACATGAGCACCAGGGAAAGGGAATTGCTCAAGCAGGATGAGGTACTGGGTGATTTCGATCCCGATTATTATGAAGCAAGACGTTACTTTGCAACCGCAGAAGACGGCACACAGGTGCCCATCTCACTGGTTTACAGGAAGGGCCTTGAACGTGACGGAAATAATCCCCTTTTGCTTGCAGGCTATGGTTCATACGGATCCAGCAGGGATCCAGGTTTCAGCTCTGTAAGACTGAGCCTTCTCGATCGGGGCTTTGTATATGCAATTGCTCACGTAAGGGGAGGACAGGAGATGGGATACTACTGGTACGAAGAAGGGAAGTTGCTGAACAAGAAAAACACTTTCACCGATTTTATTTCTTGCGCCGAATTCCTTATTGAGGAGAACTATACCAATCCTGACCTGCTTTTTGCCCAAGGAGGAAGTGCAGGCGGACTGCTGATGGGAGCTGTTGTAAATATGAGACCAGAACTGTTCAGGGGCATTATTGCAGGTGTACCCTTTGTGGATGTTGTTACCACCATGCTGGATGAGACCATACCGCTTACAACATTTGAGTATGACGAATGGGGCAACCCCAACGATCCGGAGTATTATGAATATATGCTTTCATATTCTCCATATGACAATGTTGTGCCGCAGGATTACCCGGCAATGCTTGTTACATCAGGGCTGCATGATTCACAGGTACAATACTGGGAGCCCACGAAATGGGTGGCCAAGTTGAGGGATTTGAAGACAGATGACAATCCGTTACTGCTGAAAACTAATATGGAAGCAGGTCATGGAGGTGCAGCCGGACGCTATCAGAGGTACAAGGAGATAGCCATGCAATATGCATTCCTTCTGGATCAGGCGGGTATTAGTGAATAAGGTCTGATAACTATTCCTACAAATAATAGAGCGGGATCATTCAGGTGAATGGTCCCGCTTGTACGTTATTTAATAAACCTTATTCTTCAGCTATATCGATCAGCTCGATTTCGAAAATCAGCATGGAAAAAGGCTCTATAGGGCCACCCTGTCTGGGATTGGCACCATAGGCAAGTTCCTGTGGTATGAAGACCCTCCATTTTGAACCTACAGGCATTAGCTGAAGTACTTCAGTCCAGCCCTCAATAACGTTAGAAAGCTTAAATTGAGCCGGTTCGCCACGCTCCACGGAGCTGTCGAACTGTGTACCGTCAATCAGCGTACCTGTGTAATGGACAACCACCTCATCATCATACTCCGGAATTGGACCGTCGCCTTCTTCAATAACGACATACTGAAGTCCGCTTTCTGTTGTTACAACATCTTCCCTAAGCTTGTTCTCTCTGAGAAATTCTTCTCCCTCCTCAAGATTTTCCCTATAATGAAGCATGTTGAAGTAGCGGTTCAGGATCATGTTAGCCTCAACTTCGTCAAAAGCGGGATCTTTATCTTCGAACATATCCTGTATGGCCTGAGCAAGTATGTCTGCGTTTACAGTCTCCATTCCGCTCATTTTTAATTGGTTGCCAAATGAAACCCCAATAGCGTAACTTACAGAGTCTATTTCATTTGAAAATTCTGTGTCCCGGGAACCTGTCCCGTTGCATGAGCCCAGAATAAAGATGGCTCCGGTGATAAATGCAATTAAAAAGTTTTTCATTTGATTATGATTTTTTGTTTGGGTTTTCAGAGGATATGCCATGAAATGATTTTGAACTTTTTGGTTTCATGGCTTCTTTACTGAAGTGATAATTTTCTGTAATAAAATTTTCACAAATATACATGAATTTTCCATCAAAAAAACTCCTAAAATACTCATCTATATACCTGGAGATCGACGAGTTCAATTATTTTTTGACCCCCCTTATCATCTCCCTTTTTCCGGGCGGGCCCGGAATTTTTTGTACCAGAAGACCCGATTCTTCCATATTCCTTCTAACCTTACCGCTTGCGCAGTAGGTTACCAGCACACCACCGGATGTCATGGCGTTGTGTATTTTTCTGAAAATTTCTGTTCTCCACTGCTCCGGTTGTGCACGGGGACTGAAGGCGTCGAAGTAAACCAGTTCGTATTTTCCCGGCAGTTCACAGGTAACCAGGTTGCATTGAAGCTTAATGATATTGAACAGAGGGGAAATATTAACTGACCTGTTCCATTCACATTCGTGCAATCTTATGAATATTTCCCTTGATCTGGTTCCCTTTTCAAAATAGTTTAGCTGACTGTATTCATTGGCTGCCAAAGGATACAGTTCTAGCGAGTCATATCTGATCTTTTTACCGGTCTTGCCCGTCTCCATGCAGGTTAAAGCAGCATTCAAACCGGTACCGAATCCTGTTTCAAGTATCCGGAGTTCCCTGCCGGGATGGAAAAGAAATCCCTCCTTAATGAATACATGCAAAGATTCCTGTATTGCTCCATGCAAAGAGTGGTACGATTCATCTATATCACTCACATGGAAAGTGTGTGAGCCGTCAGCTGTTATTTTAAGCGTTCTTTTCATTACCGGGCTGACAAATTCATTGATTGCGGATATGTTCCAGAGCGGTTTCCAGTATTGTGTCAATTCCGCTATTGATGTCGGATTGCTTCATATTGACCTGTATATCAGGGGGAATACCTTCTTCAACATTGAACTCATCGGGTGCCAGAGTCATAGTCGTCGAAAACCTGTAAGTCCAACCATTCAGCAATTCAGCGTTTACCGGAGTCCCGCCACCGCCCCCTGTTGAATCCCCAACAACTGTAACATTTGGGAAGGCAGACATATTAAGGACAAAATCGTTAGCAGCGCTGTATGAACGGCGATTGCTCAAAACTGCAACCGGTTTAAGGAACTGTCTTTTCCCTGATGGAGAAATGTAAACCGGCCGGGGGTCTGTAAAATCATCGTGGCCTGGACCGGTTTTGAATTTATTGTGGGCTACAAGTCTTCGCCTGTCAGCAAACCTTCTGACAATAATAGCTACATTGGTGCTGTATCCCCCGCCATTGCTTCTGACATCAAATACAATTCCCTTCAGGTTATAAAACTTTTTAATAATAATGTCTATATCTTCAGTGCTTATCCTGTCAGAAAAGGATCCTAAATAGATGTACCCGATTGAATCTATTTCCTGGATAACGAACGGCCCTATATTTTCAAAGTCGTCTTTCAGGTATGAAGACCTCAGAAGGCTGTAGTTAAAGTTTTTGGGAGAATTTTTATACCACTCCCAGTTTCCGGAACGATCGAAATCCGATTCCAGGTTAACATGTCCGTCTTCAAGATAAAAAAGCAGTTCTGAAAGCAGATTGAAAAGTTGCCTCTTTGTCATTCTGTCATTCACCTTTGGTCGGTACTCGTGATAAAGGGAATCCCAGTTTATATTTTTATAGGTGAAAAACGAATATTTTTTATCAATTGTTTCCCACAGCAGTTCAAAGTTGTTTACCGGTGTATTTAAAGGGTCTTCTTCTATCAGCAGCTTTTCACAAGCTGTAAACAGAAGTGGAATTATAAATATTAAAAAAATAAGTTTCATATTTTGTAAATCCCTTTAAAAATCAAGAAAAGTGTGTATCATAAATGTATTTGATCCGCTTTTGACTGTATTGTCGCCGTTAAAAGTAAAAAAGTCCCATTCATATGAGAATTTCAGGCCGTATCTGCTGCTTAAACGGTAATCAAGCCAAAACCTGCTGTTTAGTCCTATAAACCTGTCTACTGTAGCTATATCCATACTGTTTAAAACAGCTTTGAAAGTGTTGTCAGGATATGTAAGAAAACCGATGGGTTTGCTCATTGAATAGGAGGGACGGATATTTACCGATAGAACAGGAACTGACAGCCGGAAGTTGAAAACCAGATCTTTTTCCTCCCATGTGAAAGGATATGATCCTGTAGCCGCAAGGCTTATTTTGGTGTAAAAACTGCTGTTTACCGAGCTGTTGTCGAAAAGCAGGTGCCTGTGGTAAAAATAGCTGTTGTTGATTGACCCTCCTGCAGACAGTGATATGTTCTCTCCCCCGGAAGTTTTAACCCTTCTCATGTAGGCATAGTTAAAATTGACCATAGAGGTTTTCATAGTGGCATCGGTTAGCTCGGGATAATGGCCGGGGTGTAGTTGACCGTTATAAAAAGATATATCAAGGTGACTTACATATGATTCCTTGCTTTTGGTAATTCCGGTAAAAAAAGAGTTGTGCCTGCCGCTGAAGAGAGAAGGGGAGATGCCTTCATCCCGGATATTGTGCCATGTTGCCCCGCCACCTGCAATTACCCGGCGGATCTCTTCCGTTCCGTTAGATTCATAAACTGTTGAAAAAAGAATAACGGCAAGCAGAAGTATTTGCTTATTTATAATGGTTTTGGTCAATTCCGGAATTTTGTATTGGATTGTCAAAACTTTACAAAAATTATAACGGTTTTGGCATAAATTTGTTCTTATTCAATGAAAATAAAAGTCCTTAACTAAACGGAATTTTTATGGAAAGTGTGTCTCTTTTGTTTCTCCCCGTTCACGATTTTCCTTTAGATCTATTTCTGGCCCGTTTGAGTGTACGGTGAAGCAAGCTCTTTTCAGTTTTGTTGTTGCTTGCGGAGTCGGGTTTTATTGTTCCGAGAAGGAACCCATATGCCTCCATTCCCTCTATCTCATCAAGTATGACTTTTAATACTGCTATTCCCGGGATGAATAGTACCATACCGGCAAGTCCCCATATGAAATTACCCACAAAAAGGGCAATAATAGTCATAAGTGGGTTCATCGAGACCTTGCCGCCCACTATTTTGGGAGTAAAGAAGTTGCTTTCTGCAAGCTGTATAACGTAAAAGGCAAGAAAAACCCCAAACGGATACCACAGGGAGTCTGTTGCCAAAAGGGTGTAGACTATCGGGAACAATGCCCCCAGAAAAGGACCCAGAAAAGGTATTACGTTAAGGATTGCTGCAAAAGCTGCAAAAAGCAGAGCATGGTCGACTCCTATACTTATCAGGGCAATGCTGTTGAGTATGGCAAGAATGCAAATCACAATGAACATCCCTTTTATATAGTTCTGTACAACAAATTTTACCTTTTCCAGAACATTGGTAACTTTTTCTCTGCTCCTGTGAGGGAAGGCTTTTTTTACAAATTCCGCCAGGAATCTCCTGAAGTAAAGGAACAGGAAGATATAGACCGGCATGATGAAGATCATTGTAACCGTGCCTGCGGTAGCAATTACCCCCTGGGTAAGGGAATCGATATTCTCGTATATTTGCTGAAACAGTGTATCTTTTAAGCTCTCCATTGAAATCGGAACGGTACTCTCCATATTTTTTTCAATGAAAGAGTTCAATGATTCTATTATTTTCTCAGTCCTTGCTTCAATACCTCCCAGGTCTCTTGAAAAACGGAGTATCTGGTTGTAAAAAAAGAATAATAGTCCGCCGGCAAATACCAAAATTGCCAACAGACCTGTAAAGACAGCCAGTATTGAAGGGATGCCTTTTTTTTCAAGCCAGGAGGTGAACGGACTAACCAGGATAGCAAGAAAACCTGAGATAAGCAATGGAACGAGTACAGACTTCGCTTCTCTCATTACTATTACAACGAGCACAATTCCCGCAAGTGCAATTACCAGTCTGATATATACCGGGAGTTCTTTTTTTAATCTGTGTCTGTGATCCATTTCATGAAAATTTTTCTTCCTTTTCCGGATTTTGAAAATAGTGGTTTTTTGAATTTAAAACAAGTTTTTTAAAAGCATACTTCCTGAGAGGGCTGGTGTGATATATCAGGACTGTTTCAATTTCATAAAAGCAACGTTTTTTTTAATATTTTTACATATATCTTTTAATGTGTTTCAAAACCGATTGAGAATGAAAAAGATTCTTAAAAATATCCTGATATTTTCAATGCTTGTAATAATTGCGCTGCTTGCATATTTGCTTGTTACGGATCAGGGGGGGGCTACCTCAAAATTAGAAGAAGCTGAAGAACGACTGGCAGAGATTGAAAAAAAATGCGCCGGAAAAACAGACAGTCTGGAAAATGTGATAGAGGAGCTTATTCTCCACAAGCGCATTCCCCCTTTTATCGATGAACACCAGATAGAAAGACTTCAAAAAAAGGGATTGTCCGACCCTGTAAACGATCTGAGAAAAGACCTTATGGGGGAACCTGAACTTATCACAAGGGAAGGTGTGCTCGGAGGCACTATGGGGTTTTATTTCAGCGAAGGGATACATGTTCTGAATGAGAGGTGGGTTTTTGCCTACTTTGAAGACGGGCATGTAGGCGGTGCCATGCTTCTCAGGTTCGATATCCTTCCGGATGGGAGCATACAGTGGAAGGTTCTTGATGAATTGGTTTACTGATCTCCTCTTTTTATCCGTTTCTGAACGACTGAATGGATTTCTCCCTCCTCTGCTGCGAATGTTTCCGGGAATATCTCACGTGCTTCTTCAAGAAGCGGGGCAACCGATTTGTACCTTGCTGAAAAATGGCCGATTATAAGTTTCTCAACATTTGCTTTTTTTGCCAGCATTGCAGCTTCACCTGCAGTGGAGTGAAAGGTTTCATGAGCCCTTTCTTTCATATCACTGCCATATGTAGCCTCATGGTAAAGAATGTCAACATTTTCTATATATTTAATGATTCTTTCACTGTATGCCGTGTCGGAACAATATGCAAGTGAACGTTGCTTCCATGGAGGGAGGGTAAGCTTGTGGTTTGGAATAATTTTCCTTTCAGCTGTGGTAAAATCGCTGCCTGACTTAATGCTTTGTATTTTCCTGACGGGTATATCGTAAAACTCAATGGCTTCTTTTTTAATATTAAGCGGCCTCTTTTTTTCCCTGAAAAGAAAACCGGTAGTTGGTATCCTGTGTTTCAGCGGAATGGTCTTTACAATAACCATTTCATCCTCGAATATTGTTTGCTGTTTGCTGCTGCCTGTTGGATGAAAAACTATTTTGAAAGGAAGAGGGTGCTCGAAGAAATAGGGTTGAACAACTTCCATTATCTTTTCAAGTTTTGGATTTGCATATATATGCAAATCAGTTGTTTTGCCAAGCAGGCTTAGTGTGCTTATTAGTCCGAACAGCCCGAAAATGTGGTCGCCATGGAGATGAGTAATGAATATATGGTTGATTTTCCCGAACCTGAACCTGTACCTGCGCAATTGAATTTGTGTGCCCTCTCCGCAGTCAATTAAAAAATACCGCTCATGTACATTAAGAACATGAGCGGCAGGAAATCTTCCGGAAGTGGGCACGGCTGAGCTGCTGCCCAGTACTGTCAATGAGAAAGACACATCAAAACGAATACATTAAACAACTACCTTTTACTCTTTATCTATAAGCTTAGACGCTTCTTCAACCGTTGGCGTAATATTGAGAACGGTATCAAGTTGAGAAATCGTGATCAATCTCTCTACTGCATCGTTAAGGCCTGTGAGTACGAATTTCCCTTCTGCATTTTTAGACAGCCTGTTTGCGACAAGAATAGCGCTAAGTCCGGACGAGTCGCAATACTTGCAACTTTCAAGGTCAAGAATTATATTCTTTTCTCCTTTTCCGGAAATAAGCACAAGCTCAGACTTGAGGGTTGGGGCTACATGGGTGTCCAGCTTCTCCTCAAGCACTTTTATCAGGGTGTAGTTGTCAAATTTTTCAATATTGAGTTCCATGTTCTGAAAATTTTCCGTTAAGATACAAATTTTGCCGGAAAAATAAGTTATTTCGATTCAGAATCTTTTTTTTCCTTGTCATCTTTCTTCTCTTCAGCAGAACCCTTCTTCTCTTCAGCAGAACCCATTTTCTCTTCAGCGGAATCCTTCTTCTCTTCAGCAGAACTCTTCTTCTCTTCAGCGGAACTCTTCTTCTCTTCAGCGGAACTCTTCTTCTC
>SLCF01000086.1 GCA_007125955.1 Bacteroidales bacterium | reverse complement strand
TTGTTTAATTTGTTATTATATTTGTTATACAATTAAAGAAGGTGCAATCACAAAATATTAATGTTATGACTGCAGTAGAATTCAATCATAAGTTAACAGGACTGGAGGATAAACTGGAAAGATTTGCCTTTAGCCTTACTTCAAATCATGAAGATGCACATGATCTTGTACAGGAAACTTTCCTGAAAGCATTAAGCTACAGGGATCAGTTTGAAGACAACTCAAACCTGAAAGCCTGGACATTTACAATCCTTAAAAACACATTTATTAACAATTACAGAAAAAACATAAAAAGAAATACAACTTTTGATAACACAAAGGATCTCTATTTTCTTAACAAGGGAAATGATTCAGATAAAAGCAAACCAGATATGGTGATCTCTATGAAGGAAATAAAAAGAGGGATAGAATCCATTCCTGATGATTTTAAAATTCCTTTCAAAATGCACACTTCAGGATACAAATATAAAGAAATTGCCGATGCATTGAACCTGAACATTGGAACAGTAAAGAGCAGAATTTTCTTTTGCAGGAAAAAACTGATGAAAACTTTAAAAGATTACAACCCGGATAATTAAAGTGAATATTATTTTATGAGATGCAAAAAAGGCTGTCATATGTGGCAGCCTTTTTTATATTATGAACATGCCACTTCCTGGAAAAGCCAAGGCAGATATTGCTTAAAGTAAGGAATTGAATTGATCCACAGGTTAACCTAAAATGTTGCCTTTAAACTTAAATCAATACCTTTCACATTATGCGTAAGTGCGCCGACCGAAACAAAATCAACACCACATTCAGCATATGAACGAACAGTTTCAAGTGTAATTCCTCCGGAAGACTCAGTTTCCAGCCTGCCTCCGGCAATTTCAACAGCCTCCCTGGTCATATCCACTGAAAAATTATCAAACATCACCCGGTGAACCATACCATTCCCTGCAACCAGTCTTACATCATCCAGGTTCCTTGCCTCCACTTCTATACGGAGGTCTCTTCCGGTTTTTCGGAGGTAATCAACGGCTCTTGTCACGGCATTGTTGATCCCCCCGGCAAAATCGATGTGATTGTCCTTTAAGAGGATCATGTCGTAAAGCCCCATCCTGTGATTTGCTCCACCTCCCAGACGCACAGCCTCTTTCTCAAGAAGTCTCATACCTGGTGTGGTTTTACGGGTATCAAGGACTTTTGTTTTTAAACCTTTAAGTTCATCTGCATACCTGCGGGTCTGCGTGGCTATGCCGCTCATCCGTTGCATTATATTCAATACAAGCCGCTCAGCCTTAAGTATGGAATGAACACTTCCTTTCACTTCAAACGCCTCATCTCGCTCATACACCTTTTCACCGTCCTCTATCTTTATATCCATCTCCAGCCGGTCATCTATTACATGAAAAACCATCAATGCAATATTAACACCGGCCAGAATTGCATCCTCCTTTACTTTAAGACTGGCTGCCCCTTCAAGTTCGGGGGAAAGACATGAAAGCGAAGAATGGTCTCCATCCCCCACATCCTCTTTAATAGCATTATCAATAAACTTTTTTAAAATGTCATTCCTTATCATCAGGCTCAATTCTCATCTGGTGAATAAAGAAGTTATCTTCCAGTTTCTGTAACAAAAAATATAAACGGAACACAGTCTTTTCAGTAACAAGTCTGCCAATAGCATATCTGGAAGCTTCCCTGCCGCCCTCATGGACAATAACAAATTCGGCCGGAGGATATTTGCTGAAAAAATCTTTCATTATAAGTTCGGCCTGAGATTTGCTGTAAACATCTTCGTTGTCCAATATCATAAGTTCGATATTGTTGTTGAAAAACCTGGCCAGCTCCTTGCAGTCACCTTCATTTATGGATTTTGATATCCCTTCGGGAATGCCTGTAGGATTTGAGGAAAAAACCGGGGTCAAAAACAATAATGAAATAATCAAAAATGTTGAAATAAATCTTGTTTCCATTACATTTAAGGTTTTAAAATTGAATAAATTTAATGAAGGTCAAAAACAATTAAATAAACCAAACAGACCCTGCAAAATCCGTTTTGAAAGAAATTTATACATCCTAAAAATACCACAAAAATCAAGCCAACAACCAGTCGCGTTAAGAATATTTGAACCCCTGAAAAAATTATTTAAAAACCAGATGGCTATTAAACTTTTGTTAACCGGGAAAACCGACAAAATATTCGTAAAAGACGGAGAAGAATTGTATGCCGGAAGAATATCAAGATATATTTCTTTTCAGTTAAAAACCCTGCCCGGACTTAAAAAAACAGGGAAAATGCCGGTTGAATCGGTTAAAGAAAAAGAGGGTGACCTGGCTCTGCGGGAGATCAATGAAAATGATTTTGTAATATTACTTGATGAAAAGGGAAAACAACTCAGTTCAGTGCAATTTTCTGAGTTTATAAGTAAAAAGATGAACGAAGGTGTAAAAAACATGGTTTTCATTATTGGCGGAGCATACGGGTTTCATGGTAAAGTTCGCCAAAGGGCACAGTTAACCCTTTCTCTTTCAAAAATGACCTTTTCACATCAGATAGTAAGGATTATATTCCTTGAACAACTTTACAGAGCTTTTACCATAATGAAGGGAGAACCGTACCATCATGAATAATGAAACAAAAACAGTCAGCGTTATTCAGTTACTTGGCAAACAAATTAATGACCGGAAAAGATGAGTTCAATAATATATAAATACTGGCCGCTTGCAGCGTCAGCTCTTGCCATGATAACCGCCTTGCTGATCGAGGCAAAACTCGATTATCTCGAGTTCAGTCCTGTTAACAAAGATAATTTTACAGAAACACTCCACAGAAAAGAGAAGAAAACCGAAACCCTGTTAGAGGAAATATCTCATGAAATAAATAAATCAGGATTGTTTCACTTCATAGAAAATTCTGGCAGAGATTATTTCGAAATATTTGAAAAAGAGAAAATTGTTATTCTTGTCTATAAAGATGACTCGCTTAAATATTGGAACAGCAACGTTGTCCCTGAACAATCACTTGAAAGAATAACAGAGCAAAAAGAGCCTTTGCTTCTTACCGGTAACGCTGTTTATGCGACTATAAGAAAAAAGTCAGCCGACATAACACTTGCCGGCCTTATTCTGGTAAAAAACGACTATCTGTTTGAAAATCAGTTTTTGTTAAATTCTTACAATGACGACTTCAGGCCCGGACAGGAAGTGAAACTCGGACTCGATTCAGAAAAGGGATTCCCTGTTAGAAACAGAAAGGGAGAATATCTCTTCTCACTTATGCCTCCGGATCCTCCGGTTTCAGGCAAATCATTCACCAGACTTTGCGCCGTTTTGTATTTTATCTCTTTTGCCTTTATACTGTTGCTTATCTATAAAAGCTTCAAAATTTTGAATATCCGCTCTCAAACAGGAATAAATACATGGTTTGCAATAGTTGTAGCCTTTTTGATCCTGCTTCGCTGGATGATGCTCAAGTACGGATTCCCTGAAATATTTTCGGCTTTTACCCTGTTTGCCCCCCACCATTATGCAAAATCATTTGCTTTCCCTTCGCTGGGTGATCTGCTTATAAATGCTGTCCTGCTTTTCTATATTTCACTTCTTTTTTCAAAATATTTTTTTGTGTCCACAACAGGCGGCACAAATCCGCCTTACTTCAGGAATCTTGTGGTTATTATACTGCTGAAATCTTTCCTTATATTGATATTTCTTTACTTTCACTATCTTTTTACCGGACTGATAATCAATTCAAGTATACAACTGGAAGTACACAATTTTTTCTACCTCAACCTTTACAGTTTTCTGGCATACCTGGCAATAGCATTCCTTTTTGCTTCATTCCTGATGTTTGCAGACCGGATTGTCTGCATTGCATCTAAGCTTGCAGGACTGAGAGATTTTGTTTTTATTTCACTCATAATTTCTGCGTGCGGAGTCTTGATCTATTATGCATCCGGATATACCCTCAGCATTTTCTCAGCATTTTTCTACCTTGCCGTGCTGGGCTACATTTTTTATATCAGGTACTACAAATCGCGGTTCAGCTACCCCAACCTGGTGCTGATTGTTTTTATTGTATCACTGTTCACACTTTACTTTGTAACCGATAAAAGCAGGGAAAAGGAGAACAACATACGTAAAGTGCTGGTGGTAAACCTTGCCAATGAACGTGACCAGATAGCTGAATTTCTGCTTGAAGATGTTGAACAAAGACTTGCATCCGATACATTGCTTGAGGATATGCTCGGGAGCATGGATTATGATGAGTTTGAGCTTTTCGACTACCTTGATGTTAATTATTTCAACAGTTTCTTCAGAAAATACGACATGCAAGTAGCGGCATGCGCTCCCGATTTCGACCTTTATCTCGAAAGCACTCATGAACTGGTCGATTGTTACGAATTTTTCGAAGACATGATTTACAATTACGGTATCAGGATCAATCCGGAATCTGACTTCTTCTTCCTGGACAATTTTAACAACCAAATAAGCTACCTTGGTTCAATATCTTTCCAGTATGATCACTACCCCTATGAAAAAACTGTCTATGTTTCGCTTGATTCGAGGCTTATAACCGAACATCTGGGATACCCGGAACTTCTCATTGAAGGGGAGCTAACACGCCACCCTGCAATAAGGAACTATTCATATGCAAAATATCACAAAAACAATTTGATCACCCGTCATGGCGATTTCCCATATGCACTCGAGTCAAAATACCATACAGATGAAGAGAAAGCTTTCACATTCATGGAAAGTGACGGGTACTGCCATCTGATTTACAGGTTAGATGAAGATAACTCAATAATACTGAGCAAGCCGGAAACCAAAACAATCAATATACTTACCTCCTTTTCATATAATTTCATATTCTTCTTTACACTGCTCGGCATATCAATTCTGATATACAACCTGCCCCTCAAGAGAAGTCAATTCAGGCTCAGCCTTAAAAGCCGCATTCAATTGTCGATGATATCAATTCTTTTGCTTTCACTGGTAATTGTCGGGGCAGGAACAATCTATTACAATATAAGGCAATTTGAAAACAAACAGTATGAAAATATCACTGAAAAAATACAATCCGTAACGGTTGAACTTGAAACCGAGTTTGGGATGGAAAAGGAGCTTCCTCCTGAAATGAGCGATTATATTACCGGAATGCTGATCGACCTTTCAAATGTTTTTTATACTGATATCAACCTGTATAACCTTGAAGGGAAACTTTATGCTTCTTCACGTCCGGAAATTTTTGAGCTTGAGCTAACCGGCGAAATAATGGACCCCTACGCTTATTCCAGTATGGTTATTGAAAAAAATCCAAGGTTTGTTCACAAAGAAGCAATAGGCAAATTGTCCTACCTGTCAGCATATGTTCCATTCACGAATGTTGACAATAAGGTGCTGGCTTACCTTAACCTTCCCTATTTTACAAGGCAAAGCGACCTGCAGAAGGAAATATACACTCTTGTGGTTGCAGTTGTCAACATTTATGCACTTCTTATACTCATAACAATTGTTATTGCAATATTTATATCAAACCAGATAACAAAACCCCTCAAACTTCTACAGGACAAACTGCGGAAAATAAAACTTGAACAAAGCAACGAACAGATAAACTACAGGGGGGATGACGAGATAGGAAACCTTGTAAAGGATTATAACAGAATGGTCACCGAACTGGAGACAAGCGCTGAACTCCTCGCCAAATCAGAACGTGAAGGTGCCTGGAGGGAAATGGCAAGACAGATAGCACACGAAATAAAAAATCCTCTTACTCCAATGAAACTTAGTGTTCAGCACTTGCAAAGGGCTAAGGAGGACAAGACTCCCAGGTGGGAAGAAGTTTTCGACCGCACTTGCAAATCGCTTATTGAACAAATAGAAAACCTGTCTGCAATAGCAACAGAGTTCTCAAACTTTGCCACAATGCCTAAAGCAAGCCCTCAAAAGACAGATATTGTCAAGCAGTTAAAAAATGCACTTGAGTTGTTTGTGAATTATGATAATATTGAGTTTGTAACTGATTTCAGGGATCACAGCAATATTCCGGTTTACATGGACAAAAAGCAGCTTAACCGTGCTTTCCTGAACCTGATAAAAAACGCTATTCAATCCATCCCGAAAAACGAAAAGGGTGAAATAAAAATTGAAACTGATACAGATAATGATAAAGTCACAGTTAAGATAACCGACACCGGACAGGGAGTTCCTGAACAAATGAAAGATAAAATGTTTCGTCCCAATTTTACCACAAAATCGGGTGGAATGGGACTGGGGCTTGCAATAACAAAAAATATAATTGAAAATTCAGGCGGGGAAATCTGGTTTGAAACCGAAACCGGAAAAGGAAGTACTTTCTGTTTCAGACTGCCTGTATTCAAAGAGGAGTGAATTTCACTGCAGGAAAGAACCCGGTTTAACAGGCAGGGGTTTAAAAAACCCATAAACAGATATTCCTCATAAGCCGTTAATATATTTGCAGGTTACAGGGTACTGCAACCAATTGAAACATTATTGGCCTCTTATTCGTAAGTAACATAAATTGAAGTTGTGCGGAAAGATCTTTTAACCATCACAGCATCAACGGTTAAATTGTTTCTATATTTGCAGGGGGGGGGGCAAAGGCAGTAACCCCGGAATGTTTTGTATTCAAAAAATACTGGGCTGTTTTTTAAAACCAAAAATTGTTATTTTGTACCTGAAATCTTCCGGAATATATATTTTTTTCACTTTGCTAATGCTTAGCATATCGTTCTGTGAATCTTATTCCCAGGCGAATATCTCCGGAAGCATAAACAGTTACGCAAAAGTCACAGACGTAACTTCAGACAACTCTGTAACAGTTGACGATCCGGATCTCTTCTCTCCCGGAGATACCGTTCTGATCATACAAATGAAAGGTATAGGGATCACTCTTGATGAAAGTGATGGAGGACTCAACTGGGGGAAAAAGCAATTCTTCAACAATTCAGGAAACTACGAGTTTCTTGTCATCAGTGAAATAACCGGAAACAGCATTATATTCACCCGCGATCTGATGAAATCCTATAACGCCTCTGA
Source organism: Bacteroidales bacterium (assembly GCA_007125955.1). GTDB lineage: Bacteria > Bacteroidota > Bacteroidia > Bacteroidales > PUMT01 > PUMT01. The sequence continues at coordinate 29,569 of SLCF01000086.1, read as the reverse complement.
AACAGTACAGCTTGTGAGAGTAAGGGGGTTTGAAAATGCAACTGTAACGGGAGAGTTAACAGCAGATGAATGGGACGGAGACAAGGGCGGTGTAATAGCACTGATAGTAACCAACACTCTTACCCTTGAGGCCGATATAAATGCCACAGGAAAGGGTTTTTCAGGCGGAACTCCGACATTGCGCACAATAGATGAGTGTTCTTCAGAAAATCCCGAAGCCTACCTGGAATTTCATTACCCGGAAGGCTCCCAGATGGCCGGAAGAAAAGGAGAAGGCGCCGTTACATATTACTGGACGGGCGATGATCAGATACCCATAGGAGATGACTTTGTCCATGGCAGGGGGAGGATCTCAGGTGGCGGAGGCGGAGGAAACGGCCATTTTGCAGGAGGAGGAGGTGGTGCTAATTCCGGACAGGGCGGACTCGGTGGTTTTGAACAGGAAACATGTGAAATTGACCAAAGGATGAGAGGGGTTCCGGGGGAGAGGATGGATGACTTTTTCACCGAGGAGTATATAGGGAGCCGTTTCTTTATGGCCGGTGGCGGAGGAGGCTCCACATCAGGCAATGGTGAAGTGGCTTCCGCAGGAGGAAACGGGGGAGGAATGGTTATAATAATAGCAGACAGGATTGTTGGCAACGGACATTATATTATCTCAAACGGCGGTTCAGTTACAGAGTATGCTGAAAACGGAGGAGCCGGAGGAGGAGGAGGCGGAGGTTCAATTATAGCGGCAGTTGACAACTTTGAAAACCAGCTCACTCTCCGGGCCAGAGGCGGAAACGGCGGTAATGTTCAGAACGATTTAATGTCCGGTCCCGGCGGAGGAGGAGGCGGAGGGACCATCCTTTCTATCCACAATCTGCCAGGGGAAGTAACACTCAATCTTGGAGGCGGGGTTTCGGGCAAATATTATGAACCTGGTTCAGGTTCAAGCGGTATGTCACACGGAGCAAGTGACGGAAATCCGGGCGGGAACCTTACAGGGGTTGAAATGACTTTGAACGGTTTCCTGTTTAACGGCATAAAGGAAGAACAGGTGATATGCGAAGAACAAACTCCGGTATTGATAGAGGGGACAATGCCGAAAGGAGGCGCTCCTCATCCGGTTGACGGCTACTACTACGAATGGTTCAGGAAAACCCCCGCCCAGGAAGAATGGGAGCAAATACCCGGGGCTGTTGAAAAGAATTACCAGCCGGAGGCTCTGACTGAAACAACACTGTACAGAAGGGTTGTGAAAGACAATGACCCCGACCAGGTTATTGATTCCAGCAACGTTATGGAAATAACAGTTCAGCCAAAAATTCTCGGAAACCTGATAAGCGAAGAACAAACAATTTGTGAAGGTGATACACCTGCTCCTTTTACCGGTGCTGAACCTGCACAGGGCGGAACAGGTGTTTTTGAATACCAGTGGGAACAGGCATCGGGAGGATCGGACTGGTATGAGGGGGAAGGCGACAACACCGGCATTGACTATGCCCCCGGAGCACTCACAGACACAACCCAATACCGCCGGATCGTAACTTCAGGAATGTGTGCAGATACTTCCGATGTTCTGCCCGTGTACGTTCACCCGCTTATTAATAACAATATTATTGAGGCTGATCAGACCGTATGTGAGGGTATAGCTCCGGACGAGCTGCAATCAGCCACACCGGCGGAAGGAGGCACAGGCACATACAATTACCTTTGGGAACAGAGTACGGATCTTTCGGACTGGACAGATGCAGACGACCCTGCTGACACGGAATCTTTGTCACCCGGCGTACTGCCGGAAACAACCTTCTTCAGAAGGATTATCAATTCGGGAATGTGCACCGATACATCTCAGCATATTGAGATAATCGTTCTCCCTTCAATAACGAATAATATAATAGGCAACCCTCAAACGATTTGCTATGACACCCAGCCTGAAGAGTTTCACGGGTCTCAGCCACAGGGAGGCGATGAGCCTCTTTACAGCTACCGTTGGGAATCAAGCACTGACGAGGAGACCTGGACCGCATCGGGAACCGTTAACAGTGACATAAACCATGAAGCTCCTGCAATAAAAAATCCGGCCTATTTCAGGCGTATTGTCAGATCAGGTGAGGGTGATGCATGCAGGGATACCAGCAACACGGTTTTTGTAGACTTCTTCCCTTTCTCAACCGCACATATCAGCGAAACCTTCGACGAAATATGCAGTGGCGATGAATCGACTCTTACATTCAGTCTTTCCGGAGACGGGCCGTGGGACCTAAGTTTTACTGAAGGAACAACTATTGTAGAAATAAATGATATATCCGACGAAACATTTGAAGTTGCAGTTACCCCGGAAACTAATGTCCAGTCTAATACACTCGAATACACAATCTATTCTGTAACCGACTCCTACGGATGCCTGGCAAGGGACGAGGACCTTACCGGTACTGCATCTGTCACTGTTTACGGTTATCCTGATGCGAATGCCGGGGAAGATTCAGAGGCATGCGGACTCACAACTGAACTGGATGCATTGCCCAGTTTCGGCAACGGTACATGGAGCACACCTTACACATCAGCAGAATTTAACCCTGATCCCTCCGATCCCGGTGCTGATGGAACTGTAACCGAATACGGAACCCATCAGTTTGTATGGACTGAAGTGAACTGGCTCTGTTCCGCATCAGACATAATATATGTAACATTCTACGAAGAACCGTCTCAGGCAAATGCAGGCCCAGATCAGTCACTGCAGTTCGATTTCCGAACATTTATGGATGCAGAGATGCCCGCGGTTGGAACAGGTATTTGGGGTATTGTATCGGGAAGCGGCAATATAATTTCAGAAAACGACCCTCTGACTGAAGTAACCGGTCTTGAGATGGGTGAAAATATTTTCGAATGGAGTGTAATAAATGGCGTATGCCCCGTCAGTACCGACCTGGTAAGCATACATGTAAGCGACCTGGATGCTCCTACAGGTTTCTCTCCCAACAATAGCGGGTTAAACGACTTTTTTGTGATAAAGGGGCTGGAAAACTCTTCCAGTAACCGTCTTGTTGTTTTCAACAGACAGGGAAACGAGGTTTACCGGGCATTTAACTACCAGAACGACTGGGACGGAAGGAACCGTAACGGAAATATCCTTCCGAATGATACGTATTACTATATACTTGAGGTTGATGACAAATATACATACAAGGGATTTATAGTTATCAGAAGATAATCCGAAGAGTGAAAAAGTGAAGAAAGTTATAATCATATTAGCCGGACTGTTTTTAATTAACTGCAATAATATTGCGCAGCACCTGTTCCCGGTTTACAGCCAGTATATGCTAAACGGACTGGCTCTGAACCCGGCATATGCAGGAAGCCGTGATGCTCTTAATATATCTGCCGGATACCGCAATCAATGGGTGGGATTTGAAGGAGCACCGGTGAGCCAGACCTTCAGCACACACACACCGCTCAGAAACCGGAATATTGCACTTGGCTTGCTGGTATTCAACGAAAAGATCGATGTCCGCAACAATTTGAGTATATTCACAAACTATGCCTGGAGATTCAATGCCGGAAGGGGAAGACTGGCATTCGGATTAAAGGGCGGGCTTACTATAAGAAATGCCAACTGGAATGAATTAAACGTCCATGACCCCGGAGACATCTCCTTTACAGAGTCTTCTCAGGATATAATCCCTAATTTCGGTTTTGGAATTTATTACCATACAAATCATTTCTTTGCCGGCGCTTCCATACCGATGTTCCTGAGCGACAGTCTCAGCAACGGGAAGGTATCCGTTTACCACGACCCGAAAAACTACAACTACCTTTTCACTTCAGGCATTGTGCTTGGCAATCAGGGATTCAGGATCAAACCCTCACTCCTTATAAAATACGACAGGGAAAATCCCCTCCAGGTTGACGCCAACCTTTCCTTCATTTTCGGGAATTTCCTTTGGGTGGGAGGATCATACAGGATAGAGGATGTGGTGGTTGGACTTGTAAAGTTCCAGATCAACGACCAGTTAAGAATAGGATATACATACGACCATTCACTCGGAACACTAAATAAATATAACAACGGATCACACGAAATAATGCTGATATACGATTTTATTTACCGGGGAAGGGCGGTAAATCCGAGATATTTTTAAGAAATGTGTAAAAAGATAATAACAGCAGGGCTTATTTTAATACTTGCCTGCCGGTTATCCGGCGGTCAGGAGTTTTACAGCATTGAGCGCGTGCCCGTAAGCAGTGAAAGTTTTGATGATTTTTCGCCGGCATTCTACAGGAATGGAATAGCCTTTACATCCAACCGTACAACCAGCTTTTTGATAGCAAGGCTTACTGAGGAGGGGGAAAACTTTTTCAATATTTTTTACACCGAAAAAGAAGATGAAAAGGGATGGAAATCCCCTTCAATGCTATCAAGAGAGCTCTCAAGCAATTTTCATGACGGACCTGCAAGTTTCTCCGCTGACGGAAACACCGTATATTTCACCCGCAACATTCCAGCCAGGGGAAGAGATGAGCCCAGGCTGGGGATATTCATTGCCAGCTATATTAACGGCAGCTGGAGAGATATAACCCCCTTCCCTTACAACAGCATTGATTACAACGTAGGTCATCCGGTCATAAGCCGGGACGGGAAAACACTCTATTTTACAAGTGACATGCCCGGAGGATATGGCGGACTGGATATATATACCTGTACAATTGAAGGGGATGCCTGGGGGCCTCCCATGAACATCGGCAGTACCATAAATTCACCCGGTAACGAAAAATTTCCCTTTATACATCCTAATGGAAGACTCTACTTTTCATCGGATCATAACGAGAAAAAGAGTCTGGATATATATTACTCGGATTACAGGAACGGGGAGTGGATGCCGCCTGTCCCCCTCCCCGAGCCGTTCAATTCTGACTACGACGATTTCGGTTATATTGCCGGAGAAAACCTGGATGAGGGTTACTTTTCCTCTAACAGGGAAGGCAGCGACAACCTTTATCACTTTCATTCAACCTTTCCTCTTTTCACGCAGTGTGACAGCCTGAAGGAAAACGACTACTGCTTTATATTCTATGAAAAAAGAGGGGAGAATGTGGACACAACCGGTTTTTATTTCGAATGGGATATGGGCGACGGAACGATTATTCACGGACTGGAAGCTGAACACTGCTTCGATACAACCGGCACATACATAATAACCCTGAACGTAATGGATAAAATAACCGGGGAGGTGATGACAGAAATGGCCTCTTATGAGTTTCTGCTTGAAAATATCGAGCAACCTTATATTACATCTCCGGACACGGCTTTTGTGGATGAAAGCGTAACCTTCGACAGCAGATATACATTTTTAAAGAACTTCCAGATTGAAGAATTTTACTGGGATATGGGTGACGGAACAAAGTATTCGGGAAATATTGCTGAACATGCTTACGAACATCCCGGTGAATATATCGTAACGCTCGGTGTTACCTCTTCTCCTGATTCGCCTTTTGGCGAAAGAAAAGCTTGTGTTTATAAAACTATTGTTATACTTGAAGAAGAATGATAACAGAAACAATTAATATGAAAAAAGTTATTCTGCCGGCCCTGCTGCTTATCAGCCTTGCAGGCTCCACCCAGGCACAGCCTGTACCCACAGAAGATGAGAACATCCCCTACCTTGTCACTTTTGGTGGAGATGCATGTCCCTCCTGGGGCGATGACAACTTCACACAAACATTTTTTTTCCTTATACCTGAAGAACACAATGAACCTGTCTATATAAGAGTCTATAACCCGGGCACAGGTTCCCCGTCAATAGATGAGATAAACGGCTACTGGGACACCAGGGTAAACTTCTCAATATACGGCGGAGATCAGGCGTGGTCGAATCCGGATGCACAGGAAACCGAGCCGGTCGGGAATTACAGGAGCGGCAACCTGCTTGTCTCCAGGACATTCGGCAGCGAACCCGAATACCTTGAAAAATGGTACACTTTCGGGCCTTTCAATCCTATGGAGGGTGAATACGTGGAAAAATTCGGCGGATACATTCTGAAGGTAATTGCCCAGGGAATTGAAGGTGATGACGGAAACCTTTACAGATATTATATGTCAACTGAAACGGACCGGAATGTGCCGGTGGAAGGTGGAAATGCTTTTGCATACAGCTACACTTTCAGACTCTGGAACGATCCGGAGCAGCTTTCCCGGATATTCCCTTTTATAGATGAAGAAACCGTTTCGCTTAAAGTATCCAATTTCGACTGGGATTACGACGGGGAAATACGGGTTGTCTCAACAGAGCGGCAGGGAAAGCACCTCAACGTCTCTGGCGATGACGAATGGGTTGTGGATGAATTTGATATCTTTCCCGAAGAGAGGGGGTCAACACTTGATATCCAGTTCCACAAGCTTAAAGCACCAGTTATCAGGAATAACAACGTGGTAATAAATATAAGGAACCAGTATGGCGAGCTGCAACCCTTTTTCGTTGTACCTATCGGCGGAATTCCCCAGTACAAGTACAGCATTGGTGTAAGAAGAAGGGAGTAAATGTTATTAATATTTAAAAAATGCTAACAGACAGTAATTACAAATCAATTATACTTTCTATAATTCTTGGCTTCTCGGTAATCTTCAACTCACACCCACAACTGCTGAACTTCAGGAACTACGGAGTGGAGAGTGGAATTTGCAACTCATTTGTATACACAATAAACCAGGACCCAGCCGGTTTTATGTGGTTTGGGGCGGGTCCCGGACTTTGCCGTTTTAACGGACTCACCTTTTTGGCTAATGGAGGACAAGAAAATATTCCGGCAGATCTGGCTACATCAACTTATACCGCCAGTGACAACAGGATGTGGTTCGGGTTTAACAACGGACAAATCACTGTTTATGACGGGAGAAACTTCACCCTTATTGAAAATGAACAGGTTAGGACTACAATAACAGGCTTTCATGAAGACCCGCTGGGAAATATTATTGTTGCAAGTCAGAGAGACGGTCTTATCCGTATAAGCAAAGATATGACAGTTGAGATCTTCAGTGAGGAGTTTTCCGAAATGATGCTCAATTCTGTTTATCTGATATCCGGAGAAAGGCTTCTTGCGGGAACATCCGAAGGTCTTTTCCTTTATGAATACGACAGTGACCGTGCACCTGCCATAACAGGGCAAATTGAGGAAATTCCCGCGGTCAGCATAAAGGCTATAAAATACCTGGATAATCAAGAAGCATTTCTGACAGGTACTAACAGAGGCGTTTTCAAACTGTATGCTGAAGATTGGGAATCCGGTTCTTTCAGCGCAGTGAACGCAGGTGATAAATGGGGGCTAACGGGAATAGATGTTGAGCATATTTTTATTGACAATAAGGAAGATGTCTGGTTAAGCACTTTCGGTAACGGGGCTTACAGGATTGTAAAAGGTGCCGAAGAAGATGACAGGGTAATACAGTATTCATCTGATAACGGACTGCCGGGTAATATGATAAAACAGGTCTTTCAGGATAATGAAGGAATATACTGGTTTGCTACTTACGGAAACGGTATATCACTTCTGAACGATGAGGCAATTTCAATATATCCGGAACCTCATGCGGATTTCGGGGAAAATGTGCTTGCTGTTGCATATCATGAAGGATATTATTGGCTGGGTGGTGAACAGGGGATACTTAAAATGAATCCGGAAGATCCGACGGAGACCGGGTTTTTCCCTCCGGGAAAGGGCCTGCCACGGGATGAATTTACGGCACTTGCCGCGGGGGAGGAAGGTACTTTATGGGCAGGAACGCATCAGAGCGGATTGTACAGGTTTGACACGCAAACCGGCGAGGCAGCCCTCTACTTTTCGTCACGCAACTCATCGGAAAATTCAGTCAATTACCTGCTTACTGACAGCATTAGAAATGAACTATGGATGGCAACCAACGGGGGCGTATTCCGCTTCAATCTTAATACAGGAGAGACGGAAAGGTTGGGTACTGATCAGGGACTGCCCTACAATTTTATAAGGGACCTTCACCAGGACAGCAAAGGATACATCTGGGCGGCTACACGCAGCAAAGGTCCTATTAATCTCACTACCAGGAGGGATCTGTTTCTTTCTAATATTGACCTTAACTTTACTGCAGTTGCAGAGGATAAAAACGGTGACATCTGGGCTGCAACAGACGGTAACGGAGCGATTAAGATTTACTCAGATACAATAAAACATTTCACCATTGATGAAGGACTTGCAAGCAATTACTGCTACAGTCTTATAACAGATCATCACGGTTATGTATGGATTGGCCACAGGCATGGAATAAGCCGGATAAATACGCGGAATGATTTTATAAGGGTTTTTGGAAATGAAAACGGTATTGAAGGAAGTTCAAATTACAACAGTTTTTTCAGGGACAGGGACGGAAAGCTGCTTTTCGGAACAACTAAGGGGCTGGTAATATTCGACGGAAGCAGGGAGAATGCACCTGATAATCCTCCCATTATTAATATAACTTCCATACAGGTTTCGGATGATGAAAAAAGTATCCATGAGGAGGTGATACTTCCCTATGGCAGTTACAGGCTGAGAATAGATTTTATAGGGCTTGACTATACAAATCCGGAACAGGTTAAATACCGCTATAAGCTGGAGGGATACGATTTCGACTGGTCTTCGCCGACAGATATGCAGTTTGCCTATTATCCCAGGATAGACGACGGTGAATATACTTTTTTGCTCAGGGCATACAATTCGGAAGGGATGTACAATGAAGAGCCTTTCACACTCAATATCACCATAGGTAAACCTTTATGGAAAAAATGGTATTTCTACCTGGGTATTGCATTAATTATTGGCATATCATTGCGTTTGTACGTAAAAATAAGAGAACACAAGCTCAGGAAAGAGAAGGAGCATATTGAAAATGAGCTGGCTATAAGGACGAAGGAGGTAGTGAAGCAGAGGGATGAAATAGAAACCAAAAACCGGGATATAACCGACAGTATTAACTATGCGCAGCGGATCCAGGCAAGCATATTACCCTCCTTTGATAAACTGCAGGAGAATTTTTCATCATCATTCATTTTTTACCAGCCAAGAGATATAGTGAGTGGGGACTTCTACTGGTTCGATATGGTTAATAAGGAAAAATTCGTTGTGGTGTGTGCCGACTCTACCGGACACGGTGTTCCTGGGGCTTTCATGTCAATGATAGGAACAACGCTCATAAAAGATATCTGCATGCGTAAAGACGTTAATTCTCCTGCTGATGTTCTTAAAACACTTGACATGGAGATAACCAGTACACTTAACCAGAACATCGACAAAAACCTCAACTCAGTTGACGGGATGGATATAACGGTTTGTGAGATAGATGTCAAAACAAAATTCATGCGCTTTGCGTCTGCAATGCGCCCGATAATAATATTGCAAAACTCTGAACTAATTTACCTTAGAGGCAGCAGAAACTCTATCGGCGGTTTTGTAATGGAAAACAAAACTTTTGATAATCAATCATTCCAGCTCAACCCCGGCGATATTGTCTATATGTTCTCTGATGGCTTCCCTGACCAGTTCGGAGGTCCCCACGGAAAAAAATTCAAAATGGTAAAACTTAAGAATCTCATCTCCGATATATGCGATAAACAGATGGAAGACCAGTACAAGTTCATTAAGAACAATTTTTACCTGTGGAAGGGAGATCACGAACAGGTGGATGACGTGCTTTTCATGGGGATAAAAGTTTAACCGGTTTAATTTGTATAAACAGATTGCGGGCAGACGGGACAAAGGAAGGTGTTAATCATTCCGGAGATTTAAAGGATCTTCAGGATAATCATTTATTTATATCTTCAATATTGATCAGGTTATTGAGGATAGCATATACTGTTAGTCCGGATACCGTTTTGATACCCAGTTTGCGGGTTATGTTTTTCCTGTGCGTGACAACGGTATGAGTGCTGATAAATAACTTTTCTGCAATTTCCCTGTTGGTTAACCCTAATGCTATATACCTCACAATCAACTTCTCCCGTTCGGTAATCACAGTTCCGCGCATCTTATTCGCCCCCCTGCAGCCTTTAACTGTTCCGTATACTTTCCTTACTTTTTCAAGTATGGTACTTTTTGAGTCACTGTACAAAAGAGTTTGGGGGAAAAGTGAGATATTTTCCCGTTTCTCTTCACTGCTTAACGCAATTGCCCTTCCCCGGAATTTTTCAGGCAACTCCCGAATCAGTTTATTGCCTGACCCGAACAGATCAGGATTGATTATTATAATATCCGGCTCATAATACCCGAGAACAGACATAAATGATTCAACATCAGCAGCCTCTCTGACCGTGAGGGTTTTATTTGTTTCCTTAAGCAATTTCACCAAACCTTTCCTGACAATATAGGAACCTTCACATATTAATACCGAAAATTGGGGCATAACGGGAACCTTTTATTTAATGCCGGATATCAACTTCTCCATCTCAATTACCTTTGGCACCATAATCTTTTCCTCAATCCTGGAATGATCCCGGACATCCTTTTCTAAGCTGAAGAGATCAAACAAAACGTGATTGGCAAGATTATGGTTATCAACAGGAGGCATATACTTGATTATAATATTTTTCAGGTCATAAAGCTTCTCCACCAAATCTCCGTGCTCCTCTATGAATTTTTCCATTGAGTATCCCCTGATAATTGAAGGAGGTTTTCCGGCTTTTTCCAATCTCTTACAAAAATCTTCCAGCTCAAGTGCATAGGGAAAAACTATCTCGTCTTCATGTTTTATGTGGGCAGACAACTCATCACTGTACTCACCGAAAAAACTCCTTACAAGCTCCAGGCTTTTTTTATGGGAGGTTTCTTTGCTGATCATGATTTGTATAAGCCCTTCAATTTCGGGAACTCTCTCCATAAGATAAAAATGGTGGGTCTTTTTAAGGTAGTCGACTATTTGTGAAACAGAGTAGTTTTGAAGCTGTTTTTGAGGAAAATACTCCTCATCATGAAAGGCATTGGCTATCTCCAGGAAAAAACCAGATTCAATTCCGCTCTCTTCACACACATGTTCAACACTCTTATCCCCGAATCCCAGGCTTATGCCGAACCTGTTCATAACATAAAGCAGCTGGTGATTGGCATGCACCAGGTCTGCCATCTTGGTATCTGCTGTAAAAATCATATAATCTGTTTAACTGATTCAAACAAAACAAAAATGAAAAAGTTTTCTCTGTTTAATTAATGTAGCACGGTTATTTTTTCCTGAAATACATCTGCAGGGGAACTCCGCAAAAATCGAAATTTTCCCTTATTCTGTGCTCCAGGTAACGTTTATAGGGGTCTTTTACATACTCAGGGTAATTACAGAAAAAAACAAATGCAGGTGAACGCGAAGGCAGCTGCGTTGCATACTTTATCCTGATATACCTTCCTCTTGCGGAAGGAGGATGAAAGTTCTCCACTGCCTCCTGCACAAGCTTGTTGAGTGCGTGAGTAGGAATACGTCTGCGGTAATTGTCATAAACCTTGACGGCAGTTTCCAGTACCCTGAAAATACGCTGGCGGTTAACAGCCGAAATAAAAAGTACAGGCACATCATCAAATGGTGTTATCCGTTCTTTCAAAGCCTTTGTATAGTCTCTTGCAGTATTAGAAGATTTTTCCACCATGTCCCATTTATTCACAAGGATGACTACAGCTTTATTGTTCCGTTTAACAAGGTTGAATATGTTCACATCCTGTGATTCAATACCCTGTAAGGCATCAATCATAAGAAGGCATACATCGGAATTTTCAATCACCCTGATCGATCTCAGAACAGAATAAAACTCGATATTCTCCCTTACCCTTGTTTTCTTCCTCAGTCCAGCAGTATCGACCAGGTAGAAATCGTATTTGAATTTATTGAACCTTGAGTATATTGAATCGCGTGTAGTCCCAGACTGAGGGGTAACAATATTTCTCTCCTCTCCCAGAAGGGAGTTCAGAAGAGACGATTTGCCAACATTGGGCCTTCCAACTATAGCAAAGCGGGGAAGATCATCCTCCTCTTCAGGCGCCTCTTTTTCGGGTAACTCTTTTACAACTGCATCCAGCAACTCTCCGGTACCGCTGCCGTTAATTGCTGATACCGGGTATATCTCACCAAGTCCAAGCCGGTAGAACAAACTTGAATCATAATACCTTTCGGAATTATCAACCTTGTTCACTGCCGGAATGACCTTTTTATCGGTTTTTCTGAGAATGCCGGCAAAATATTCATCAATATCCGTTATCCCGCTTAAAACATCAAGCACAAAAATTATAACATCCGCCTCATCAATTGCAATTGATATCTGCTTTCTGATCTCCTCTTCAAAAAGATCACCCGAGTCGGTTATATAACCCCCGGTATCGACAACCGGGAATTCCCTTCCGTTCCATTCCGCTTTGCCGTAATGCCTGTCTCTTGTTACACCGGACTCGCTGTCTACTATAGCCTTGCGCCTCCCGGTCAGACGGTTGAAAAGAGTAGATTTGCCTACATTGGGCCTTCCCACAATGGCAACTATATTTCCCATCATTATCAAATTTTATTTATATCCGAATCCTTTCAGCTTTTGTTCCTTGTCACGCCAGTCTTTTGACACCTTTACAAAAACTTCCAGGAAAACCTTCTTGTCAAAAAACTTCTCCATATCAATCCTTGCACTTGTGGCGGTCTTTTTCAAAGCTTCCCCCTTGTTTCCAATTATAATAATCTTTTGTGTTTCGCGAAGGACATGAATTACAGCCCTTATCCGTAAAATAGTCTCGCTATCACTGAACTCTTCAATCTCTACCTCGACCGAATAGGGTATCTCTTTACGGTAATTCAGAAAAACTTTTTCGCGGATTATCTCTGATGCAAAAAACCTTTCGGGCTTGTCAGTAAGAGTATCCTTTGGATAAAATGGCGGTGACGGAGGCAAAAGTCCCAGGATTTTTTCAAAAACCACATCCAGGTTATATCCCTCCCTTGCGGAAACAGGCATTACAGTAGCCTCCGGCAGCTCCTCACTCCATTTTTCAAAGAGTTCGCCGACCTTTTCCTGGGTTCCGAGATCTATCTTGTTGATAATCACAATTACCGGAACCTGAAGTTTTTTTATCCTGTCAATGTACTCCCGGTTGCTTTCCGGCTCCTCATCCACCTCTGTTACATAAAGCAGTATATCGGCATCAGAAACAGCTCTTTTTACCTGCTTCATCATTTTTTCATGCAGCTTGTAATTCGGGCTTATTATACCGGGAGTATCCGAATAGACAATCTGAAAATCATCCCCGTTAACAATCCCCATAATCCGGTGACGTGTAGTTTGCGCCCTTGATGTTATTATTGAGAGGTTTGTCCCGACCAGCCCATTCATCAGCGTTGACTTGCCGACATTCGGTCTCCCAAGGATGTTTACAAAACCTGCTTTATGTTCCATTCTTATAAATTAGTCTATTAAATTAATCTCTGCAAGTTAACTTATAACAAGAATTAAGCTCAATCTTTTTCCCGCATGGCTCCCCCGCAATTTGTTCATATCGTTTTGTCTGCCGCAGGGTGAGGGGGATTAAAAAACTCTCATAAGTTGACTGAAAAAGCGAGCTTGAAGGCAAAATTATCAAAAACCTCCGGAAAGGAGTAACTGCCGTACCTGTAATATATCCCAAGACCGTACCCAACAAATAGCTGCCGGTACAGATTATTGATTACAACTCCCGATTCAAAAAACCCTTTCTCAGGTGCAACGGCATGAACATTAAGATGCCGTGAATTATCCGGTAATCTTCCGTATCCGATACTGGTAACAAAAATAATCTCCGGACGGAAATTGCCTTTTCTGAAAAGAAGGCTTTCAAAATCCTGCCGGAAAAAGAGAGAGATAAACTCATTTGATACGAACTCTCCCATTCTCATGGTTGCAAAGGAATTTGCAGCTTCAAGGGAAAAATCCCTGAAGTTGCTCTTTCCGGTGTACAGCTTCTGAAGGGGAACATCCCCGTCAACCACCCCGGCTTCCGCAACAATTGAAGTCTTCCCCAGCCTTGTTGTATGAAAAGTATGCTCCAGCCGTCCCTCCATCCTGGAATAGCCATATTCCCCATTAAGCAGATCAATTCCCCTTGCGTAATTAAACAATAAAACCGGATAATCTGTTCCCATGGATATCAATGTTCCGCGGGGGGTCTGCGTAAATCTTTCGCGCCATGCAAGCCTGATCCTTATCCCGGCTTCTGTAAAGTGAAACGAACTTTTTTCAGTTCCTGCCGCATAATAGATATAATCGTCTGTTGAAAGAACATCGGATGAAGAAAGATAGACCCTGTTCTTCAAATGTCTCATCATCCTGAAATCAATGAAGGATTGATGTTTTTCAACACGATCCATCCTGCCAACCATGAACCGCCTGTAGCTTTCGGAAGAAAAACCGTGGCCTGAATGCAGAAAATCATACCCGCCCCTCTCCTCAAGGTCCTTGCTCCAGATGAACCCTATCTTCAGATCAGCCGGCCTGTAAACAAGAAGATCAGCCTGTCCGCCGAATTTAAACTCTCTGTCTTTTGTTCCCCATGCCACATAACCACCTGCTGAGAACCTTTCAGAGAGGTGTTCATTGGTAACAAAGCGGAATCCCGGTCTCAATCCTTCATAATAATTGAAGTCCAGAAGCCCCCTGTAATCAATATTCACAACACCCCATGGAATATAACCGCTTACAAGGGTTTCCAGAATCCTTAAAGTACGGTCGAAACCGGCCTCTTCTCCAATACTGTCAATAAACCGGTACGTCTCCCGGTCTTTTTCTGACAGAGGCTGATAACGGTATTTATCCCAGAGCTCTTCTGTTTGCTTGTGTGCATCGGGGGAAATTGCCAGATCTACGTGGTTGAAATCCCTCCTTCTGAGCTCCGGTTCTATTTCAACATCTGAAAGATAACTGTTGCCCAAACCAACAAGCGTGTACCTGTCAGAACCATCTGTTGAAACATTATCCTGCCCAAGTATTATATCTGTATTCAGCTGGTAGGGGAACCACTGCCTGTTATCTGCAAACCTGTAATTCTGGTGGATGCGGATAGTGAATATGCGGGCCGGTTTATATGGTTCCGCAATTACATTCTGAACTGCATAACCGTTCGAATTTATATAGAGTACCCCCTGCAGCCCTTCAAAATTGCGGTCCGGATAAGGGCTGAAAGAAATAATGAACAGTGTGTCATCCCGTTCAGTGAACATACTGTCCTCAAGAATAAAGGAGTATCTCGATGTGCTTCCCCTGCTTATGGGATTCAGATATTTTTTGTCGAAAATGGAAATGAAGTCCTCGTAAAAGGAAAAGGACTGTATCTGGGTTGCCAGCAAAGTGAATGAAGGGTCACTAAAACCACTTACCCGGGATGCGATCACCCTCTCATTATTCCTTCCGGGTCCCATATAAGCCCTTTCGCTTACAGATTCCATAAGGAAAAGGTGCTGCTTTTCAAGGAATTCCCTCATCTCTATCCCGCCGGAGTCTGCTCTCTCGGTTTCTGCGGAAGTGACAGTATCAGGTTCAGCCTTGAGGAGAGTGTCGACTGAAAGGGAATCGGTTGTTTTGACTGTATCAGGTAAGGTTTCATCAGCAGCTTTGGAAGTTATGGTATCAGTCTCCTCACCTTCACGGGAAAAGGAAAACCTGATTGAGATTTCAGGGGAATCCGGCGTATTTTTGTCTGATAACAGACTGTCAGGAACAAGAGTAAAAAAAAGCTTGTTATAGGATGTATAGGAAAAAGAAGGAAGCATTTCGGGATTGTTTTGACGCCTGTTCCTGAAAGCCAGCTCTATTATCCTGTGAGCCGGATTATAGCCCGGCACCACTTTCAGTTCTTCAAACTCATAGGCAGTCTTTTTCATTTCAAGATGAAGAGGAGTGGCAAAATCGATGTTTTCAGGGTATAATGTAACAGGCTCATAACCGATATAGCTTAATTTGAGAAAAGCGGGAAGCTCACTTACCCTGAATGAGAAAGTTCCGTCAATACCTGTAGTTGTTCCGGTTCCCCTTTCATTGTAAACTATATTTACAAAAACAAGCGGTTCTCCCGTGTCCTCATCAACTACACGACCTTCAACAACCATTTGTCCCGATGCGGAAAAGGTTGTTGTTATCATGATAAAAAAGAAGAATACCGGATAAGTTAATAATATCTTCATCAGAAATAGTATTCCCGGAACACCCGGCCTATTTGAATATTTTCATTTTCAGCATACTAACTTCTTTCTCGGTTAAATGCCTCCACCTCCCTCTCGGAACATTTTTCCTGGTAAGTCCGGCAAAACTAACCCGGTCGAGTTTTTTTACCTTATACCCGAAATTTTCAAAAATCCGGCGAACTACCCTGTTCTGGCCCGAGTGGATCTGCAAGCCGATCATTGAGAGATCAGACTGGTCGGTATAAACAATCTCGTCAACTTCAACTTTCCCGTCCTTCAATGTCACTCCTTTTACAATATCGTGCATATCATTTTTGGTAAGTGGTTTATCAAGCTGTGCATGATATATTTTTGCAACTTTATGCGACGGGTGTGTCAGCTTTTTCGCCAGATCACCGTCGTTTGTCAAAAGAAGCACTCCGGTTGTCTGCCTGTCAAGACGGCCAACAGGATATACTCTTTCACTGCAGGCTCCTCTTACAAGATCCAATACGGTTAATTTCGCATGTGGATCATCCACAGTAGCAATTGAATCTTTGGGTTTGTTGAGCAGGAGGTAAACTTTTTTTTCAGGGTTTAGTTTCCGGCCTTTGAAACGGACTTCGTCAGTGGGTAATACTTTTGTGCCCAGCTTTTTAATAATCTCGCCGTTAACTGTAATAAAGCCGGCTTCAATGTAATGGTCGGCCTCCCTGCGGGAACAAACACCCGCATTGGCAATGAACCTGTTAAGTCTGACAGGCTCAACTTCACGTTTTATGGTCTTTTTACGGGAAATGTCTCCGGCTTTTCTCTTTCCTTCCTTTTTTTTTTGAGCGGATACGGAGGATTTGCCGCCACGCCTTTTATGCTCTGAACTTTCCATCACTCTATTGAATTATTTCTCCCTGACATCCGGCAGAATACCTGATAACCTGCAAATATACATGAATTTTCCATCAAAAATCATGCAAAGTCAGATTAAAGATCCGAAAAACAGAAGGCAGTTTGTGATTTCTACTTTTTTTATTCAAATTTACAAAAAATCATGACTCTGATTAAATCGATATCCGGTATCCGTGGCACAATAGGGTCTTTCCCCGGAGAGGGGCTTACCCCGGTTGATATTGTGAAATTTGTTTCAGCTTACTCTGTCTGGCTTAACGAAAACAGCGGGCAAAAAAATCCCCGTGCAGTCGTTGGTCGTGATGCCAGAATATCCGGAACAATGGTCAATAAACTGGTATGCGGGACTTTATTGGGGATGGGTATAAATGTTACCGACCTTGGCATGGCAGCCACTCCTACCGTAGAGATTGCTGTTAAAGGAGAAAAGGCTGACGGAGGGATAATTATTACAGCCAGCCACAATCCTGGTAAATGGAATGCACTTAAGCTACTGAACAGAAGCGGGGAATTTATCTCAGACGATGAAGGAAAACGACTCCTTGATGTTGCGGAAAAAGGGATGTTTGAATATGCAACCGCTTCCGGCCTGGGGAAATATAAAACTGACAGCTCTTACAATAAAATTCATATAAATTCAATCCTTGATCTTCCCCTTGTCAATACAAAAGCAATAAAAAAAGCAAAATTCCGCATTGCAGTGGATTGTGTAAATTCAGTAGGAGGTTTGATAATCCCTGACCTGCTGAACGAACTGGGTGTTGCAAAAGTAATAAGGCTCCACTGCGACCCGACGGGGCGTTTCCCCCACAATCCGGAACCTCTGCCCGAGCATCTTGAGAAGTTGTCAGAAACCGTTGTAAAGGAAAAAGCCGATCTTGGATTTGCAGTTGATCCGGACGTTGACAGGCTTGCCATAATTAACGAAGACGGTACCATGTTCGGAGAAGAGTATACACTGGTTGCTGTAGCTGACTACGTATTGAAACACAAAAAAGGGAATACCGTATCAAACCTTTCATCAACACGTGCCCTGAAAGATGTGACACTAAAGCGGGGTGGCAAACACACCGCATCGGCAGTGGGCGAAGTAAATGTCGTGGAAACCATGAAAAATACCGGTGCGGTTATCGGTGGCGAAGGAAACGGAGGGGTTATTTATCCTGAACTTCACTACGGAAGAGATGCCCTGGTTGGAATAGCCCTCTTTTTGTCTCATCTCGCAAAAACCGGAAAATCATCCTCACACCTCAGGTCGAGCTACCCGGATTACTTTATGTCAAAAAACAAGATACTTCTCAAACCCCACGTGAATACAGACCAGTTGTTTTCAAGTATAAAAAATGAGTATAAGGACTTTGCGATAAACGATTCTGACGGGATACGGATAGATTTTGACAACGGCTGGGTCCACCTGAGAAAATCCAACACTGAACCTGTAATAAGGATCTACACTGAGAGCAGCAGTAAAGAAGCGGCGGACGATCTTGCAAGAAAGGTGATAACCCTGATAAACAAAATGGTAAAAAAAACCTGAAAATAATCGAAAATTAAAATACCCGCACCCACTTTTTAAAATTACAATATTAAACTTTTAAGTTTAAGTAATGTCTATATATAATGAGCTTGTTTCATTACATATGAACAGCACGGGTTAACCAGTCATGTTTTGCTTACAGACTGTTAAAAAAAGTTAAGATAAAAGGATGTGTCAGATTTTATAAATATTTTTTGTTTTCTTTAAACGTTCTTTAGAAAGCAGCATATTTTTGTCAATAAAGTTTAATCTGGATATAGAATTTACAAAATGAAAAAGAAAAGTAACATTATCACATTGAGTATTCTTTCACTTGTCGTACTGGCAATCGTGATCTATGCCGTAGCCGGTGAAACCGAACAATCCGGCCTTTTGGAGGTGGAAGCACGAAACGGCAGGTTTGAAATTCTTGTTAATACAACAGGAGAGCTCCAGGCTGAGAATTCTGAACTGATACAGGGGCCGGTTGAATTAAGAAGCAGGAACATAAGAATCAACAATGTTGAAATACAGAATCTTGTTCCGGAAGGAACCGTAGTTGAAAAAGGCGACTGGGTAGCAACACTTGACAGGTCTGAAGCAGACAATACCCTGAAAGATATGGAGGATGCCGTTGAAAGAGAAGAGGCACAATTTGTCCAGACACAGCTTGACACGACACTTACACTCAGCAGCTTGAGAGATGACCTGATAAACCTCGAGTTTACCCTTGAGGAGAGAAGGCTTACACTTGAGCAGTCAAAATTCGAACCGCCCGCAACCATAAGACAGGCAGAAATAAACCTTGAAAGGGCTGAACGTTCTCTTGAACAAGCAATACAAAACTATGAACTCAGACGGCAACAGGCTATGGAAAATATGACTGAAGCCAGACTGAGTCTTCAAAGACAAAAAAGGCGGTACGAAGAACTGAGTGACGTGCTGGAAAAGTTCACCATTACAGCACCCAGTGACGGGATGGTTATATACCACCGCGAGTGGGGCGGACAGAAAAGAACAGTCGGGTCACGAATCAGTTCAAGAGACCTTACGGTTGCAACACTGCCGGATCTGAGTACAATGATATCGAAGACGTATGTAAATGAAATTGATATAAGCAAGGTTAATGTCGGTCAGAAAGTGAGAATCGGTGTGGATGCTTTCCCTGATAAAAGCTATACGGGGGAGGTTATCCAGGTAGCAAATGTGGGACAGCAACTGCCCAATACCGATGCAAGGGTATTTGAGGTAACTATACGCATCAACGAAAATGATGAGATATTAAGGCCGGCCATGACAACCAGCAATGTTATCGTAACCCGGAGCTTTGATGATGTTACATATCTGCCGCTTGAGACAATACGTATTACTGACAGCATCCCTTATGTATACAAAAGTGACGGAACAAAACAGGTTGTTGTTCTGGGCGAGTCGAACGATAATAACGTGATAATTGAACATGGAATAGAGGCCGGGGACAGAGTTTATCTTTCCATGCCCTCCGATCCTGAAAGGTTTCGTCTTGCGGGTGAAGACCTTATAGACATAATTGCTGAAAGGCGTGAAGAGAGAAGGCTTGAAGAGAGGGAAAGGCGTGAGGAAGAAAGAACGAGGCAGGAACAACGTGAAGAAAGAATGAGGCAAATGCGGATTCAGATGGAGAGAACTGACGAGGGCCCCGTAAACAGATAAAACTTCCCTGAACAATGCGAAAATATTTTCACGACATTGTAATAGCCATGGAATCGATCATGGCAAACAAGCTGAAATCAATACTTACCGCCCTGGGTATAATATTTGGTGTTGCTTCTGTAATTAGCATGCTGGCAATAGGAAACGGCGCTCAGAAGGAGATACTTGACCAGATTGAAATGGTGGGAGTCAATAACATCATGATTACACCAATTGTTCAGGAGGAGGGTGATAACGAGGAGGAAAATGGTCAAGGTGAAAGGAGGAAGTTTTCCCGCGGACTCACCCTGCTTGATGCGGAAGCTATCCGCAGTACCATCCCGTCCGTAATAAGGATAAGTCCGGAAATAGCCCTTAACTCCCACGCGGTTTACGGTGGCAAAAGGGAGGCAGCTAAGATAATTGGAGTCTCTTCCGATTATTTCCAGCTTTTCAACCTTGGCTTTGAATCAGGGTCATATTTCAACGATCACCAGGAGGAACACGGCCTTGCAGTTTGTGTAATCGGAGCAAATATAAAATCAAGGTTTTTCCCTGATGTAAATCCGGTAGGTAAATATATTAAGTTCGGTAATGTGTGGCTGCAGATTATCGGTGTCCTTGAAAGAACCGACGTGTCAGTTACAGCTTTCGAAAATGTGGGTATAAATGTTTACAACGACAATATTTATGTTCCCGTGCAAACAATGCTGCTCAGGTTCCAGAACAGGGCTGTGATAAACAATCCCAATCCCGGCAGAATGTCAATGGCAATGGGAGGCAGAATGGGTGTCAGGATAATAAGTTCAATACCCCGTCAAAATGTTACAAGCAACTACCACCAGCTTGATAAAATGGTGGTACAGGTAGATGATACAGAAAACCTCTCTCCTACCGCCGAAATAATTGGCCGTATGCTTTTAAGAAGACATTCGGAGGTGAAGGATTTTGAGGTGACAATACCTGAGCTCCTTCTGAAGCAGCAGCAAAGAACAACAGATATTTTCAATATAGTGTTGGGATCGATTGCCGGAATAGCTCTTATTGTTGGGGGAATCGGAATAATGAATATTATGTTCGCTTCAGTTATGGAGCGGATAAAGGAAATTGGCACAAGGCAGGCTATAGGGGCAACCAAAGTGGATATTGTTGTCCAGTTCCTTTCTGAGGCTGTACTTATAAGTGTAACAGGCGGACTGATAGGTGTGGTTCTTGGTATAGTAATGTCGAGAATGATATCTCACTTTGCTGATATACTGACAATTGTAACACTTTCATCAGTAATTATCGCCTTCTTTGTATCTGCATCTGTTGGAGTGATCTTCGGTTATTCTCCTGCAAAACGTGCATCCAGAAAAGATCCTATTGAATCCTTAAGACACGAATAATGTGCAAATACGGATTTGTTAAGCTTCCTGAAAATACCCTGCAGCTTTTTTACAGTTTTGCAGGCACATAAAACAGGTTTGTTGTCCTCCCGGAAAAGTTGTTTATGTTTTTCACAGAATCAGATATTAATTTTTTAAATCATAATTTGCAAAAAATGAAACAATACCGACTATTGCTGTTATTTCTGTTCTCATTTTTCACAGCTGTATTTGCTCACTCACAGACCAGAACTATCAACCTGAAACTGGAAGAGGTAATTGAAATTGCTAAAAGACAATCGCCTGATGCGATACTTGCCAGACACCGTTACAGGGGAAGCTACTGGCAACACAGAACCTACAGGGCCGAATTCCTGCCGGGCCTTTCACTAAGCGGAACACTGCCCGACCTGAACCGTTCTATAACTCCCTATACCCTGCCCGATGGCACAGAAAGATTCATTGAACGGAACATTGTCAATACTCTTGCCAGTTTGTCAGTCAGGCAAAATGTAGGTCTCACCGGGGGGCAGATTTTTATGTCATCTGAATTGCAACGCATAGACAACCTGGAACTGGACAGTGCTTCTTACAGGACTACACCTGTAAATATCGGTTTCAGGCAACCGCTTTTCGGTTTCAACCCATATAAGTGGCAAAGAATGATTGAACCCCTGCGGTATGAAGAAGCAAAGAAAAACTACGTTGAAGCAATGGAAAGAGTTGCTTCACGTGCAGTTAACCTCTTTTTCGACCTGGCACTGGCACAGATCAACATGGAGATAGCAAAATTCAACCATGCCAACACCGATACACTTTACCAGATAGCAAGGGGGCGTTACAATATCGGAACTATAGCAGAGAATCAGCTGCTCCAGATGGAATTAAGCCACCTGAATGCCGGGACAGCTCTTAATGAGGCAATTCTCGACCTTGAACTGCGTAAATTCCAGTTAAGATCATTTCTGGGGTACAACGAAACAGTTGACCTGGAACTTACAATCACACCGGATATTCCTGATCTTGCCGTAAATGTTGAAAAAGCTGTTATGCTTGCAGCAGAGAACAACCCCGAGATGATCTCTTTTGAGAGGCAATTGATCGAATCGGAAAGAGAAGTGGCAAGAGCAAGATCGCAGAGGGGTTTCCAGGCAGACCTGTTTGCAGTTTACGGTCTGACCAGCTCGGCTGCAGATTTTGGTGACGCCTACCAAGACCATCAGATATCGCAAAGACTTCAGGTAGGAATAGAGATACCTATACTGGATTGGGGACTGGGACGCGGGCGTTACCGCATGGCACAATCAAGCCAGGAAGTGGTCAGAACCCAGGTCGAACAATCAAGAATAGACTTTGAACAGAATGTCTTTCTTCAGATAATGAGGTTCAATATGCAGACAGACCAGCTGGAGATAGCATCCAAAGCCGATACAATTGCTCAGCTCCGTTATGATGTCACAAGGGAAAGGTTCCTGATTGGAAGGATTGATGTACTCGATCTTAATGATGCACAAACACAAAGGGACGTAGCCAGAAGAGGTTTTGTAAGTGCTCTCAGGAATTACTGGAATCTTTTTTACAACGTAAGAAGGCTGACACTTTACGATTTCTTAAATGATGAACCGCTTGAAGAAGATTTCGACGAACTGCTGCTATAGATATTCCTCCCCAATTAATCCCGCATCAAATTGTGCGGGATTTTTTATATATAAATAACCAGACTTACTTCATCATTAAACCGATAATTTAAAATTTTTAATATCTTTGCACGTTAAAACCGGAAACGGAAGCCATACAGGAAACTGACAAAATAAAACCAGAGAAATGCAAAACAAAGGATTGATCAAACTACTGGCCATTGCACTTGCATTGGTAAGCCTTTATCAGTTGAGTTTTACTTATGTAACAATGAAAGTTGAAAGAGAGGCTGAAGAATATGCCCGGGGAGACCTGCAGGTTATGAACAATTATCTTGATTCTATCTCATCGGAGGTTGTTTATAACATGCTGGGGTTGCGCCAATACACCTTCAGGGAATGCAAGGCAAGGGAAATTAATCTCGGACTCGATCTGAGGGGCGGAATGAACGTAACACTTGAAGTATCTTCCAGGGAGATTATTGATGCACTGTCAAATTACAGCGAAGATCCCACTTTCAGGGAAGCTCTTGACCGTGCAGCAGAATACCAGCAAACCACCGGGGATGATTATATTACATCTTTCAGGAGAGCGTTCGGGGAAATTGATCCGAATGCACAGTTGGCTGCAATTTTCAGTACACCTGAAATGCGAGACAGGATCACCTTCAATTCAACCAACCAGGAAGTAATTGAAGTATTGAGAAATGAAACTGAGAGAGCAATAGATAACTCTTTCAATATACTCCGCACAAGGATTGACCGGTTCGGGGTAACACAGCCCAATATTCAGCGACTGGAAACACACGGCCGCATTCTTATAGAACTGCCGGGGGTAAAAGACCACGATCGCGTCAGAAACCTTCTACAGGGAACGGCAAACCTTGAATTTTGGGAAACTTATGATAACAGCGATATATACCCTCATCTGCTGGAAGCTAACAATCTTCTCAGCGAACTGGAAGAGGATTTAAGGCAGGAAGAAGAAATTGAAGAACCTGAAGAGCAAAGAGAACTAACAGCCGAAGAACAGGAGGAGCGTGAAGAGACACTGCTTGATCTTCTGGAAAGGGATACTGCCGTTGCAGAGACTGAAGACCCGGATGAACTACTGGCTGATTACCCCCTTTTCAGGATATTGAACCCAAACACTACTCCAGACGGTCAGCTAATGCCGGGTCCGACTGTGGGCTTATCGCACTACCGTGACACGGCAAGGGTTAACCAGATTCTGAACATGGAAAGGATAAGGCAGATTCTTCCACGGGATGTGAGGTTTTACTGGGGAGTGAAACCTCCCAGGTACGATGAAAGTGAAAGCTACCATGAGCTTTACGCTATAAGGGTAACCAGCAGGGACGGAAGGGCTCCTCTTGACGGAGATGTCATAACCAACGCACGGGCGGATTTCGGTGAGCACCAGGCGGTAGCCCAGGTCACAATGAATAAAAACGCCGAAGGTGCAAGAATATGGGCACGTCTTACAAGCGACAACATCGGAAGAAGCATTGCAATTGTTCTTGATAATTATGTCTATTCAGCCCCGAGGGTTAACGAAGAGATAACAGGCGGAAGGTCTCAGATAACGGGTGACTTTTCAATTGCAGAGGCGCAGGACCTTGCCAACATCCTCCGTTCAGGAAGGCTGCCCGCACCGGCAAGAATTATCCAGGAGGCAATTGTGGGTCCGTCTCTCGGCCAGGAAGCGATAAATGCAGGTCTTACATCCTTTCTTCTTGCATTCTTTGTGGTACTGCTCTACATGATTTTTTACTACAGCAGAAAAGCAGGTCTGGTTGCGGATATTGCACTGCTTATCAATATGTTCTTCATTCTGGGGGTGCTTGCTTCACTGGGAGCTGTACTCACCCTTCCCGGCATTGCGGGCATAGTCCTCATTATAGGTATGTCAGTTGACGCAAATGTGCTTATATATGAAAGGATAAAGGAGGAGCTGAAAGCCGGCAAAGGGGTTCGTCTGGCTGTAGCCGACGGTTACAAAAACGCCTATTCGGCTATAGTTGATGCAAACGTGACAACACTGCTCACCGGTATCATCCTTTACATATTTGGTACAGGCCCGATAAAAGGTTTTGCCACTACTCTGATAATAGGGATATGTACATCCCTTTTCTCGGCGATATTTATTACAAGACTTATTTTCACCTGGTTCCTGGATAAAAACAGGAAACTTTCATTTTCAACCAAAATTACTGAAAACGCTTTTAAGGGATTGAATATCAGGTTTATTGAGAAGCGGAAGGTTGGCTATATCATATCAGGATCTATAATTCTGATAGCCGTTTTCTCACTGTTCACCCGCGGGCTCAACCAGGGAATAGATTTCACAGGCGGGAGGAATTATATTATACGTTTCGAGGAACCTGTAAATACTGCAGATGTCCAGTCACTTCTTTTTGAAAATTTTGACGACCTGCCCGAAGTTATAACTTTCGGAGCGGACAACCAGGTAAGAGTAGCAACCAATTTCCGGATAGACGATACCGGACCGGAGGTTGACCAGGAGATAGAACAGGTTATCTACCAGAGCCTTTTGCCCATTATTGGCGAGGATGTAACATTTGAGGAGTTCATAGAAGATTACAGGCAGAGATCGGAAAGGGTTGGTCCGGCAATAGCCCACGATATTAAAGTACAGGCAGTCTGGGCTGTTTCACTTGCACTCATAATAATGTTCCTGTATATATTCCTGCGCTTCAAGAACTGGCGATTTGGCATAGGGGCGGTATCGGCTGTTGTTCACGACGTTCTTGTTGTACTGGGTATTTTCTCCCTCTTCTACGGGATATTGCCCTTCTCAATGGAAATTGACCAGGCATTCATAGCTGCCATACTAACCGTGGTGGGTTACTCAATAAACGACACGGTTGTGGTATTCGACAGGATAAGGGAGTATTTCAAATTATACCCTAAACGGGAACGCACAGATGTTTACAACCTTGCACTTAACAGCACGCTCAGCCGTACTTTCAGCACATCACTCAGTACACTGTTCGTGCTTTTTGCAATATTCCTTTTCGGAGGGGAAGTGATAAGAGGATTTATCTTTGCCCTGCTAATGGGTGTGATCGTCGGTACATATTCCTCCCTGTTTATTTCCACACCTGTTGTATTCGACACTTTTGGAAGGACAATTGGTAAAGGAAAGGAAAAGAAGAAAAAACAGTGACATACGACAAATAATTGAAAAACCGCTTCGTTTAATATTTACGGAGCGGTTTTTTGTTTACACCATGAACAAAAGAGTATTTTTTTCCCGCTCTTTGGTTTATCTTTATATTTTTGTAAAAAACAAATGCAATGAACAATATATTATTCATTAGCGGGGCAGAGGTTTTCATAATCCTGCTTGTCATACTTCTCCTCTTCGGATCTAAAAGGATACCTGAACTGGCAAGGGGCCTCGGAAAAGGCATGCATGAATTCAAGAAGGCCACTGATGATATCAAGAAGGAGATCAATGAAAGTTCATCAGAAATTTCGAAAGATATTGACGACATCAAAAAAAATGTGGAATAGTTACCACACGGTCATTGAAAGAGAGCTTTCATGATGGAATATATTTTTCTTCTCCTTGGCTTTGCAATACTCCTTATCAGCGGCAACATGCTCGTCAGGGCAGGAGTTTCACTTGCAACACATCTCC
The DNA here is from genome assembly GCA_007125955.1 of Bacteroidales bacterium. Classification (GTDB taxonomy): domain Bacteria; phylum Bacteroidota; class Bacteroidia; order Bacteroidales; family PUMT01; genus PUMT01. The sequence continues at coordinate 2,670 of SLCF01000086.1, read as the reverse complement.
GGGTTTCAACACTTGCAATTGGTGTTACCATCGTCTCGCTAGGCACATCGGCCCCCGAAATGGTGGTAAGCATAAGTGCGGTATTTAAAGATCTGCCCGATATAGCACTTGGAAATGTTATAGGATCGAATATTTCAAATATTGGCCTTGTGCTCGGTCTAACAGTGCTGATACTCCCCCTCCCTGTCGGTTTAAGCTCAATAAACCGCGACTGGCCTTTTATGATGCTCTCTTCCCTCATATTTTACCTGTTTGCATTCAACGGTATTATATCGTGGATTGAAGGGATCGTTCTTCTGTCACTTCTCACAGGTTACCTGTATCTCACTTTCCGCAGTTCAAGAAGAGAAATGCTCGTAACAGGGCATCGGTTTGAAAAAGCAGATTACAGTATTTTTTTGGCGATAATTATGGTGGTAATCTCTTCGGCAGGACTCTATTTCGGAGCCGGCTGGCTCGTAAGCAGTGCGGAGAAAATAGCAACCAACCTGGGTGTCAGTGAAAGGGTAATAGCTGTTACACTGATAGCTTTCGGAACAAGTGTCCCTGAGCTCGCCACTTCATTAGCCGCAGCTGTAAAGAAAGAGATGAGCATCACAATCGGAAATATAATAGGTTCAAACATATTCAATATACTTGCAATACCCGGAATAACCGGAATATTAAAAAGGATCACGGTAAGCGGTGAAATTTTGTTTGACATTCATTATATGCTTGGAATATCGCTTCTTCTTTTTCTTTTGATGATCCCGTTTAAAAACAGTAAGCTTAACAGGAAACGGGGAGTCTTCCTCCTTCTCTCCTATGCAGCTTATATTTTCATAGTTTTTTCAATGCAGGGGAAAGTATGAAACAGTTTATACTCCTTTTATATATTTAACATTTCAGACTTCCTGACCGGGATATAAAACAGACCTCATATTTTTATATATTTACCTTCCGGAGTAACAGGAATCAATTGCTAACATTAAATTATTATGATGATAAAAGCCGGAAATATCACAAAGTCGTTTGGCAGTCTGATGGTTCTAAAAGGGATTGACCTTGACATTAAAAAGAGTGAAGTTGTATCAATAGTAGGAGCAAGCGGTGCCGGTAAAACCACCCTGCTTCAGATTATCGGAACACTCGGCAAACCTGATACGGGTAAAGTTACTGTTAACGGGGTGGAGTTTTCAGGGCTAAATGATAAAGAGCTTGCCGTTTTCAGGAACCGTAACATCGGTTTCGTGTTTCAGTTCCACCACCTGCTGCCCGAATTCACAGCCCTGGAAAATGTCTGCATTCCGGCTTTCATTGCCAGAACACCGAAAGCAAAGGCAGAGTCAAAAGCAATTGAAATACTCACCTTCCTGAATATGCAGGACAGACTGGATCACAAGCCAAAGGAGCTTTCAGGCGGCGAACTTCAGAGAATTGCCGTTGCCCGGGCAATTATTAACGATCCTGCAGTAATTCTGGCTGACGAACCTTCCGGCAACCTCGACTCTAAAAACAAAAAGGAGCTTCACAGCCTCTTTTTCTCATTGAGGGAAAAATTCAACCAGACAGTTATTATTGTAACACACGACAATCTTCTTGCACGTATGGCTGACAGGCAGCTGACTATGCATGACGGACTGATAATAAATGAAGAAAAGTTACAGTAACGGCGCCAACGGTTATTGATTAAGAACTTTTATCCGGTATCACATTTTTTCAATTGCCCCTAACCCGAAAAGTGCAAAGTCATATTTAACAGGATCGTTATTGTCAAATTTTCGCAGGATACTGTCCAGTTCCGAAACAGCTATGGAATCGTTCTGTTTTCGCCTTATAAGGCCAAGTTTCCTGGCCGTGTTGCCTGTATGAACATCCAGGGGGCAGGAAAGAACAGAGGGAGATATCGATCTCCACAATCCGAAATCCACACCCCGGCTATCCCTTCTTACCATCCACCTCAAAAACATATTTATCCTTTTAGCCGCGGATTTTTTGAGCGGGTCGGGTAAATGCCTTGTTGTCCGGGGAGGGTGACCGGAAGAGAAGAAAATTCTTCTGAACTCGTGAATAGCGGGTTGTGTTGAATATTCTGTTGAATAACGGGAAAATATCTTTTCAGGCCCTTCATGGTTTACATATAAATTTTTCAGAGCAGTGATGAAATATTTTGCATCTGTTCCGTTAAAAGTGCGGTGGACAAAACCATTAAACCTTTCCAGTTGAAATATATTGTGGTTCATGACAAAATCATAAGGGCTGTTACCCATAATCTCCATCATGCACACTGCATTCCTGATGATCATTCTCCTGTTACCCCATGCAATAACCGATGTCAGAAAACCTGAAATTTCTATATCCTCTTTCTGCCTGTATTTATGTGGTATGCAGATAGGGTCTGACTCAATGAACCGGGGATGATTGTATTTTTCTACCCTCTCTTCAAGAAATTCTTTTATATTGGTATCCGGGATAATCAAATTATCATATTTTAAACCACAAATTTATTGAATATCGAGCTTAATAAACGTTTAACCGGGCGTAATTTTCAACTCTTTTCTGTAATTGGATAAATTTTAATTATTTTCGTAGAAGGGTGTTTTAAGAGAAACATACATAATCAATTAAAAAACTGAATATTATGAAGAAAGTGCTGATACTGGGTGCAGGAATGGTTGTAAAGCCAATTGT
>SLCF01000038.1 GCA_007125955.1 Bacteroidales bacterium | reverse complement strand
TTTTCTTTATATGTTTTATAACAGGAAAACCGAAAGAAATGTTGGGCACAAACACACCGTCCATTACATCAATATGGAACCAGTCAGCTTCGCTGTTGTTTACAAGTTCGATGTCCTTGTTAAGGTGTCCAAAATCGGCCGAAAGCATAGATGGAGCTATGAGAGGTTTCATAAGGCAGAAGATATTATCTTTTTGGAAACGAATGTAAAGATAAAATTAATTTTATATCACCCGGTGGTTTCCGGTAATGAGATCATATAGATGTGAAGTTAACCAAAGATAGGTTTCAGTTCCTTATCATGCCTAACCAAGGTAAGTCTTCAGTATTTTGTTTCGGGTAGTGCTTTTAAGTTTTTTTATCGCCTTTTCCTTTATTTGCCGGACTCTTTCCCTTGTGAGATTGAAATTTTCACCTATTTCCTCAAGTGTAAGAGGATATTTGCCGTTAAGTCCGAAGTAAAGCCTTATAATATTGGCTTCACGGTAAGTAAGCATAGAAAGGGTGCTTTCAATTTCCCTGCGAAGCGACTCAACCAGCAGTTTCTTGTCAGGTTCTGGGGTGTCATCGTTCAGAAGCACATCATACATGCTGGTCTCTTCATCCGTTGCTATTGGAGCATCCATGGAGATATGACGTCCTGAATTGATCATTGATTCTTTTACATCCCTTGGAGAGAGCTCAAGTGCTTCTGCAATTTCATTTATTGAAGGCTCTCTTTCATATTGCTGCTCAAGCTCGGAAAAAACTTTGTTGATTTTGTTCAGTGAACCGATTTTGTTAAGCGGAAGCCTCACAATACGGGCTTGTTCGGCAAGTGACTGAAGAATAGACTGCCTTATCCACCATACTGCATAAGAAATGAACTTAAATCCCCTTGTTTCATCAAACCTTTGTGCAGCCTTTATAAGTCCCACATTTCCCTCGTTAATGAGGTCCGGCAAAGACAAGCCCTGGTTCTGATATTGCTTGGAAACAGAAACCACAAAACGGAGGTTGGCCTTTATTAGAGTATTCAGGGCTTCCTTATCACCCTTTCTGATTCTTTTTGCCAGATCAACTTCTTCTTCTGCTGACAAAAGTTCAACTTTTCCAATTTCGTGCAGGTACTTGTCCAGTGAAGGTGTTTCCCTGTTTGTTACTTGTTTAATAATTTTCAATTGCCTCATTGAGAAAATATGTTTACTTTAATAAATGTAATTACGTTGCCGGTATAAAAAAGTTTTAGGAGCTGGTAATTATTTTTTTATAATAAAACGGCTGTATCGCTTTCTTTATAGTAAACAAATCGTTTTGAAGCAATTTTTGCAAAAAACTAAATAATAACAAACATAATTATTTGTTTTATAAAAAACGGAGATTTTCATAAAAACATTCTTTTTTTTTCATTTATTTTGGATAATAGTTACTTATTGCGTAATATTGCAAATAACTTCCAGAACAAAAAAAGTCTTAATTTATTCATTCCCATATATTTTACTGGTTTTTAAAAGTTAAACCTTCCCGGTATTGTCAGATCAAAAAAACGAAATATTTTAATATTTACATATTCATTCTAATCCCAATATAAACTTATATTATGTACGACATTCTTGAATTGAACAAGAAACTTGTCCCTGAATTAAGGGAGATTGCAAAAGAGCTCAATATCAAACGGGTTGAGTCTTTGAAAAAACAGGATCTTATTTACAGGATCCTCGATCAGCAGGCAATTTTATCATCTGAAAAAGAGATTCAAAAATCAAAACAGCCATATCGTTCCAGGACCGGTTCTTTTCAATCCGGAAAGAAAGAAAAGGGTTCAACTCAGGATGCTCAAACTGCATCTGCCGGTGAGAAAGTTAAAAAGGGTTCGGAGAAGACAACTGCCAAACCTGCTGCCACCACCGAAGAAAAAAAGCCGGTTCCTGAAAAAGCAAAAAATACCAGGAAGGCAAGGGAAACCCACGGTAGAAGCAGGGCCAGTGAAACTGAAAAGCCCGGCAAGCTTGAGAAACCTGTTGAAAGAACACAGGAAAAGCCTGCCGAAAGAATACAGGAAAAACCACATGAAAAGCCTGCCGAAAGAATACAGGAAAAACCGCATGAAAAGCCTGCCGAAAGAATACAGGAAAAACCGCATGAAAAGCCTGCCGAAAGAACACATGAAAAACCACCACCTGAGAAGGAAAAGCAACCCAGGAAATACAGTGAGCGCAGGAACGCGATGCGGGAGTTCGATTTTGACGGATTGATCTTCACTTCCGGAGTTTTGGAAATTATGCCAGACGGATACGGTTTTTTGCGCTCTTCGGATTATAATTACCTCAATTCTCCTGATGATATTTATGTGTCTCAATCACAAATAAAACTATTCGGACTAAAGACCGGAGATACAGTTGAGGGTAGTATCAGACCCCCTAAAGAAGGGGAAAAATATTTCCCGCTTATAAAGGTTGAACAGATAAACGGCAGGAGTCCCGAATTTATACGCGACCGTGTTCCATTTGATTATCTTACTCCCCTTTTCCCGGACGAGAAATTCCCTCTGGTAAGTGCTTCAGGCAACAGTCTTTCGGTAAGGGTTGTTGATATGTTTGCCCCTATAGGCAAAGGTCAGAGGGGATTGATTGTTGCCCAGCCAAAAACAGGGAAGACAGTTTTACTGAAAGATGTAGCCAATGCCATTGCGGCCAACAATCCGGAAGTTTATATGATGGTCCTCCTTGTAGACGAGAGGCCGGAGGAAGTAACCGATATGGCAAGAAATGTTAATGCCGAAGTTATTTCATCCACTTTTGATGAGCCTGCAGAGAGGCACGTGAGGGTTGCCAACATGATAATTGAAAAAGCCAAGCGATTGGTTGAATGCGGGCATGATGTAGTAATCCTGCTGGATTCCATTACCAGGCTTGCAAGGGCATTCAACACTGTATCTCCCGCCTCAGGCAAGGTATTGTCAGGAGGGGTTGATGCCAACGCCCTCCAAAAGCCGAAACGGTTTTTCGGAGCCGCCCGTAATATTGAGAACGGAGGTTCACTTACAATACTTGCTACCGCTCTTACAGAAACCGGCTCCAAGATGGATGATGTCATATTCGAAGAGTTCAAGGGTACAGGCAACATGGAATTGCAGCTGGACAGGAGACTTGCTAACAAGAGGATCTTCCCCGCTGTGGATATCAATGCTTCAAGTACAAGAAGGGAAGAGCTGCTGCTTGACAAGGATATGATGAACAAGATCTGGATTCTTCGCAATTATCTTTCAGATATGAATCCGATCGAATCAATGGAGTTTTTGAGGGACAGAATGCTCAAAACCAAGTCCAACGAAGAGTTCCTTATATCTATGAACAGCGGGTAGGTTACCTTCACTGTTTTCACCCTAAGGTGCCGTTCAACCGCTTGCATCTTTTACCATTTTATGCAGATGAAAAATATCATATACGATTATCTGTTTTTTTCTTATTTTTGGTTTTTCAAATGGTTAATTTAGAAAATCTAAAATTCCATAGGCCATACCGGCCGTCAAATGTTTATTCAAATCTTTAATTGAAGGAGATATAAAATGACAAAGAAAAAGAAATTTATAATGTGTGACGGAAATTATGCTGCCTCACACGTAGCATACATTTTCAGCGAAGTTGCAGCAATATATCCTATTACTCCGTCTTCTGACATGGCGGAGAATGTTGATGCCTGGGCTGCAGGCGGTAAAAAGAATGTCTTTGGTGACATTCTTAAGGTTATCGAGATGCAGTCAGAAGCCGGTGCTGCCGGAGCGGTTCACGGTTCACTCCAGGCAGGGGCCCTTACAACAACCTTTACAGCATCACAGGGATTGCTGCTGATGATACCGAATATGTACAAGATCTCCGGGGAACTTCTTCCGGGTGTTTTTCATGTCAGTGCCCGCAGTCTCGCCGCACAGGCTTTGTCAATTTTTGGGGACCACAGTGATGTAATGAGCTGCCGCCAGTCCGGTTTTGCTTTGCTTGCAACAGGAAGTGCCCAGCAAATAATGGATATTGCTCCCGTTGCACACCTTGCTTCAATTAAGACAAGAATCCCTTTCCTCCATTTCTTTGATGGTTTCCGTACCTCACATGAAATTCAGAAAGTTGAGCCAACCGACCAGGAAGAGATGGAAAAGCTTATCGATTTTGATGCCGTCCGGTCATTCCGTGAACGCGCACTGAATCCTGAACATCCTGTAACCAGGGGAACAGCTCAAAATCCTGATATTTATTTCCAGTCAAGGGAGGCTGCCAACAAGTTCTACGATGTTGTGCCTGATATAGTTGAAGAATACATGCAGGAAATCAGCAAAATCACCGGTCGCGAATACCATCCGTTCACTTACTACGGTGCCCCCGACGCAGAAAATGTTGTTATTGCAATGACATCGGTTACCGAAACCATCAAGGAGGTGGTAGACCACCTGAATGAAAATGGGGAGAAGGTTGGACTTATAACAGTACACCTGTACCGTCCTTTCTCAGAAAAGTATTTTTTCAAAGTGCTTCCTGAAACTGTCAAACGTATTGCAGTACTGGACAGGACAAAAGAGGTAGGGGCAAATGGAGAACCATTGTACCTTGACGTTAAAAACCTCTTCTATAACCGCGAAAATGCTCCATTAATTGTAGGCGGACGTTACGGACTGAGTTCAAAGGATACAACACCTGCCATGATGGTTTCCGTATTCGACAACCTGAAAATGAAAGAGCCAAAAAACCAGTTTACAGTTGGGATAATTGATGACGTTACTTATCATTCACTTCCGCTCAAGCCTGAGATAGATGTTTCACCAAAGGGAATCTTTTCTGCCAAGTTTTTCGGTATAGGAGCCGACGGTACTGTAGGCGCCAATAAAAACTCCATCAAGATCATAGGTGATACTACAGATAAGTTTGCACAGGCTTATTTTGCATATGATTCCAAAAAATCAGGCGGAATAACCGTTTCTCACCTGAGATTTGGCGATGCCCCCATACGTTCTCCTTATCTGGTTAAGATGGCAGATTTTATTGCATGCCACGTTCCCGCCTATCTGGAGAAGTATGACCTTCTAAACGGACTTAAGAAAGGTGGTACTTTCCTGCTGAACAGTATCTGGGATGTAGATGAGACCAGGAAGCGCCTGCCGGGACATATGAAGAAATACATGGCTGACAATGATATTAAATTCTACTGTATCAATGCTACTGAGATTGCTGAAGAAATAGGTCTGGGCGGCCGCACTAACACAATAATGCAGTCAGCATTCTTCAAAATATCCGAAGTTATACCTTATGAAAAAGCGGTGGATGAAATGAAGAAGGCGATAGTCAAAACCTTCGGCATGAAGGGTGAAGAGATAGTTAAAATGAACCATGCCGCTGTTGATCGTGGAGGTGATGTAATAAAGATAGATATTCCGGCTGACTGGAAAAATATTGATCCTGAAGCTGACAAAAAAGATCAGAACGGCAGCCTTCCCGATTTTATCAGAAACGTTATGAATCCAATAAATGCACAAAAGGGTGACCTGTTGCCGGTAAGTGCATTTGTTGACAGGGAAGACGGTACATTCCCCGCCGGAACCACAGCATATGAAAAGCGTGGAATTGCAGTTCACGTGCCCGAATGGATCCCTGAAAACTGTATTCAGTGTAACCAGTGTTCATATGTTTGTCCCCATGCAGTTATAAGACCATTCCTGCTAACAGAGAAAGAGGTTAAAAATGCTCCCGAAGGTACCAGGACAATTAAGGGACTTGGTGCTACCAAGGAGTACCAGTACCGCATGCAGTTAAGTCCGCTTGACTGTACAGGCTGCGGAAACTGCGTGGATGTATGCCCCTCAAAGGAGAAGGCTCTTGTTATGAAATCACTGGAAAGTCAAATGGTTGAGAACGAAAGATGGGAGTATATGCATGAGAAGGTTGGATACAAGGATACTGTTGTTGAAAAGAGCAAAACCGTGAAAAATTCACAGTTTTCACAGCCTCTCTTTGAATTCTCCGGAGCATGTGCAGGTTGTGGCGAAACAGCTTATATAAAGCTTATAACACAGCTTTACGGTGACAGGATGATGATAGCCAATGCTACAGGATGCTCATCCATTTACGGGGGGTCAGCACCTTCAACACCTTATACTACGAATAATAAGGGAGAAGGTCCTGCCTGGGCCAATTCACTTTTCGAGGACAATGCTGAGTATAGCTTCGGTATGGCCCTGGGTGTTAACCAGATGAGAAATCATATAGCCAGCCTTATGCAGGAAGCACTTAAAAACAGCATTTCAAAAGAGGAGAAAGAAGCGTTTGAAGAGTGGCTTGAAAACAAAGATGACGGTGAAAAGTCCAGGGAGTCATCACAGAAAGTGCTTAAAGCGCTTGAAGGTAAAAAAGACAAGTATGCCAAAGAGATACTTGAACTGAAGCAATACCTGATTAAGAAATCGATCTGGGCATTCGGTGGTGACGGATGGGCTTATGATATTGGCTACGGAGGCCTCGACCATGTTATTGCTTCCGGTGAGGATGTGAACATGCTCGTTATGGATACAGAGGTATACAGTAATACCGGCGGACAGGCTTCCAAGGCAACTCCGGTTGGTGCAATTGCAAAGTTTGCGGCTGCAGGTAAGCGTATCCGTAAAAAAGACCTGGGTATGATGGCAATGAACTACGGTTATGTATACGTTGCCCAGGTTGCAATGGGGGCAAGCCAGTCCCAGTACCTCAAAGCAATCAAGGAAGCGGAAGCTTATCCCGGACCTTCGGTGATAATTGCCTACTCTCCCTGTATCAATCATGGATTGAAAGGAGGTATGGGTAAAGCGGTTGAACAAACCAAAAAGGCTGTTGAAGCCGGTTACTGGACGCTTTACAGGTACAATCCGATGCTTGAGGCCGAAGGGAAAAACCCGTTTGTGCTTGACTCAAAGGAACCTGACTGGAACAAGTTCCAGGAGTTCATCAATTCGGAAGTTCGTTATACATCTGTCAAAAAAGCTTTCCCCGAACAGGCTGAAGAGCTTTTCAAGGCAGCCGAAGAGAATGCCGTATGGAGGCACAAGGCATATATTCAGAAAGCATCACTTAGTTACGAATCAGATAAGTAAAGGATAACAGAGTTGGATCAGAATGGGGTGTCTGCTTTGCAGGCACCCCATTTACAATTATGGTATGATACGAAAATAATTCATAAATTTGCATCTTAATTCCGGGTACTTGAATATGGGCAGGATAATGGCAATAGATTTCGGTGGAAGTCGTACCGGACTGGCAGTTACCGATCCCCTGAGGATTACGGCTAACGGTCTTGCAACAGTTGCCACACCGAAAATATTCGACTTTATTGATAATTACCTTAAAGCTGAGACGGTCGACTGCTTTGTGGTTGGTGATCCTGTCAGCAAAACTTATTCTGATATAATAAGCTCCATGGATAAGTTTGTTGAAAAGCTAAAAAATAAATATCCCCAGACTGAAGTTGTAAGGGTTGATGAAAGGTACACATCCCGCCTGGCAAAAAGGGCAATGCTGGAGGGCGGACTTGGAAAAAAGGCCCGGCGTAATAAGGAAACGGTTGACAGGGTAAGTGCGGTAATCATTCTTCAGTCATATCTGGAACAATTGTCATCAGGATGAAAAAGACCGTAATTACAGACTTTGCTCCGGTGCAAAATTCAGCTCTTATTTGTTGCTGAAAATGTAAGATGACGGAAATTTTTGCAACCAACCCTTGTGGAATGATCCGCATAGAAGGATTAAACAATTACAAAAGGCTTTTGTTATAGTATAATATTGGTAAATATGATACTCCCTGTTTATTTATACGGTTCGCCTGTATTGCGAAAAAGAGCGGAGGAAATCCCTGAGGGATATCCCGGTCTGAAAGGTATTATTGAAAGTATGTTTGAAACAATGTACCATTCGGACGGGATTGGCCTGGCAGCTCCCCAGATCGGACTTTCAATAAGGATATTTATTGTTGATGCATCGCCGGTTGAGAGCGATGATGAGTCACTGAAGGATTTCAAAAGGGTTTTTATCAACCCGGAGATAATTTCCTATGAAGGCGATAATGTTATCTACAATGAGGGTTGTCTGAGTATTCCGGGTATACGGGAGGATGTCTCCAGGGAATCGAAAATCACCATAAGATATCAGGATGAACACTTCGAACAGCATGAAGAGCAGTTTGAAGGATATCCCGCCCGAATAATTCAACACGAATTCGACCACCTTGAAGGAAAGCTCTTTACCGATAAGATTTCACTTCTCAGAAGGCGCTTGCTCAAAAGCAAGCTGAATGAAATTACCAGGGGCAAGGTTGAAGTAAAATATAAGATTAAAAACCCCAGATAGGAATCCGTCCATTTCTTCTTTTTTCATATCTTTACTTTAGGCTATCTCAAAAGCCTGTTTTGCAGTTAAACAAAATACAGCTTTGTGGATATTTACCGGGAACTGCGAAAAGCTCCTTTCGTACGCCTGCTTATACCGTTTGCAGCAGGCATATGTTTTCGCTGGTATATACCCGTTTCACTGAATGTAATACTCATTCTGCTTGCCCTTTCCTTTATAATGCTTCTGTTTTCATGGCTTTACAGGAAAATAAGCCAAAGTTTTTCACTGAGCTGGGTTTACGGGATTATTTTATATGGAGTGCTGTTTTGCACCGGTGCTTTTCTTGTTCATCAGAAGCTCAATGATAAAGGATTTGATAATGTACCGGAAAATTCAGGTTTTATCGTTGCCGATGTTCTCGATACTCCGCAAGTGAGAGAAAGAAATACCAGGGTCCTGCTTAAAGCAGGATATTTTACAGACTCACTTGAAGTTTACCCTGTTTCAGGGAAAGTGCTTGCATACCTTCCTGCAAGCAACAGGGCTGCATCACTCAAACCCGGTGACAGGCTAATTATACGCAACCTTTTCAGGAAAATTGAGAATCCGGGTAATCCCTATGAATTCGACCTGAAGAGGTATATGCTGATAAACGGTATCAGGCGAAGTGCTTTTCCGGATGATAATGACTGGATTAAAGCGGGGTACAGGGAAAGAATATCTTTGCAAACCTATTCTTCGGCTTTGCGTGAACGTCTGCTTGGTATATACAGGAAATACGGCCTTAAAGGGAATGAGCTGGCAGTGGCATCTGCATTGACACTTGGGTACAGGGCAGGGCTTGATGATGATATTAGAAGTTCCTATGCTGCATCAGGGGCGATGCATATTCTGGCCGTATCCGGGCTCCATGTGGGTATCTTCTTTATGGTACTTCATTTTATGCTGATGTTCATTGAAAAGTTTCGTAACGGAAGGAAGATCAAAGCAGCTATCATCATTCTTTGTATCTGGTTTTATGCTCTGCTTACCGGTCTTTACCCATCCGTGCTGAGGGCTTCAGCTATGTTCACCTTCGTTTCGGCGGGTCTTGCCTTAAACCGCAATTCAAATATTTTCAATACACTTGCGGCTTCAGCTTTTTTTCTTTTGATTTTTGACCCCTTTATGCTCTTTACTGCAGGTTTTCAGCTCTCTTACATGGCTGTTGCAGGGATTGTTTTTTTCCAGCCTCGAATATATTCACTTATTAAGTTCAGAAACAGGGTGGCCGACAGGATCTGGGCACTTACCGGAGTTTCTGCAGGTGCCCAGCTGGCCACTTTCCCTGTTGCGCTTTATTATTTCAATCAGTTTCCCAATTATTTTCTTTTAACCAATCTTTTTGCAATACCTCTGGCTACCGTAATAATTTACAGTGGTATTTTGCTCTTTATCTTCTCCCCGGTTGGATTTATTGCTGCCCCGTTTGCATGGTTCTTCAACTTTACTGTCACACTGCTCAATAGCGCTATAATGTTTGTTGAACAGTTGCCCTTTTCTGTAACGGGGGATATAAAACTTTCAATGGCAGGAGTTATTTTGATATATGTTGTTATAACCGCTGCGACAGCATTCTTTATAACTAAAAACAGATTTTTCCTCAAAGTGTTTTTGCTTGTTTTAATTGCCGGAATGGTTATGACCGGAGTTGAAAAGATCAGGTTGCCGGGGCAGAGGGTGTTTATAGTATACAATTCCGGCAACCACTCACTGGTGCATTTTATAGAAGGAAGAAAAAGCCTGTTAATGAGCAGTTCGGTAAATGATGAGGTTTTACAGCGTCTTGCAAACAATTATGAAAATGTTGTTATCCGGAAACGAATAGAAGCGACAGAAATAAGAAACTTAAATAAGATATGTGACACGATACAGCCGGGAACATTCCTGGAATCTTTCGGAGCAACTCGAAATTTTGCCCTTTTCGGTGAAAAAACCTTTTACTTTGCAGTTGATGATGATCTGAACGGTTTTACCTCTTCCGGTTTAATTCCGGTTGATTACCTTGTTGTTACAGGTTCAAGCAATACCAACCCCGAAGTGTTTTTCAATATTTTCAACCCGGCTTTGGTTATAGCCGATTCTTCAGTGCCTTATTATACACGGAGTATGCTGGGAAAGTATTGCTCGGTTAAGGATATTGAGTACTATCCGGTACGGGATAAAGGTGCATTTGTAGAAGTAAAATAAATTTAGCAGATAATAAATATTGATTGTTTAAGTTTGTAGATTTACCGAAATTTGTTGGCTTTTTCACCGTTTAATTCCCGGTGTTGTAATAAACATTTTCTACTATTATGAAAATTATTGTAGCTGGATTGGGTGATGTAGGGGGGCACCTGGCGAAGATGCTGGGCAATGAGAAGCACGACATTATTGTAATTGATCCGGATCCGAGAAAACTCAAGTTTTTCGATACCGGCCATGATCTTCTGACAATCCAGGGGTCTGTAACCTCTTTCAAGACCCTCAAGGAGGCTAATGTGGATAAGTGTGATCTTTTTATATCAGTATCGGATTTTGAGGATACAAATATTACCGGAGCTTTGCTGGCAAAGAGGCTTGGAGCCAAAAAAACAATAGCCCGTATTGACAGCTCGGAATTTCTTATTCCCAGCAACAAGGAACATTTTTTGTCTATGGGCCTGGATTATATGATCTATCCCGAGAGAATAGCATCCAAAGAGATAATAACGCTCCTCAATAAAACAGCATCCACCGATTTTGTCGACTTTACGGGCGGCAGGCTTTCACTTTACGTTCTGAAACTGGAAGAAAATGCTCCCGTAATAAATAAAAAGCTGAAAGATATTGATTATGATGATGAGAAGCACGAATACCGGGCAGTTGCCATAACCCGGAACGGGGAAACATTGATACCTTCAGGTGAAGATGTGTTTATGCCTGATGACCTGGTTTATGTGGTAACAAACCATTCGAGTATAAAGGAAATAATGAGATATGCAGGCAAAAAGGAGTTCCCGGTAAGAAACATCCTTATTATGGGAGGAAGCCGTATAGGTATAAGGACAGCGCTTGACCTTGAGGATGATATCAATATCAAGCTGATTGAAGTGAACGAAGAAAAAAGCAAAATGATATCCAACATGGTTGACCGCACAATTGTGATAAATGGTGACGGAAGGGATATTGACCTGCTGAAGGATTCCGGTATTGGCAACATGGATGCTTTTATTGCAGTTACGGGTAATGCGGAGACAAATATTCTTGCATGCCTTACTGCCAAAAAGCTCGGGGTAAAAAAGGTAATATGTGAGGTAGAAAATTTCGACTATATAAGCATTGCAGAGAATATGGGACTGGATACAATTATCAACAAGAAAGTAAGTGCAGCCAGCCGGATTTTCAAATTTACAATGACAGATGAGGTGACATCAATAAAATGTCTGACCGGGACTGAGGCTGAAGTTTTTGAATTTGTTGCAAAACCGGGTTGCCTTGCAACAAAAGGGCTTATAAAAGATATTTGCTTCCCCAAGGATGCAATAATCGGTGGTATTATCAGGGGCAAATCCAGTTTTGTCGCCCGCGGCGACACACGGGTAAAAGAAAATGACCGTGTTGTTGTCTTTGCCCTGCCGTCTGCAATTTTTAAAGTGGGTAAATTTTTTGCTTAATTCCGCTTTATGGTTAATTACAGGAAAGTAATCAATGTACTGGGCCTGCTTCTCCTTATAGAGGGAGCCTTTATCGGCTTGTGCATTATAGTTTCACTTGTATACGGAGGGTATGACCTTGCAGCTTTTATAATAACCTTTCTGGTTATCATTCTAGTAGGTGGTACCGCATGGATTTCAACCCGCAATGAAGAACAGTATATCGGAAAACGTGAAGGGTTTATTATTGTGGGACTTGTATGGGTAATGTTCTCAATTTTCGGATGTCTGCCCTTTATATTCAGTGGTGCAATAAACTCAGTCACCGATGCATTCTTTGAGACAATGTCCGGTTTTACCACTACGGGGGCTACCATACTTGATGATATTGAGGCAATGCCTCACGGGCTTCTCTTCTGGAGAAGCCTGACCCAGTGGATCGGCGGTCTTGGAATAATAGTCCTTTCTCTTGCAATTCTACCGATACTCGGAGTGGGGGGGATGCAGCTTTTTATAGCTGAGGTTCCCGGTCCCACAAAGGAAAAGATACATCCAAGGGTTAAAGAGACCGCCAAACGCCTTTGGGGAATATATATTATATTTACCGTGGCACAAGCTTTTCTGATGATGCTTGGGGGAATGAGTTTGTTTGATGCCGTTAACCATTCTTTCACAACCATGGCAACAGGAGGGTTTTCCACAAAGCAGGCCAGTATAGCGCATTTTGATTCGGCTTATATACAGTACATTATTATTTTGTTCATGCTCATTGCCGGCACAAACTTTACACTCTCTTATTTTGCTTTTCACAGGAAATTCAGAAAGGTCTGGGAAAATGATGAGTTCAGATTTTATCTTACCGTTATTGCAATATTTACATTAATTATCGGAGCCGGCTTCATTATAACCTCAGAAGCCTCTCCAGAAAGCTCTCTCAGGACAGCAGCTTTCCAGGTCGTATCAATAGTTACTACAACCGGGTATGTTACATCAGATTACCTGGGCTGGTTTCCGCTTTTCACAGTGGTAATATTTCTTCTGATGTTTTTTGGAGGGTCTGCAGGGTCAACTGCAGCGGGGGTTAAAATGATCCGCGTCCTTCTGATTTTCAGGAACAGCCACCTGGAGCTGAAAAGGCTGATATATCCCAACGCGGTACTAAGGGTGCGCTATAACGATCAGGTTGTTTCGCCCAGGATCATAAGCAATGTAATGGCATTTGTGTTTTTCTACATTGCTATATTGCTGTTCAGCGTATGTGTTATGGGGGCAATGGGTTACAATTTTGACACATCATTTGGTGCGGTAGCGGCAACCCTTGGCAATATCGGTCCGGGCATGGGAGATGTAGGGCCGGTTGAAAGCTATTCACACATACCGGTTTTCGGTAAATGGTTCCTTTCTTTCATGATGATGCTGGGGCGCCTTGAGTTGTTTACCGTACTTGTCCTTTTTTCGCCATCATTCTGGCGCAAGTAATAAAGGTACAGTTCATTATCTCTTTATCATACGCACCATGGTTATCTGAATGCGTTAAATGATATACCTGTTCCCGGTATATCAACCGGGACAATTGGAGTAATGCTGCCTGCGAAGTTTATATTTAAAGTTCAGGCACCCCTTTTCCCTCGCGGATTATTGCAGGCTCCTCATTGGTGCAGTCAATTACAGTGGAAGGTACGTTACCGCCAAATCCCCCGTCAATAACCGCATCAACCAGTTTTTCAAATTTCTCGTGTATGAGCTCCGGGTCGGTAGTGTATTCAACCACCTCATCATCGTCATATATTGAGGTTGTAAGTATTGGCCTGTTTAGTTCTGTTACTATCTTAAGGATTATAGGGTTATCGGGAATACGAATTCCCACCGTTTTCTTTTTTCTCTGAAGCAGT
>SLCF01000159.1 GCA_007125955.1 Bacteroidales bacterium | reverse complement strand
CCTTCAGATTCCACCTCGCGATGGACACCCTTGCCCTTAGCTAATGGTTGGCGATTATGAACCCCCATAGTGGACTTGCACCACCAAGTTATATACCATGCACGGCACACACAAAAAAACCTCCTGTTTAGCAGGAGGTTTCATTTACCTTCGAACAAATAAATTTTCTAGAAGCTGTTGACTTTTTTTGCAAGTCCGGATTTGAGGTTTGCCGCTTTGTTTTTGTGAATTATATTCTTCTTGGCAAGCCTGTCCAGCATTGAGACTACTTTTGGATATAATTCTTTTGCTTCTTCTTTTTCTGTTACAGTACGCAACTTTTTAACTGCATTCCTGGTAGTCTTTGCAAAATACCTGTTGCTTAACCTCCTCTTCTGGTTCTGTCTGTTCCTTTTCGCCGCTGACGGATGATTTGCCATTCCTTAAATGTTATTGTTGTTCATTAAAATTATTTGCAGTCCGTAGGGGAATCGAACCCCTGTTACCAGGATGAAAACCTGGCGTCCTAACCACTAGACGAACGGACCATTTTAATCATTTAGGTTTGCAAAGATAAAATATTTTTTTTTCCTGCAAAAAAATTAAAAAGGAATCCTGTAAAAAATGTAAAAATTGAATCCGCCTGTGCTTGATTTGTTGCTCATGCCATACCCCGGTATATGCCACTCCTGCATATCTGCTCCATCTTTTTTGCTGAGCAGAACTTTACCCCTCAAAGACCATCCAATAAATACGTTGCTGAACAGTTCCGTCTTAAGAGAAAAAACCGCCTCCAGCCAATGAGAACCGAGTGTCCTTTCCGGCACAGTCCCGGTATAATTACCCCAGTATCCCTCTTCAACCATAAAACTGGTTGTCTCGCGACTGAAGGTTGAAAAACCGTATCTCACCCCTGCTGCAACCACATCGTTATTCTGCCGGTAAAAGTTATAGTCGGCACCTGCACGCATGTAAATTGCATTCAGAGATAAATCATACCCCGGTCCTGTTTTAACACTGTTTATATACCCTGCATCGGCAACTGCAAAAAATCTTTCGGTAATATTCATATCAGCGGTAACCGCTGTTTCAACCCCTTCACCCTCAATGGCCAGAATGGCGGCACTGCTTAAATCAAACCCTATCCTCAATCCCCTGCTGTATTCGCCGTTCTGGGAAAAAACCGATGCCGGGAGAAAAAGCAGAATGCTAAAGATATATTTTGAGATGCCTCTCATACTGATGTGTAATTTTGGATATTTCGAGTCTGACAGAATCTATAACATTTGTTGAATATTCAAAACCGCTCAAATCATAATGAAGCACATACCCGCATTCATAAGAATGAAAAAAAGGTGATGTTGTATGGTGAAATGTGAGGGTATCGGAATTCTCAGGAAACAAAACCACAAAGGTTGTGATGTCTGAATTTGGATCAAGCGGCAGGGAGATCCTTCTTACTGAGGCGCTGTCATATAAAAGGGAATCTTCCCTCCCCAGACCGTAAACAGAAACGTCATCGACCGTTACTTCACCTTCCTCTTCCTCTTCTATAGTAAAAAAATCTGCATTCACCATTGTGAGGGGTTTGTGAAAACACTCTTTTTCACATGATGAAAACAGTGCAATCACAATTAATAATAACTTTAAATACCCTACTTTTCGAATCATGACGGTCTATAAGTTAAACAAAACCCCTCTTTTCCATGAAGCCGGTAAACTGGAAAGGAAAGCAAAATTAAAATTATTAACCTATAATGCAAAAAAGTGCATATCACAAATAATTGGTATAAAGAAGTGAAAACAGTTCTGTAAATGTGGGATTTTTTAAATTAATATGTGCAATAAGAATCATACTTATTTGCTTATCTTTGTGGGCTGGTGAATAATGTAAATGACCTGCAACGATATGTCTGATAATGACCTGATTAACCCATACGGTGAGAGACAGGAAGATTTCGACCGCCGTTATCTCGAAATGACAAGGATCTGGGCTGAAAATTCCTATTGTGTCAGACGGAAAGTAGGGGCTTTGATTGTCAAGGGCAGGATGATCATATCCGACGGATACAACGGAACACCGGCCGGATTTGAAAATATTTGCGAGGATGAAACAGGTAAAACCAAACCGTATGTGCTGCATGCCGAAGCCAATGCTATAACAAAGGTGGCGAAGTCGAATAATAGCAGTGAAAACTCAACGTTATATATTACTGCATCCCCTTGCATTGAATGCTCAAAACTGATAATTCAGGCAGGAATCAGGCGTGTGGTCTTTTCAGACGAATATCACAGTAACGACGGTTTTAATCTTTTGAAAAGAGCAGGTATAGAAGTAGTACAAATTCAATTATAATATTATGCGGTTCAAAACTGGAAATGCAGGCAGCTACATGCCCCTTGTGCTGGCACTGGTACTGGTGCTGGGCATGCTTATAGGAGTTAATCTGGTAAACGTAGAATCAAACAGATCGTTTGTAATTCAGACGGGAAATGATAAAATTTCAAGCATTCTCAGCTTCATTGAAGAAAAATATGTTGACCCAGTCGATATGGAAGAGATTGTTGAGAGCACCATTCCCTCAATACTCAATAATCTTGATCCTCATTCCATCTACATTCCGGCCAAAGATCTTCAGCAGGTATCAGAGCCGCTTGAAGGAAGATTTGAAGGTATTGGAATTCAGTTCAACATGCTTAACGATACTGTAGTTGTGATTCAAACCATACCCGGCGGACCGTCAGAGCGAATAGGCATACTTCCCGGAGACCGGATAGTTAAGATAAATGATACGGTTATTGCCGGTGTAAATATGGAGGATGAAAAAATTGTGAGTCGCCTTCGGGGCCCGAAAGGTTCAACTGTTGATGTTGATGTTTTTCGTCCAAACTTCCCGGGTCTTTTTGAATTTACTATTAAAAGGGATGAGATTCCTTTATACAGCATTGACGTATCATACATGATTGACGATGAAAAAGGTTATGTAAAAATCAGCCAGTTTGCGAAAACAACTTTCAGGGAATATATTGAAGCAATAGAAAAGCTTAAAGAAAAAGGGATGAGCAAGCTGATAATCGACCTGAGGGGGAACAGCGGGGGGTATATGGATCCTGCAACAAACATAGCCGACCAGTTCCTTGATGAAGGAGAGCTCATTGTCTACACTCAAGGAAGGTCAATGCCAAGGAGAGATATAAAGGCAACCTCAAGAGGGGTCAACCTTGATACAGAAGTGCTTATTATAATTGACGAATGGAGTGCATCTGCCAGCGAGATTCTGGCCGGTGCCATACAAGACAACGACAGGGGCACAATAGTCGGGCGTCGGTCTTTTGGTAAAGGTCTGGTGCAGGAGCCGGCAATGCTGCCGGACGGCTCGGCACTTCGCCTGACTGTAGCACGGTATTACACTCCAACCGGAAGAAGTATACAAAAGCCTTACGATAACGGGACACAGGATTATTTTAACGATCTTCAGGAACGCTTTATGCATGGGGAATATGATTATGCCGATTCCATTGAATTTGCAGATTCCCTTAAATTTGTCACTCCCGGAGGCAGGGTTGTTTACGGTGGCGGAGGAATAATGCCTGACTTATTTATCCCCAGGGACACAACAGGAATTACGGATTACTTTGCTGATGTATCAAGGGGTGGACTTATCTATCGCTTTGCACTAAATTTTGCAGACAGGAACCGTGAAAGTTTGTCAGGATACAGCACGGCTGAAGAGATCAATGAATACCTCAACAACAACTACAACCTTCTTGAGCAATTTATAAGCTTTGCCGAACAGGAAGGGGTTCGGCGAAATGAAGAAGAGATTGAACTTTCCGGGAAAATTATCCATACGAGGATAAAAGCATACATTGCCCGCAACACCATTGATAATGAGGGTTTCTATCCCATCATAAAAGAAATTGACAAAACACTGCTGGAAAGCAT
>SLCF01000075.1 GCA_007125955.1 Bacteroidales bacterium | reverse complement strand
TGGCTCCTGCCACTGCGGAGATGAGAAGCGGAATAATAGACCACATTGTCAGATCAAGCATCAGTACCTCCAGACTGAATATCATTGCTGCAATGGGTGATTTGAAAATGCCGGCAATTGCCCCTGTAACACCACAACCAATTAGAAGTGTGACTGTCTTGTAGTTTAGTTTCAGGAACTGCCCCATATTTGAACCAATTGATGCGCCGGTAAGAACAATGGGCGCCTCAAGCCCTACCGAACCGCCGAAACCAACTGTCAGCGTACTTGCAACCATTGAAGAGTAGGTGTTATGCGACTCCAGCTTGCTTTTTTTTCTTGAAATGGCGTAAAGGACATTGGAGACACCATGTGAAATACTATCCTTTACAAAGTATCTTACAAACAGCACAGTTAACAGAATTCCCAGGAGGGGAAATGCAAAATAAACAATATTAGAATAACTGGCATTAAACAGTCCGTGCAGAAAATTATTTGTGAAAAGGACTGTGTTTTTAAGTAACACAGCCGCCAGTCCTCCCAACACACCAACTATCAGACTTAAAATAAGAAGCAACTGCCTGTGGTTTACCGTTTTGATAACCCAGACTACAATTCTTGCTGCAAGGGTGGGCTTCTTCATCTCTGTATAGGGTTTAAAAAGCAAAAAAACTGTTGGCGTTCTGCAAATGCCTAACCATTTCCGGCATCCAAATTTAAAGAGAGTGGTGGAAATATTCAAATCATTTTTCAGAACTTTGAACTGCAGGAAATTAAAAAGTTAGACAGAGTTCAGCTTTTATGCCGAAATCTATCAAATTCTGATTAATTTTAGGGATCATATAACAATGTTTTTATGATCGATTTTGAGAAGGCAACTCTCTCCAACGGACTTGAAACAATAGTGCATACCGACAGATCTACCCCGCTTGCAACAGTGAATATACTGTATAAGACCGGAGCAAGGGATGAGTATCCGGAAAAAACGGGTTTTGCACACCTTTTTGAACACCTGATGTTCGGAGGGTCTGTAAACATCCCCTCATACGATGAACCCCTTCAGAAGGCAGGTGGTGAAAATAACGCTTTTACCAGCAACGATATCACAAACTATTACCTTACACTCCCTTCTGAAAATTTAGAAACCGGTCTGTGGCTGGAATCGGACAGGATGCTTGAGCTTGATTTTTCACAAAGGTCTCTTGACATACAAAAAAATGTGGTTATTGAAGAATACCGGCAAAGGTACCTTAACCAGCCGTACGGGGATATCTGGTTGTTGCTCAGGCCGCTGGCCTTTAAGACCCATCCCTACAAATGGCCCGCAATAGGAAAGGATATCTCTCATATAGAAAATGCAACCCTTGAGGATGTTAAACAGTTCTTTTATACCCATTATGCCCCCAATAATGCTGTAATGGTTATTGCCGGCAATGTTGAACCGGAAGAAACCTTCAGGCTTGCTGAAAAATGGTTCAGTCCCATAAAAAGAAGGGATGTTCCCGAAAGAAACCTTCCGGCGGAAGAGGAGCAGAAAGAAGCAAGGCGCCTTGCAGTTGAAAGGGATGTGCCTTCAAGTGCCATTTACATGGCTTATCATATGTGTGAAAGAACTGCCACAAACTTTTACAGTGCCGACCTGTTGTCAGACATACTTGCAAACGGAAAGTCTTCAAGGCTTTACCAGAGACTCGTTAAGGAGAGAAAGCTTTTCAGTGAAATAAATGCTTATCTGACAGGCGATTTGGATCCCGGACTCTTTGTTGTTAAGGGAATGGTTAAAAACAGCACGGGAATGGAGGAAGCGGAAACCGCAATAAGGGAGGAACTGGACAAACTTGCCGCCTCAACTGTTGAAGTTAAAGAGCTGGAAAAGGTAAAGAACAGGATTGAATCCCGCGAGGCGTTTACCCGGTCAAATATACTAAACAAGGCTATTGACCTTGCATATTACGAATTTATGGGAGATGCGTCAATGATAAACGGCGAAATTGAGAAATACAGGAGCAGAACTCCGGAAGAGCTGAGGAATTATGCAGCAAAGTTGTTTACGGAAAACAACTGTTCGGTGCTCTGCTATTTATCATCAAAAAAGGAGTAATGGAAAAAACTGACCGCAATATTCAGCCCCCTTACAAACTGGTCGATAATCTTAACATATCTGAGCCCGGGCGGACTGCTTTGGGCAACGGAATCCCCTTATGGTTAATCAATTCAGGTACTGCAGGAGCACTGCGGGTGGAGATACTTTTTGAAACCCCTTTCCGGCACCAGAAGGGGCCTCTTGTTGCTCCCGCAACTAATTCAATGATCACTGAAGGAACTTCGACCAGGGATTCCGGGGAAATATCCGGAGAGCTGGAATATTACGGTGCATACCTTAATCAATTCGCCAACAGGGATTTTGCAGGATTAGCCCTTTATACTCTTGAAAAACATTTGGAACCTTTACTGGGAATCGTTTCAGATGTCGTTCGCAATCCGGTATTCCCCGGTGAAGAGCTATCGGTCTACCTGAGCAACAAAAAAGAGGAGTTCGCGGTAAACAGTAAAAAGGTAAAGTTTCTGGCTCACAGGGAATTTGTAAAACTCCTTTTTGGGCACAGTCATCCTTACGGGCAACTACCTGAAATGAATGATTTTGATGAGCTTGACAGGGAGGAACTGGCAGAATTGCACAAATCAGCCTACCACGCGGGTAACTGCAAAATAATTGTTGCAGGCGGTTTTGACGAAGATAAAACCTTCGGAATGCTGAACAGGTTTTTCGGTGACAGCGAATGGTCGTCTAACGGCGAAGTAAAGGAAGACTTTCCACAGGCATCATCTTCCGGCTGCAAGAAAAAGTTTGTCCCGAAACCAAAGAATGTTCAATCGGCTATCCGTGCCGGCAGACCGCTGTTCAATAAGTCGAATCCGCTGTTTCCGGAAATGATGGTGGTGAACGAAGTTCTGGGAGGATATTTCGGTTCAAGGTTAATGAAAAACCTGCGTGAAGAGAAAGGTTACACCTACTCTGTAGGATCAGCCCTTGTTTCTCATAAATACGGAGGTTATTTAACTGTTGCAACCGAAGTAGGTTCACATGTGAGTGACGAGGCCCTGAAGGAGATTCACAGGGAACTCTCCCTGCTTCGTGAGGAGCCGGTTCCGGGTGAAGAGCTTCAGCTTGTGAAGAACTTTATGATGGGCGAGTTGCTGAGGTCGTTTGACGGGCCTTTTTCGATAGCTGACAGTTTAAGGCCTGTTATCCTGCATGGTGAAGACTTCAGTTTTTACAAAAGAACGGCGGCAGCGATAAGGGATATGACTTCCGTCAGACTGCAGGAACTGGCAGCCAGATTTTTGAAAGAAGAAGATATGTGCGAAGTTGTGGCTGGGAAGATGAAAAACCCTTTTTAATCAAGGTAATTTGAAAAAACTGACGGCATAAAAAATTAACTGACAACAAAAACGTTTATTTTGTAGTTTTACCGGGGAATCCCTGTTAAAGCACAAATGATATCTGACCCTCATGAGCAGTATTGTTCAGACAGATGATGAAAAAAACAAGATCAACCGGCAACTGGATGAGCTGATCAGTTCATGCAGGAACTGTGATAATCCGGATGATATTGCCCTGATTAAAAAGGCATTCCGGCTGTCCAATGAAGCCCACAAGGATATGCGAAGGAAATCGGGCGAGCCCTATATTGTCCATCCACTGTCTGTTGCAAAGATCGTTTCAGAGGAGCTTGGACTGGGAACCAATTCGGTTATTTCAGCACTTCTTCACGATGTTGTGGAGGATACCGATTACTCCCTGGATGATATTAAGAATAATTTCGGGGAAAAGATTGCTTCCATAATCGACGGACTTACCAAGATTTCCGGCATTTTTGACAAGAACTCAACCCTTCAGCTTGAAAATTTCAAAAAGCTTCTCCTGACTCTTTCCGACGATGTCCGTGTGATACTGATAAAACTGGCGGACAGGCTTGACAATATGCGAACACTGGAATCCCTGCCCAGGAACAAGCAACTGAAAGTGGCAGGTGAAACCCTTTACCTGTTTGCCCCCCTTGCTCACCGGCTGGGACTATACACAATGAAAACGGAGCTGGAGGACCTGGCACTCAAATATCAGAATCCAAATGCTTACGAAGAAATAACCAGGAAAATAAAAGAGAGCGAAAAGAAACGTATCCACTTCATAAACAAGTTCTCACTACCTATTATTGAAAAGCTGAACGAGCACAATATCAATTTTGATATTAACGGAAGGCCCAAGTCAATTTACTCCATCTGGAGCAAAATGCTGAACAAGAACGTCTCCTTTGAGGAAATATACGACCTTTTTGCCATTCGCATAGTTTTCGAACCGAAAGAGGGTATACCGGAAAAAGTACAGTGCTGGAATATATATTCGCTTATAACAGACATTTATATGCCCAAGCCGGAAAGGATAAGGGACTGGGTAAGCTCTCCAAAAGCAAATGGTTACGAGGCACTTCACGGAACAGTGATGGGGCCGAACGGAAGATGGGTAGAGGTACAGATCAGGACTACCAGGATGGATGATATTGCCGAGAGGGGGTTTGCAGCACACTGGAAATACAAGAATTCGGATAACCAGGAGTCGGAACTTGACAAATGGATAGAGAGGATCAGGCAGCTTCTGGATAATAATTCAGATGCAACAGAATTTATAGACGAGTTCAAGCTTAACCTTTTCTCATCAGAAATTCTTGTTTTTACACCCAAAGGGGATTTTATATCACTTCCAAAAGATGTAACTGTACTGGACTTTGCTTATGAGATCCATACTGAAATAGGCAATAAAGCTATCGGTGCAAAGGTAAACCAAAAGCTTGTGCCGCTGAATTACAAGCTTTCAAGCGGAGACCAGGTGGAAGTTATCACATCTGACGTAAAAAGAACCCAGAGAGAATGGCTTGATCAGGTAAATACAGCAAAGGCCAAGGCAAGCATCAAAAATGCACTGAAGACTGAAACTAAGGTGCTAATTGAAAAAGGGAAAAAAAAGCTTGACAAAAAACTTAAGGAGATAAACCTGCATCCCAATTCCCGTATCATCAAAAAGCTGATAAGGGGATATGATGCAGCCTCAAAGGATGACCTGTACCGTAAGACAGGGGAAGGGATAATTGACCTCGGCAATCTGAAAAAGATCCTCCGTAAAAACACCAAAAACAAATGGATCAGGTATTGGGAGCTTAGCGTAGGCAAGAATTTTCAAAAGGCAGGCAGGGACGAGAAGGAAAAAACCATGCCAAAGCAGACAGATAACAAGTCACCTGTTATTATAAGGGAGGGTGTTGACGAACCGGGTAAAAACTACAGAATAGCAAAATGCTGCAGTCCGATACCCGGCGATGAGGTAGTCGGATACAAAAGTCCGAACGACATGATCATTATTCATAAATCAAAATGCCCCACCGCCACAAAGCTCATGTCAAGTCACGGCAACCTGATAGTATCGGCGAAATGGACAACACATAAGATCCTTTCTTTCCTGGCAAGGATAAACATAAAAGGGATTGACAGGATCGGAATAGTCAGTTCCCTGACCAATGTTATATCACATGACCTTAACGCAAATATCAGGAAGATAACAGTCGAATCGCACGACGGACTTTTTGAAGGAACAATAGATCTGTATGTTCACGACACAAAGCACCTGAACAACCTCATAATGAACATGTTCAAGATAAAGGGTGTTATATCCGTTAAACGTATTGAAAATATTGAAGAGTGAATTAAAGGCCTGAAAAGTTCACTCACAGAGATTCTTATATTGTAAAAATTATTTCAGTTTTTATTTATTTTTTCATACTTTAGTATATTATTTTAAATTAGACTATATATGACCTGCATAGAAACCAAAGATACAGTCAGGAAACTTTTTACCGAATACCTTGAGAGGAAAGGTCACCGGAAAACTCCTGAAAGATATGCCATACTTGATGAAGTGTACTCAAGGGATGGTCATTTCGATATTGAATCGCTTTATATTTTCATGAAGAACAAAAATTACCGTGTCAGCCGTGCAACTTTATACAATACAGTGGAGCTGCTGCTGGAGTGCAACCTTGTTATAAAGCATCAGTTTGGCAAAAACATTGCACAATTTGAAAAGGCTTTTGAATGCCGGCAGCATGATCATCTTATATGCAGTGAATGCGGTGATGTGGTTGAATTTTGTGATCCCAGGATACTTCAGGTACAGAAGACGGTTTCAGAAATGATGGATTTCAGGATCTCTTATCATTCTCTCTACTTCTACGGAATTTGCAAAAAATGCCGCAACCAGATTATCGTCCAGTAATCAGACGTTCAGGCATGTCCGGTTTACAAAGGCTGCTTTGTAAAAGACTCCTGGTTGTTTTAAGCAATTAATTTGTAACTTCGCGATGAATTAGTCGTTTTTTTTTAATACGAATCAGTAAAACATACGTGGAAACCCCTGCAGGTTTTATGTCCGGTTGCCGGGTTCCGGCAGTCTGATTCAAAAGAGGCATAATTCAGACGGTTTCGGAAAAAAGATACTACATAAAACGCGGTTCTTTTAACCGGGATATAAACATTAACTTTCAATACAATGAAGATTGACGTATTACTGGGCCTTCAATGGGGTGATGAGGGGAAAGGCAAAATAGTTGACGTACTGACCCCGCATTACGATATGATAGCCCGCTTCCAGGGAGGGCCAAATGCCGGGCATTCCCTTGAATTCAACCATATCAAGCATATCCTGCATACCATTCCCTCCGGGATATTCCACGAAGAGAAAATAAATATAATCGGTAACGGAGTTGTAATCGATCCGGTTGTGTTCATGAATGAAACGGAATCGCTTATAAGACTTGGGATTGATCCGGTTAAGAACCTTTATGTTTCGAAAAAAGCTCATCTTATTCTCCCTTCCCACCGCATACTGGATGCAGCATCTGAAGCTGCAAAAGGCAGCACAAAGATCGGCTCAACACTTAAAGGGATCGGGCCTACATACATGGACAAAACAGGACGCAACGGAATACGTGTCGGAGATATAGTGATGCCCGGCTTCAGCGAAAAATACCGTTTCCTTACAAACAAGCACAGGGAGATACTAGGCCAGTACGATTACAGCTACGATATTGAAGAATATGAGGAAGAATGGTTCAGGGGGATTGAGAAGCTGAAAAGCTTCAGGCTCATAGACAGTGAGCACCTTATTAACAATTTCATGGAGAGGGGTAAAAGGGTTCTTGCCGAAGGCGCCCAGGGAACCTTGCTGGATATAGATTTCGGATCCTATCCTTTTGTCACCTCATCTAACACTATTTGTGCGGGAGCGTGTACGGGGCTTGGCATTGCCCCTTCACGTATAGGTGAAGTTATCGGAATAGTCAAGGCATACTGTACAAGGGTTGGCAGCGGCCCTTTCCCTACAGAACTGAAAGATAAAACCGGAGACAAGTTAAGGAAACAGGGGCTTGAGTTTGGCTCAACGACAGGCAGGCCAAGGCGTTGCGGATGGCTCGACCTTCCGGCTCTCAAATACTCTATAATGCTTAACGGTGTAACCCAGCTTATAATAACCAAAGCCGATGTTCTTTCGGGATTCAGGGAATTGAAAGTCTGCACTGCCTACAAGCTTAAAGGGAAAAAGATAGATTACCTGCCCTTCGATATTGCTGATGAGCAGATTGAACCCGTTTATGAAACTCTGACTGGATGGGATGAAGATATAACAAAAATTCACATGTACGACAAGCTGCCTGAAAACTTTAAGAAATACATCGGATTCATTGAAAAGGAAACAGGGGTTAAAGTAAGTATAATTTCAACAGGCCCCGGCAGAGAACAGGCTATTTTCCCCTTCCCGCTCTAAACAGAAAAGATTGCCCGTTATACCGGTGGCAATCCAGCAGCCGGGATCCAGTGGGCTATATTTATGCTGGGTGACCGGTTACTTCATCAGCCGCAAGATCTGAATATTATTAACATCATCTGCCCGGGCAGGGATCACGACTGCTTGTTTGGCTTTTCCAGATCGTAACCTGAAGTTTTGTCATCATGTTTCAGCAGTAACGCAAAAACAACCCCGGCTATACCAAGTCCGGCCATCATCAGTACAGGGTTAGTATAGTCATATACCGCATCACCCCCGGCAGTTATTATTTCGGCCACTCCCGGATTCGACCGTTCAAGTATAATACCAATCAATATAGGGAAGATCCAGAGTCCGATATTCTGTATTGTGAACATAACACCATAGGCTGTTCCTATCTTGTCAGTATTAACTATTTTGGCGACAGAAGGCCACATTGCCGCGGGTATAAGTGCAAAGGAGACCCCAAGCAGGAAGACAGGTATGAACGGGTTTATAAATTCGATCGTGAACATAAAGAAGACAATCAGTAAAAGCAGCGAGCCGTAAATCATAAGTGTAGCGGATTTGCCCCTGTAATCACAGATCCATGCAAAAAGAGGAGTAAAAACAAGTGTGCCAAATGGCAGAATTGAACTGATGGTGCCGGCCAATTCCCTGCTGACCCCGTACTGGTTGATCATCAGATCGGGAGCAAACTTGCTGAAAGGGAAAATTGCGGAATAAAAGGTCAGACAGAGCAAAGTAATGTAAATAAAACTCCGGTTTACAACCAGGTTGCCTATGTCCGACAGCCTGAACTTTTCGGTCGGGAGCATTTCTCCGGATGCCTTAGTTTGACTGTCAAACTTAAGATCGTAAACAGCATAGACAAGGAATGCCAAAAACCCAATTACCAGGAGCATTAATCCGAACCAGATGGGAATTGTCCAGTTTGCCTCGGTAACAAGGCGGGGTGATATAATAAATGCCGCACCCATACCAAGTCTCGCAAAAGCTAGATTCAATCCAAGCGCAAGAGCCAGCTCTTTACCCTTGAACCATTTCACAATTACCTTAGAGATGGCAACAATTCCTGCTTCGGCACCCAGTCCGAAGAAAAAAAATCCCAGGGATGTCATCTTAAGTGCAGGTGAAATGGAGACCAGAAAGGAGCTCATGAAACCGTAGCCAAGCCCTCCTGAGTTATAATAGTCAGTTGACCCGTAAGCAGTAAGGAAGGCTCCCACAACCTGAAGAAAAATAAAAGCGGAACCTCCGGTTCTGATTCCCAGCTTGTCAACAATAACTCCCCCGATCACTGCCATTAGCAGAAAGACATTTGGGAAAGAATATGCCGAAACGAAAAATCCGTAATCTGCAGAAGTAAATCCGAGATGCATCTGCATAAGATCTTTAAGCGGGGACAAGGCATCGTAGAAATAATAGTTCGTTGCCATGGTAAAGCTCACCAGGATCATCATTCCCCATCTCATGGATGCAGATTCATTGAGGGCTTTCTTGAGAGCGCTCATAAATTAATAAAGACAAAGTCAATGATGAGTGTAAAGCCACACCTCGTAATCACCTGCATTCCTTATCCTGTGGTATTCATTGACGGCATTCCTTAAAATGTCAAATGAGCCTGCAGTTACAAGGTGAAATCCGTTTGGTGCGATAATTATTTGTGAATTGTACCCCTCACGCTTTACTTTTTCGTGGAAGCTTCTGGCATATGCAGGAGTTCTGAAAGCACCCGCAACCAAATGAAACCTTTTGAATGTTTCAGCCTTTTCGGCTTCCAGTCGCATACTTTCAACAGTGTCCATCAATGCCTTTTCTCTTGCCAGTAACTGCTCTCTCTCAAGTGCGTGAGCCTTCTCCAGGCTGTCAAGCCGGTTGCGGTAAAGCTCAATGGTCTTATCATCTGAAGATGAGAAAGGGTTGATGCTTTCAAGAAAATCACAGCCGCCTGCAATTACTGCAATTGCAATCAGCAAAGAAAAAAGTGTTTTATTTTTCATTTTGAAAAAGTTATTTTGTTAATTTTCAACTATCTGAGTGCCGGCAAATGACTGGAAAATTTCAGGTCTTTCAACATGATAAATATACATGACAATTTTTAAATGACACACAGACGGATGAAAAAATTTTCAGGATATTCCTTCGCGGCAATTTATGTTTTTAACAATAACTCCTGGAAGTGTGGGGGCAAATCATAAAAACAGCTTTCCGGATGAAAGGCAATTTATATTTATTCAGCAATTTATTATATTGCAGGGGAATTGACAATCTTTTCAGTATATTATTCTCAAACTGTAAACGGAAATTTTTTTCATATGTCAACTATTATAGATCTTTTTGAAAAAAGCGCCGCAGAATACGGCAATAATACCCTGATGCTTGAAAAAAGAGGTGGAGAATACCGGTCAGCTTCATACAATGAGATAAAGGAGGCGGTTTGTGAATTTGCTGCGGGACTGATGTCAATGGGAGTGAAAAAGGGAGACCGCATTGCACTGCTTTCAGAGGGCAGAAACGACTGGGTGATATCAGAGCTGGCCATTCTTTACTGCGGTGCAGTAAATGTGCCTTTGTCAGTTAAGCTTGGTGATGCGTCAGAAATAAAGTTCCGGCTTGAACATTCCGGGTCAAGAATGATAATCGTGTCAAAGAACCATGCCTTTAAGATGGAAACCCTGAAGAAAGAGCTGCCAAAGATTGAAAAGGTTATCCTCCTTGACGACACCGAATCCCCTGGCAAAAAAGAGGTGTTATACAGCAACATAAGAGAAGAGGGAAAAAAATTCCTGCGGGAAAAAAGGGAAAAATTCAATGAAAGGTGGGAGTCAGTTACCCCTTCGGATTATGCAAACATCTGCTACACTTCCGGAACAACGGCAGATCCGAAAGGTATTATACTTTCCCACAGAAACTACACCGCAAATGTTGAGCAGGCACGAAGCCTGATGGATGTCCCCGAGTGGTACACCACACTCCTTATATTACCGTGGGATCATTCGTTTGCTCATACTGCGGGCATTTACACCCTTATATCAAGCGGGGCAAGCATGGCATCAGTTGAAACAGGCAAAACGCCGATGGAGACCATAAAAAACATTCCCAAAAACATAAAAGAGGTAAAGCCGGTGTTCCTCCTTAGCGTACCGGCTCTTGCAAAGAATTTTCGCAAAAATATTGAAAACGGAGTGAGGGAAAAGGGCAAAATAGCTGAAACACTATTCAGAGCGGGATTGGCTGTTGCTTACAAATACAACGGAACAGGATGGGACAAGGGAAAAGGGATGAGGTTTATGCTCAAGCCTCTTGTTAAACTCTTTGATGTAATACTATTCAGAAAGGTGAGGGAAAACTTCGGTGGCAGGCTTAAATTTTTCATCGGAGGGGGTGCCCTTCTGGACATTGAACTGCAAAGGTTTTTTTACGCACTTGGAATGCCAATGTTCCAGGGGTACGGACTCTCTGAAGCCTCGCCCATCATATCGTCAAACTCGGAGATAAAGCACAAGCTGGGCTCGTCAGGATACCTGGTAAGCAATCTGGAACTGAAAATTTGCGATGAGGACGGGAACACCCTTCCAACTGGCAAAAAAGGAGAAATTGTGGTTAAGGGAGAGAATGTTATGGTAGGTTACTGGAATAATGAAGAAGCAACAGCCTCAACCATAAAGGACGGCTGGCTCTATACAGGCGATATGGGTTATATGGATGATGACGGATTCCTTTATGTTCTCGGGCGTTTCAAAAGCCTGCTGATCTCAGACGACGGGGAGAAATACAGTCCGGAAGGAATAGAAGAGGCATTTACAGAAAATTCGGCCTTTATTGACCAGTGCATGCTTTACAATAATCAGAACCCCTACACAGTTTGCCTGCTGGTTCCGAACAAAGAGAAAATAAAAAGGTGGCTCAGTGAAAAGAACCTGAAAATTGAAACTGTCCAGGGGCAAACGGCAGTGTTGAAAATGCTCGAATTGGAAATAAACCAGTACCGAATAGGCGGAAAATATGAAAGAATGTTCCCCCAGAGATGGTTGCCATCGGCTATTGCTGTACTTGATGAGGGTTTCACAGAATCGAACCAGCTTTTGAACAGCACTCTCAAGATGGTAAGGGATAAAATAACCGCGCATTTCAGCGACAGGCTCGAAAATCTCTTTACCTTTGAAGCAAAGGATATTTGCAATAAGAGGAATATGGAAGCTGTAAGAGAACTGCTCATTGAAAAATAAGTCCGGTCGCTTCAGTATATGTGAACATAATTTTATATTTGCAATCTCGTTTCAAGTAATGATTGTTAAGTTAACCAAAACACCCTGATGAAGGATTTTTTAAAATTTCTGACCACACACGCTTTCTGGAAAAATTTTGCAATTGCATCCGGAACAGTGGCGTTACTGGTGCTTCTGTTTTTTATCGGACTGAGGATGTATACAAGGCATGGACAGGCTGTAAGTGTTCCTGATCTTAGCGGACTGAACCTGGAAGAAGTAGAGCAGGTAACCGAAGCAAAGAATCTGCGTTTTGAGGTTACCGATTCAACCTATTACAGCGAAGACAGAAGAGGCACTATTATCGACCAAAGTCCGCCCCCAAATTTCAAAGTAAAGGAAAACCGGACAATATTTCTTATTATCAATGCAATGACCCCTGAAAAAGTGATAATGCCCAATGTAATGGGTGTCTCTTTGCGGCAGGCACAGGCTATTATTGAAACCCAGGGATTACAGGTGGGGACACTCGAATATGTTCCGGATATTGCCGTTAACAATGTTTTACAGCAAAAACATGATGGCAGTGAGATTGAACCTGGAGAGATGATAGTCAGGGGGTCGCAGATTGATCTTGTACTTGGCAGCGGACTTAGCGAGCAGGTGACACCGGTACCAAAGCTTGTTTCACTTAAGTATGAAGATGCGAAAAACAGGATTATTGGATCTTCTCTGAACATAGGAGCCGCATTTTTTGATACGACCGTAACCGACGCCGAAGACTCCATTGAAGCGTTTGTATGGAGGCAAAGACCTGAATATGATGAAGATGAAATGATTTCCATACGCCTTGGCTCAACGGTAGACCTGTGGCTGACACTCGATTCTACTTTGCTTCCCCGTCCGGACACTCTGGACATATACCTCGATTCACTCAGGAAATCTATCCCCGAGTTGAATGATCTAGATATTGAGGAGCTTATCCGTGAACAGTTTTAAACCAAAAAAACTCTTCTCCATGACACGGGAACCATCCAGCGATATAATGAATGATCATGGGGATATGTATGAGCATTTCAGGTTCGAGGTTGATCCCGGACAAAGTCCTTTACGAATAGACAAATTTCTCGTGTCCCGTATAGAAAACCTGTCACGCAACAGGATACAAAATGCAGCTGCTGCCGGGAATGTTCTTGTAAACAATAAGGAGGTCAAATCCAATTACAAGGTTAAGCCGGGGGATCTTATAAGCATTGTTATGGCATATGCCCCAAGGGAAACAGAGCTTGTTCCGGAAGATATCCCTATTGAAGTTATTTATGAAGACGACCATCTGATTGTAATAAACAAGGAGGCCGGAATGGTTGTACATCCGGGCCACGGAAACTTCTCGGGCACACTGGTTAACGCACTGGCCTGGCGGTTCAGGGATATTCCGCTTTTCAGGAGCGGTGAGTTGAGGCCGGGACTGGTTCACAGACTTGACAAGAACACATCCGGGGTTATTGTAGCAGCAAAAACTGAACTGGCAATGAACCGGATAGCCCGCCAGTTTTTCGACAGGAAAATAACCCGCAGATACATAGCCCTTGTGTGGGGAAATCCGGAACCTGCCGAAGGAATCATCACCGGAAATATAGGCAGGCATCCGTCAAACAGGTTAAAAATGAATGTGTTCGAAAACGGTTCCGAAGGCAAGCATGCAGTTACCCACTACCGGATAGTTGAAAAACTGGGTTATGTGAATCTTGTTGAATGTAAACTTGAAACCGGACGCACCCACCAGATAAGGGTGCATTTTGAACATTTGGGAAATCCCCTGTTCAACGATGAACGTTATGGGGGCAACAGGATACTAAAGGGGACAACTTTCACCAAATACAGGCAATTTGTACAGAACTGCTTCA
>SLCF01000005.1 GCA_007125955.1 Bacteroidales bacterium | reverse complement strand
GCAGACAAAAAGAGATGAACAAACATGGGGTTTACATACGGCAAAAATTAATGAACTTAATTGACATACAATAATAACTCATTGAATAATAGTTTAATTAACATTGTTTGTACGTATGAAATATTTAAAAAGAATGTCGATTAAAAAAGTTGGAATATTTTTGTTCGAAAATGTAGAGCTGCTGGATTTTGCAGGGCCATACGAGGTTTTTTCCGTGACAAATGAATTGAACGAATTCAAACTGTTCAGAACTTTTACAATATCTGAAGACGGAGAAGCTGTAAAAACAGTAAACGGGTTAAGAGTGTTTGCAGACTATTCTGTAAACAATTGTCCGCTGATTGATATATTGATTATACCAGGGGGAGCGGGGGCAAGGAGGGTTCTGAACAACATAAAAATGCTGAAATGGGTAAAAGAATCATTTGAAAACTCGGAGATAACTTTCTCCGTTTGTTCAGGAGCTATGATACTTGGCAAAACAGGGATACTGGATAATAAAGAATATACCACACACCATGAAGTTTTGGATGATATGAAGAAGATTGCACCCAAAGCGATTTTGACCAAAGAAAAACGTTTTGTTGATAATGGAAAATTGTTGACGTCGGGTGGCATCAGCGCAGGCATTGATTTATCGCTCTATCTGGTTGAAAAGCTTCATGGCAAAACTGTAAAGGAAAAAACAGTTGTTTACATGGAATATAATGACTGGCGAAAAGTTATGAGATAATATAAGTTTCCGAATAAATTTATTTTCGCTAACCGGGTCTTCAAAACAAATTATAGTTTAACAAAATATTGAAAAAGTTAAACACAAAAATCTGAAAAATTCTTATCTGTAGAGCCTTCCTGATAAGTTGTAAATTAATTCGAATTACCAATTTTTGCTTTTCTGTAAAATTTAAAAACTGAACTGCCTGCATTATGCAGATGACAGTCTGTCAATCCAGTAGTATTGCGTCCTTCTTCATGGAACCCATACCTTCTTAATTAAAAATAAGTATTAAATTTTTTTCTAAAGAAGCAGCAATATCAGGAACAGCGATGTTGTATTAAAATAAATGTTAAAAAAAAATAAAATAAATGTGAACAGAATATTCAATTTTGTGTTTATGGTTTATAATATTAATCAAAACCAAAATGTTATGAAAAAAAACCTGTTAGAGCTGTTAGGGCACAGGATGACTTTTAAGATCTTATTGTTATCCGTTGTGGCAATAGTTGCCGCATCATGCCAAAAGGATGATTTGAAGTTTGGCGAACCCGCCAATTCAGGATCATCGATTATTGATGAAGATATCAAAAGAGGCGGTCGAGCCCCCGCTCCCGGTGATGCCTCAATTGCCGCTATTGCTATCGATGCCGGCTTCTCCGAACTTGTAGGCGCCCTTGTTTATGTTGACGAGGAGCTGGAAACCGGACTGGTTGATCTTTTCCTTGATGGAACAGACCAGTACACAGTTTTCGCCCCGACAAATGAGGCCTTTGAAGGGCTGTACGAAGCTCTTGAGATTGACGGGATTACCGATCTCCCAGCAGAGCTGGTACTTGATGTTCTTCTTTATCACGTAACCGAAGGCCGCCGTGCTGCAAACAGCGTGGTACCGCCTGTGCGCCCACGTACCATAACAACATTATTGGGAGCAACTTTTACAGTTGACCGTAATGCCATGATTACCGCAATAGGGAATACAGCAAATATAGTTGCTCCTGACATCTCCGCTTCCAACGGCATCATCCATGTAATCGATGCAGTTATATTGCCTATTGAATAGAACAAACTATGACTTATAGATGTAGTGGTATAAATTACCTTACAGGTAAAGAGGCTTTCTCAAAAGGGAGGCCTCTTTTTTTGCCATGAGTGGCAGGAGAAGCTTTTTCAGAACTAAGGGAAATAAGTACGGGCTATTAACTGAGTTGGACTCCGGCCGCCTACTGCCTTGTCAGCTTCCTGTACTTGATACGTTTGGGAATAACTTCCCCCCCAATCCGCTTTTTAAGGTTCTCTTCATATTCACTGTAGGAACCCTCAAAGAAATAAGTTTTTGAATCTCCTTCAAAAGCAAGTACATGGGTGCATATACGGTCGAGGAACCAGCGGTCGTGAGATATTACTACAGCACAGCCGGCAAAGTTCTCAATTCCCTGCTCAAGTGCCCTGAGGGTGTTTACGTCGATGTCGTTTGTCGGCTCATCAAGCAACAGAACATTAGCCTCGGTTTTCAGTGTCATGGCAAGGTGAAGCCTGTTCCTTTCGCCTCCCGAAAGAGTTCCGACCTTTTTTTGCTGATCAGCACCGCTGAAATTGAAGCGGCTAACGTATGCCCTGGCATTAAACGATTTACCTCCTATCTCTATCTCTTCACTGCCTTTGCTGATCACTTCGTATACTGTTTTTTCAGGATCAATATCTGCATGCTCCTGGTCAACATATCCCAGTTCCACTGTCGGGCCTATTTTAAGCTCTCCTTTGCCGGGCTTCTCTTCACCCATTATAAGCCTGAAAAGGGTTGTCTTACCCGCACCGTTCGGGCCGACTATTCCAACAATACCGGCCTGAGGCAGCCTGAAGTTCATATTCTCAAAAAGGAGCTTCTCGTCATAACTTTTTGTCAGATCAACAGCTTCAATCACTTCATTTCCCAAACGGGGCCCGTTGGGTATAGGTATCTCGATTTTTTCTTCTTTTTCCTTTATATCCTGCGAGAGGAGGGATTCGTAGTTTTTCAGGCGTGCCTTTCCCTTGCTTTGGCGGCCCTTGGGGCCTTTCCTGACCCATTCAAGTTCTTCACTGATGGCAGCCTGGCGCCTGGATTCCTGCTTCTCTTCCTGCCTCAGTCTTTCCAGTTTTTGCTCAAGCCACAAGGAGTAGTTTCCCCTGAAGGGTATCCCCTCGCCACGGTCTAATTCAAGGATCCAGCCTGCTACGTTGTCAAGGAAATACCGGTCGTGTGTAACGGCAATAACCGTGCCCTTGTACTGCTGCAGGTGCTGCTCCAGCCAGTGAACCGACTCGGCATCAAGGTGGTTGGTGGGCTCGTCCAGCAGAAGGATATCGGGTTGCTGCAAAAGGAGGCGGCACAATGCGACCCTTCTTCGTTCACCACCCGATATTACTTTTACCGGGGTGTCTCCGGGTGGGGTGCGTAAAGCATCCATTGCCAGCTCCAGCCTGGAGTCAAGGTTCCATGCATCCACCTGGTCAATCCTGGCCTGCACTTCACCCTGTTTCTCAATCAGCTTGTTCATCTTGTCCGGATCGTTCATGATCTCTTCATCCATGAAGCTGTTGTTTATACGATCGTACTCTTCAAGCAGTTCAACAGTTTCAGCAACGCCTTCCCTCACTATCTCCATAACGGTTTTTTCGTTGTCAAGCCGGGGATCCTGGGGAAGGTAACCGACAGAGTAACCGGGTGAAAAAGCCACCTCGCCCCGGTAATCCTTGTCGAGTCCGGCAATGATCCTCAAAACGGTTGATTTTCCGGCCCCGTTCAGTCCGAGTACCCCTATCTTTGCCCCGTAAAAGAAAGAGAGGTAAATGTTTTCAATTATCTTTTTCCCCTGCGGCGTGTATTTGCTTACATTCACCATTGAGAATATCACTTTCCTGTCATCTGCCATAGTGTAGAATTTATGATTGCTTAAGCAAAGTAAATAAATCTTCGAGGATTATTCAGTATTGTATGAAAAAAGAGATCTTTATAACTTCATGGGAACAACTATCCGGTCAAAAAATATCTTGATAAATTGAACCGGAAGTGTATTTTTGCTGATAAATTCTTAAACTATACCCGCCGGCAGGTTAGGCAGGTGGAAACATTTTTTATATTACTAAAGTTTCGCACTTGACTTAAGTTATTACTGCTCAAGCGCATTAATTTATATTAAAATCATCTATATGTTTATTAGTCAGCATATTATATGCTTCCATTTATATTTAAGCCGCTCTTT
>SLCF01000002.1 GCA_007125955.1 Bacteroidales bacterium | reverse complement strand
GCCAGGGAGATAATCAAAGAGAACTACGAGTTCAGGGCAGACTTGCATGCGCTCAGGAATGAGTTTGCCGAAGCACTTAAATACCGTAAGCTGTTTGATGAATACAGGGAGAATATATATACAAGGGAGTCAAGGGATGTAATAGGAGAGCTTCAGATCAGGCATGAATCGGAAAAT
Organism: Bacteroidales bacterium; assembly: GCA_007125955.1. Taxonomy (GTDB): domain Bacteria; phylum Bacteroidota; class Bacteroidia; order Bacteroidales; family PUMT01; genus PUMT01. Next base: position 82,955 of record SLCF01000002.1, on the reverse strand, counting down.
CGTATAAAGGAGCTGGAGATTCTTCAGAATGATTATGAACTTCAGGAATTGAGGCTTGAGCGGCAGAGAACAATGCAGCTTTTTCTTGCCGGCCTGACACTGCTTCTGATATTGATGATTTTTTTAGTATACAGGTTGTATCTTTATAAGAAGAGGTCTATAAAGCTACTGGAGCAGAAAAACAGAGAGCTTAAAAAGATAAATCATGAGCTCTCAGAAACAGAACAGATTCTGAAAAAACTCGGTGCCACTAAGGACAGGTTTTTCTCGATTATTGCGCACGACCTTAGGAATCCGTTCAACGCCCTCCTGGGATTCACCGAAATGCTCTCACAAAATATTGATGAATTTTCAAAAGAAGAGATAAAGACCTATGTTGATATAATACATAAATCAGCACAGAATCTTTACCAGCTGTTGGAAAACCTCCTTCAGTGGTCAAGGAGCCAGACAGGCAGCATCGATTTCGATCCAGGCTGGTTCAGTCTGAAAGAGGTATCTGACGAAGTGGTTCAGGCCCTTCAGATACACTCTGAAAGGAAGAATATTAAGGTTAAGAATAATATAAAGGAGAGCCACTCAGTTTTTGCCGATGAAAATCTTTTTTCGACCGTGATAAGGAACCTCCTGAGCAATTCAATAAAATTCACCGCAACTGGAGGCAGGGTTGAGCTTTCTTCAAAGGAAGACAGGGGGTTTATTGAGGTGTCGGTAAAAGATAACGGTACGGGTATAGAGAAGGGGGAAATTAAAAAGTTGTTCAGCCTGGATTATAATGTGTCCAAGAAGGGAACCCAGGATGAAAAAGGTACAGGTCTCGGCCTTGCCCTTTCAAAGGAATTTGTTGAAAAGAACGGTGGCAGGATATGGGCTGAAAGCACACCGGGGATGGGAAGTATATTTAAATTCACAGTACCGAAATGAAACTAATACCAAAAATATGTGTAGATTTTTTTGCTCCGGATTGCCAGGGTAAAACCGGTGTTATTTTACGGGGAAGCAGGAATACTTCTGAAAAAGTTTCCGTATTTAAAGGGATTAGAGGGATTTTTTCAATGGCAATATACACTCCACTTTTTCATACAGTTCTATTTATGTTGTTGTGGCTTTGTTTCCCTGTAACTGCGGTTAGCCTGGAAAACGAAAGGATTGACAGTCTTGAGACACTGCTTGAGAGCAGTACCGGCGGGGAAAAGGCCGGGATACTTCTTGAACTGTCCCGTTCGTACTGGTTTATCTCTTTTGAAAGGAGCCTTGAATATGCTGCAGAGGCTTATGGTATTGCGGAAGCTACAGGTTCGGTTACAGGAATGGCAGATGCTCTGAACAGAAGCGGAAATGTCCACTATTTTCTGAATAATCATGAAAGAGCCCTGGAATACTATAATGACGCCTACGAAATTATTCAGGAGGAAGGTGATTACCTCAGGGAGGGCATTATTCTTAACAATATCGGATTGCTTTATATGCAGCAGCAGATGTTCGGGGAAGCACTTGATTTCCTTGCGAGGGCATTGGATGCAAAGATCATGACAGACGACCGGCAGCTGATATCATCAACTCTTGCTCATCTTGGAAGACTGAAAACCGACCTTGGTGATTATGACGGGGCGCTTGAGTATTATAATGATCTGCTTTCAATACTGGAAGAACTTCCCATGGATGGTGAAAAGGGAAGCACCTATTCGGGTATTGCAAAGGCATATTACCTTAAAGGGGAATACAATGAATCGCTGGAGAATTACTACAGGGCAATTGACATTTTCAAAGGTTTACAGGATTCTGTATCTCTTGCGAGAGTATATAACAGTATAGGTAAGGTATATCTCGACTGGGGGAACCTGCCGGAGGCATACAGGTATATTTCAATGAGCGGTGGGATTGCCTCTGAACTGGAACTGGTCGAGATCAGAAGTGATAACCACAGATGCCTTTCGGAATATTTTGAAGCTGCCGGAGATGCAAGAGCGGCGCATGAACATTTTGTGATACATATAAATTTAAAAGACAGCATTTTCAAGGCCGATTCAGAAGCAAATCTGGAGAACCTGAAAAATATATTCGAGACAGAATCCAGGGAGAAACAGATCGAGCTGCTTCAGAAAGAGTATGAAGTTCATGAAATGGAACTTCGCAAACAGAGAGCCTGGAGCTGGTTTATTATTTCGTCTTTGATAATTGTGACAGTGATAATGGTTGTCTTTATATGGAGGTTCAGGCTGCGAAACAGGACAAACCTTATATTGAAAGATAAGAAAATTGAGCTTGAGGAGGTGAATGAAAAACTAATTGCTTCGGGCAGCTCACTGAGAGAGCTCAATGCTACAAAAGACCGGTTTTTTTCAATTATTGCGAATGACCTGAAAAATCCGTTTACTCATTTGCTCGGGACGTCGGAAAAGATAGCACGTGATATCGGGGAATTGCCCCGGGAAGAGATAAAAGAGCAGGTTGGCTTCATAAATCGCTCCTCAAAAAATCTTTTCAGACTGCTTGAAAATCTTTTGCAATGGTCAGCCACCCAGACAAGAACGCTCAGTTGTACACCCGAACGGTTTGATTTAAGCAGGCTGGTAAGAATCGAGACCGACGCTGTAAAAAAGATTGCGTACCATAAGAATATTTCTCTCATGGTTGATGAGCCGGGCAATGGCGAAATAGCTGTGTATGCAGACAAAACCCTTATATCCAGCACCATAAGCAATCTTGTTGAGAATGCACTGAAATATACTCCTGAAGATGGTCAGGTGACGGTTTCAGTATGCAAAAAAGATGGTTTTGCTGAAGTGTGTGTTAAAGATAACGGTTTGGGTATTGAGCAGGAGAGACTTGAAAATATCTTCCAGATTGAGGGGAATCAGATGTATTCGGGAGTTGAGAGAGAAAAAGGCTCCGGATTGGGATTGATCCTCTGCAGGGAGTTTGTAGAGATAAACGGTGGAGAGATCCGTGTTGAAAGCCAGCCGGGTATGGGAAGCTGCTTCATTTTTACGGTTCCGTTGAGTAAATGACATGCCGGTTTGCTTGATTATAAAAACCGGTGTTCTGCTATCTTTGCATAAAGAAATTTTAAAACCCAAAATGAGAGATGACCAAAAAGATTACCACCTACAAAGAAGCTGTCGGGGAAATTGAACTGATCCTTAAAGAGATTGAGAATGAGGAGACGGATGTTGACCATCTGGCAGAAAAGGTAAAAAGAGCTTATTCGCTGCTGAAGATCTGCCGCGAAAAACTCTATAAAACTGAAGAAGAGGTAGAGAATATTATGAAGGAGATCCGTGATGAGGGGGAATGAAAAAACGTCCCGCCGGAGAATTCAGCGGGACGTTCTGACACTGTGGTTTATATTAGGTTAAAAGCTTAATTTTCTGATTTCACCTCTTTCATAGCTTCAGCTAAAGAGGTGTCTTTTGTGTAAAATCTTTCCCATTTTTCCTTCGGATCGCGTGGAGTACTCAGCGATACTATTATAAGCACCAGTATTGAGGCGCTGGCAGCCGGAAGTATAATGTATTCTTCCACGAGCAGCGGACTTCCGGAGAGCGAAGTCATGATGGAGTTTATAATAGTTATCAGCACTGTTATTCCCATTCCGGTTGCGATTGAAGCCACTCCGCCCTGAACCGTCACCCTTTTCCAGAGGAAAGCGGCAAGCAGCGCCGGGGTAAGTCCTGCCCCCACCATAGTGTATGCGGTCAGCGCCATTGCGAGTATTGTCTCAAACTGTGTAAGAACCAGGTAAGCCAGTAGTCCGAGCAGTACAACCATTGAACGCTGGAAAGCTACAATGAATTTTCCTTTAGCCTCGGGGTTGACAAACCTCTGGTAAATATCCCTTGTAAGATTGGTAGATGGTGTCAGAAGGAAACTGTTACCGGTAGAGGTTATAATTGCAACTGAAGCACAAATGAGCAGAAGTCCTCCCCATAAAGGCACACCTACCTCAGAACTGTAACGTGCTGTATGGAGTATGATCCTTTCCGAGTCGCCTTCTGAAAGGAAGAACTCCGACATGGCGTCAAGGGCGTTGAAATGGCTGAAAGCAAAAATTGCCAGCGAAGCAAGTGCAGTCTCAACTATTATAGTACCTACCACCCAGAAGAGCACAGCCGACTTTGCGGATTTCTCATTCCTGGCAGAGAAAAATTTCTGGTACATATTTGATTCTCCCAAAAGCAGGAAGAAAGTAGGCAAGAATATACCCATTGCCCAGAAGAAATTGTGGTCTCCGAAAATTTGAAAATGAGACGGATCAAGGGTTGCGGTAAGATGCTCTGCTCCTCCGATAGTGGTATATACCAGGGGAACCGCTATAAGCACTGCTACTGTTATTACAGCCCCGTTAATTATATCAACTGAAACAATTGACATCATTCCTGCAAATGCGGTGAATATCACAATGAACCCGGCGGTAAGCAGAACCCCCTGCCATTCGGGCACCCCGGCAACAAGGTCAAGTATGAACCCCCCGGCGCGGAACTGGTATCCCACAATTGTTGTGTAAGCTATAACGATTACTATTGTGCCGAGGATCCTTGCCCACTTGTTGTAGCGCAGCTCCAGAATGTCGGGGACGGTATACTCTGCTATCCTTCTGACCCTTGCAGCAAGGAAGAAGACAATGATGATACCGATCCAGGCGCCTGCAGCCATCCAGAGTTCTGAAAAGCCTACTCTGGCTGCAAGTCCGGCACCCGCCAGAAGGCTTCCTGAACCCATCCAGGTGCAAAGCAGCGTTCCCACAAGGCGCGGGGTTGAGACTGAACGGCCGGCAACCATGAAGTCGTCCTGGCCTTTAACGATAAAGCTTTTCCAGACGGAAATGGACATAAGAACAACCAGGTAGCCGATAACAACAAATAAAAATATCATACTTTACAATTTAAGTTATTAAGTTTTTCAGATAGTATAAAACAATTCTGCTCCGGGCCCGATAGGTATTCCAAGCAGTATCCAGATTATAAGCATTGTCAGCCATACAATAAGAAATGCAAATGAATAGGGGAGCATGGTGGCAATGACGGTTCCTATGCCTGCTTTTGGCTCGTATTTTTCCATGAAGGCGACAATGAGGGCAAAATACGACATCATGGGAGCAATGATGTTGGTCACACTGTCACCAACCCTGTATGCAAGCTGTGTAAACTCCGGGGAGTACCCCAGCAGCATGAACATCGGTATGAAGACCGGTGCCATGATAGCCCATTTTGCCGATGCACTTCCTATCATCAGGTTTATTACTGAAGCTATGAGCACTAGACTTATCATTAGCGGGATCCGTCCCATTCCCACTGAACCTATGAATTCGGCACCCTGTATTGCAAAGATCAGTCCCAGGTTAGTCCAGTTGAAATATGCCACAAACTGGGCAGCAAAAAAGACAAGTACAATATAGGTGCCCATAGTTGACATCGATTTACCCATGCCCTTGATCACATCTTCATTGCTCCTCAATGTCCTGGCACCTATTCCGTATGCAATACCCAGTATCCCGGCAATAAGAAAGATCATTGCCACAATACCCGACATGAAAGGTGAACGCAGCAAGTCTCCGGTTTCCGGATCACGCAGGAAGCCGGTGCCGGGAATTGAACTCCATATACCCCCTTCAATTGGCACTGTTGACCAAAGAAGAGTAATGACAAGAACGATAAAAGTGTAAAACGTATATTTTATCCCCCTCTTTTCATCGGGGGTCAGTCTCTCAATCTTTTCCGCCTTTGCTTCTCCCTTGTATTCACCCAGGCGCGGAACCACAATCTTTTCAGTCATCCATGTTCCCGCAGCTGCAATAATGAATGTGGAAACAAACATGAAATAATAATTGGCAGTGGGGTTTACCTCATAAGAAGGATCAATTATGTTTGCCGCCTCTTCAGAGAGTCCGGCCAGCAGAGGGTCGATAGTGCCAAGGATCAGGTTGGCGCTGTATCCCCCTGACACTCCCGCAAAAGCTGCGGCAAGGCCGGCAATGGGGTGCCGCCCCACGGCAAGAAAGATCATAGCACCAAGAGGTACAAGAACGACATAACCCACCTCGCTTGCTGCATTGGAAAGAATTCCTGCAAAAACGATTGCAAAAGTGAGCATTTTTTCGGGCGCAGAAGTAACCAGCAGACGGAGACCAGTTGACATAAGTCCGCTCGATTCCATTATGCCTATACCCAGCAGTGAAACCAGCACCGTTCCCAGGGGGGCAAAACCGGTAAAATTATCGACCATGTTCCTGAGGATCATGTGCAGGCCTTCAAGGGAAAGGAGGCTGACCGGCTCAACGGTTTCCTGTGTGCCGGGGTGAATTACCGATATATTGAATGCACTTACTATTCCGGAAAGGATTATTGTAGCAAATGCAAAAAGTGCAAAAAGAGTTGCGGGGTGGGGGAGTTTGTTACCCACTTTCTCAATTCCCCCGAGGATTTTTTCAACTATGCTTTTATTGTTATTTTCTGACATATTTTGCGGGAAATTATGAAATTATAATTTAACAAAAACAGTGCAGCTTTTAAAAACCGCCCGAAAGTCAGCTGGTTGCATACATTACTGCAAACTTTTTGATATTTTGAAAAAACAACAGCAAGTATAATACATATTGAAAAACTAAACAATTAATTCAATAAATTAATACTTTTGTTTATGTGGTCTCAGGGTGGCATTGTTACAGGCAGCACTGTTTTCGGTTTCTTACCTGCTGAACCTTTAATTTGGAATCCCGGCCGCCGTTCATCTCGGTAAATATGCACGATTATTGAAATATATTATTTGTTATGAAGATTCTTACAGTAAAACAGATCAGGGAAGCAGATGCATTTACAATAAAGAATGAGCCGGTGAAGTCTATAGATCTGATGGAACGTGCATCGCTTGCCGCTTCGGAATGGATATTCAAAAAGTTTGGAACAGAAAAGCCTGTTGTTGTTTTTGCAGGCAGGGGCAACAACGGTGGTGACGGACTGGCTATAGCCCGGATTCTTTCCGGAAAAGGCTATAAGGTAAGGGTTTTACTGCTTTCACCCGGCTCCGGTCTTTCGGAAGATGCATCAATAAACCTTGCAAGGCTTGAGGAGGCTGGCAGTGTTGAAATTAATCTGCTGAAAGAGGAGGATTCTTTACCGGAGGCCGGCGGTAATGAAATAATTCTGGACGCCCTTTTCGGTTCCGGCCTTACCCGTCCCATTGAAGGAAAGGCTCTGGAAGTGGTAAGGAAAATAAATGAATCGGGTGCCACGGTTATTTCGGTTGACATCCCTTCCGGATTGTTCGGGGAGGACAACAGCAGCAATGATCCCGGTTCTATCGTTAAAGCTGATTATACCCTGTCTTTCCAGTTACCAAAGTTGTCGTTTTTTTTCGGTGAAAACAGGATATACACCGGATGTTGGGAGATTATTCCAATAGGTTTGCACCCTTCCTATCTGGAGGGTGCTGAAACCTCCTACTATTATCTTGATCACGGTTTTTTCAGGGGTGCAGTGAGGAAGAGAGAGAAATTCTCTCACAAGGGAGATTATGGTCACTGTTTGGTTATATCCGGAAGCTACGGGAAGACGGGGGCTGCGGTACTTGCTGCAAAGGCGTGCCTCAGGACTGGTGCCGGACTGGTGACTGTTCATACACCTTCAAAAGGAACGGAGATAATACAGGTATCTGTGCCCGAATCCATGGCAAGCATTGACAGCTCCCCGGTAGTATTTTCAGGGGTTCCCGGAACGGAAACATTCAGCGCCGTCTGTGCCGGTCCTGGTATTGGAACTGCCGGTGAGACACAGAAGGCATTAAGGGAACTTCTTAAGATTTGGAGAGAACCTTTGGTACTGGATGCCGATGCCCTGAACATCCTTTCCATGAACAGAGAGTGGTTTGAAGAACTTCCTTCCGGAAGCATACTTACGCCTCATCCGGGGGAATTTGACAGGATGGCAGGTAAGAGCGGATCAGGGTATGAAAGACATCTTAAACAAATTGAATTTTCAAGGAAGTATGGAGTGTATGTAGTGTTGAAAGGGGCATTCACTTCAGTTACATCTCCTGATGGTGAATGCTATTTCAATTCATCGGGAAATCCGGGGATGGCAACGGGTGGCAGCGGTGATGTTTTAACCGGAATTATTGTATCTTTGCTTGCCCAGAAGTATTCACCAAAGATGGCTTCACTGCTTGGTGTTTTCATTCACGGTTTGTCCGGTGATATAGCCGCCGGGGAAAGCTCCCCGGAATCAATTATTGCCGGCGATATTACTGAAAATATAGGCAAGGCTTTCAAAAAATTAAATTTAATGAATCATGAGAAGACCGGTTAATTTCCTTTTTTTGATGCTGTTTTTGCTTGGATCTGCCTGTGCCGGGCCCAAGGTTGCCGAAAGGACAACATATGCAGGACATGCTGACCAGTTCGAGTCACCTGACAGCTTTACACTGGCATACTGGCTGCCCTTGACAACACTGAGGTTTCATATTACAGCCGCCGAAGTTGTTACTAAAAGAGGTCCGTATTACCAGTATGCCGAAAGGTTCCTCGGACTTTTGGATGTTCCCGCGGAAGACACAAGGAACTGGAACATATCGGATGTGAATATCCGGCATTATTCAGAAGCCGATCCAGATCATAATTATTTTCTCCTAACAAATGAAAAGCACGTTAAATCTTATTTCAGATTGACATCACAGGGTTTTATACTGCCCATGACAGGAGATCACACTCCCTCACACGACCCGTATTTTTTCCGGGGAACTGAAGAGGTACATCAGCTCTATTTCCCCGACATGTCAATGGAGAAGGATGAGGTTGAAGAAACAAGAAGGGTGATGCGGAGGGAGCAGAGAGATACGGCCTTTGTGAATGTGCCCGTACTGGAAACGGTGACTGTAACGCGGACTCTCAGGGAAAAAGCAGAAGAGGCTGCAGATTTTATAATGGATATCAGGAGCAACAGGTTCAGGATGATCTCCGGGGATTTCGACCTGTTTCCGGATGGCAGGGCAATGGAAGCTATACTGGATGAATATGAAAGACTTGAAAAAGAGTATATTGCTTTGTTTGCCGGCAAGGGTTTCACCCGTGAGCATACATTTGTATTTGAATATACCCCTGAAGGGGTTGAACCAGGAGAAGAGGCGGAAAGGACTATCCTTTTCCGTCTTTCCGATAACGGTAAAATACTACCGCCCGGTGATATGAGTGGCCGTCCGGTAGTCCTGGAACTCAGGCCCGAGGGTAAAACCACTTCTATTCAAAGATTTCCCGGAGTAAACGGGGAGGACCAGCAAGGCAATTATTTTATTCACAGGATACCAGATGCGGCAACCATAAGGCTGATTGACGGAGACATAACACTTTTGCAAAAGAGGGTTCTGGTAGGACAATATGGCAGGATAATGAGATTGCCATCTGACCTTTTATTTGAATAGGCCGGGGCAGCGAACCTTAAAGTTTGCTCATATCATATTGTCTGCCAAAGGCTGATGACTATCTGACCGGGATAAGCTGCCGGTAAGGGTGTTATCTCTCCCCGTTCTCAGTGTTGAACGTACCGCTGAAAGAGTTGCTGAACTCTTCCCAGCTTATTGATTTGTAATGGTCTTCCCCGAAAAATCTCAAAAGAGGCTCTATATTCTCCGGAGTCGTAAAGCCAGGCACAACGGTAAGAAGCTGCAGGTTTTCATCCATGTATGCAACAGATGGATATGACATTTGACCCTGCAGTAAAGCTATCGGGAGCTGGTGAGCAGACCGGGAGCCGTTGCCCTCATTCACAAATTCGTGACCCTGAAAGGCAATGGTGTCGGTTGTTTCAGCATTCAGTTTTACCGGGTAGAAATGCTCATTAAGATAATCAGCTACATCGGGATTGGAAAAAGTTTCCTCGTCCATTCGTCTGCACCATCCGCACCAGTCGGTGTATATGTCTATAAAGATCTTTTTCGGGTTTTCAGAAACCTTTTCAACCGCTTCTTCAAAAGAATACCAGTTGACATATTCAGCAGAAGATTGTGAAAACAGGCTGCCGGAAATTATTATTACTGTCGCTGCTAAAAGGATTATTCTTTTCATTTTTCTATCTCTTTGGTTAACAAGAGGCTGCCTTGTTAATCTCTTTTTTGCCTGTCCACACTGGGCTAAACAGGTTTGTTAATTTGTTAAAACAGGTAATGGACGATTATACAAACAGCAACAAAATTTATGCCTAAATATATATGCATATATCAATATTATTTTAGGCCGGCTGACAGCGTTAAGGTTCAGAATTATTGTGAAATTTCGTGAATATTACAGTTCGTCCTCATCACTTTCACCTGTCCACCCTCTTATAATACCACGTTCCGAACTGCTTATAAAGCTGATAATTTTGTCCCGCTCCGGAGAAGCAGGTATTGTATCTTCCACTTTTTTCAGTGCATTTGAAGTATTCAGTCCCTGCTGGTAAATAATCCTGTAGGCGTCATTTATATTGTAAATTATCTCGTTTGAGAAATTTCTCCTTCTGAGCCCTACGGAGTTGATCCCCACATAAGAGAGCGGATCCTTGGAAGCTTTTATGTACGGCGGTACATCCTGCCTTATCTTTGAAGTCCCCCCTATCATTGAGTGGGTACCTATTTTGGAAAACTGGTGAACTGCAGACATTCCTCCTATTATAACAAAGTCTTCTACCACCACTTCACCGGCAAGTCCCACATTGTTCACAAGTATGCAATAATTGCCTATGGAGCAGTCGTGTGCCACATGAACATAGGCCATGATCAGGCAGTTCTTTCCTATCATGGTATTTCCCCTCGATGCCGTCCCCCTGTTTACTGTTACACATTCGCGGATAACGGTATTGTCTCCGATTTCTGCAGTTGTCTTTTCCCCCCTGAATTTAAGGTCTTGCGGTATTCCGGCTATAACGGCTCCCGGAAATATTTTACAGTTTTTTCCTATGCGTGCTCCATCCATTACGGTAACGTTCGGCCCCACCCAGGTGCCGTCACCGATTTCAACATCGGCTGCTATTGTTGAGAAGGGTTCTACAGTTACATTATTTCCAATTTTTGCATTGGGGTGGATTACATTTAACTCTTTATGCATGAGTGCAAAATGGGTTTATTGTTTTTTGTCTTTTTCTGTTCTTTTCTTGTCAGCAGGATTGCTGTTTTTCACTATTCTTGCCATCAGTTCCCCTTCCGTCACAACTTTGTCTCCCACAAACCCCTGGCCGAACATGTGCACTATACCACGTCTTATGGGGGCAAGACTTTCAAGGTGGAAAAGAAGGGTGTCGCCGGGGACAACCTTGTGTTTGAACTTCACTTTGTCAATTTTCAGGAAATAGGTCGAATAATTATCCGGGTCAGGTACACTGTTCAGTGCAAGGATACCCCCAACCTGTGCCATTGCTTCTATCTGAAGCACTCCCGGCATAATTGGCTCTCTGGGGAAGTGTCCGGTAAAAAAATCTTCGTTCATGGTGACATTTTTCAGTCCGACAATACTGGAATCAGTTATTTCCAGTATCTTGTCCACCAGGAGAAAAGGCGGCCTGTGGGGGAGCAGGCCCATTATATCACCTACATTATAAACCGGCGGTATTTCCGGGTTATATACAGGAACAGTCATCTTTCCTTCTTCCTGCTGCATCATTTTTTTAACCTGTAAAGCAAACTGGTTATTTGCATAGTGTCCGGGCCTTGATGCCACTATCTTCCCTTTTACAGGGCGCCCTATCAGGGAAATGTCGCCCATAAGGTCAAGAAGCTTATGACGTGCCGGTTCGTTACTGAAATAAAGATCCAGATTGTTAAGAACCCCTTCAGGTTTTCTTCGTATCCGGGGTTTTTTAAACAGGTCGGCTATCCTGTCAAGCTCTTCCTGCGGGACTTCCTTTTCCAGAATTACTATAGCATTGTCGAGGTCACCTCCTTTTATGAGATTGTTTTTCAAGAGGAATTCAAGCTCATGGAAAAACACAAAAGTGCGGCAGGAAGCGATCTCATTTTCGAACTCCGAAAGATTGTTGAGAGTTGCATACTGATTGCCCAGAACTTTTGAGTTGTAGTCTATCAAAACATTAACCGACAGCTTGTCGTCAGGGAAAGCAACTATTTCTACTCCTTTCTTTTCGTCAATATAGCTGATCTTTTCCTTTATTTCAAAGTACCTCTTTTCTTCTTTCTGTTCTATAATTCCTGCTTCCTTTATAGCTTTTATAATGAACTTGGAGCTGCCGTCAATTATCGGAGCTTCAGCCTTGTTTATCTCCATAATGACATTGTCAATTCCAAGTCCGTAAAGGGCAGCCATAACATGCTCTACAGTGGCAACCCTTACACCGTTTTCCTCGAGGGTTGTACCGCGTGATGTATCAGCAACATTTTCAGCTGCTGCATTAACTGTTGGAGTCCCATCCAGATCGATCCTCCTGAATTTGCAACCATGATTTTCAGGGGCAGGCCTGAATGTCAATTCAACCTGCATTCCTGTATGTAAACCCTTGCCGGTAAGGGTTATCGGTTTTTTCAATGTTTTCTGCTTATCTGACATAATGTTTGTGTAGGTATAAAAATAAAACGCCGCAATATACAAAAAAAAAGAAAAACCCGGCAGGCTTTTCTTTAGTTTGAACCATTGAGATGCTGATCTTCAACAAACAGGCCGGGACAGAGATGAGATTGTCATAACTTTTTTTTCAGTTCATTAATCTGCTCCTGAAGCCTGCTTATCTGTTCTCTCAGTTCGGGGAGCTTTTTAAACAGCACATATGAACGTTTAAATTCACCTGCATTGAGGCTTGGTGATCCCTGAATAACTTCATTGTCTTTGGTAACGCTGGATGCGATTCCTGACTGTGCAGCTGCCTTCACACCGCTGGCAACGGTTAAATGCCCGGACACACCTACCTGTCCGCCGAACATGCAGTTGCTGCCTATCCTGGTGGATCCGGCAATACCGCTTTGAGCTGCTATAACCGTATTCTCCCCTATATTGACATTGTGAGCTACCTGAATGAGATTGTCCAGCTTTGTGCCCCTGCGGATTATTGTAGATCCCATCATTGCCCTGTCAATTGTTGTGTTTGCTCCTACCTCCACATTATCTTCAAGTATGACATTCCCTACCTGGGGGATCTTCTTATAGTTGTTGTCATCCATTGGCGCAAATCCAAACCCGTCGCTGCCTAACACCGAACCGGCATGAATAATGCAATTTTTGCCAATAATGCAATCGTTGTAAATTTTAACACCCGGATATATTATGGTGTTGTCACCAATAATTACGTCCTCCCCTATATAGGTCTGGGGGTATATCTTTACATTGTTGCCTATAACAGTATTTTCCGAAACAACTGAAAAATGGCCGATGTATACATTTTTTCCAATAGTAGCGGACGTGTCGGTTTGGGCCGATTTATCTATTCCTTTCTTCCCCGGTTTCGACTTTTCTTTCATCTCCAGAAGTTCGGCGATAGCCTGGTATGAATTATCTACTTTAATGAGAGTGCAGCTCACAGGTTGTGACGGCTCGAAATCCCGGTTTACTATCACAACCGATGCCTGAGTACTGTATATGTACTTTTCATATTTAGGATTTGCAAGGAATGCAAGCCCGCCTGGTTCCCCTTCTTCTATCCTGGAAACATTCAGGATCTTTTCATTGGGGTTGCCTACCACTTCACCGTTTAAGTATTCGGCAATCCTCTTTGCCGTGAACTCCATTTGCATAATTAAAAAAATTTACAATATCATATTAAATGCAAAACTAATATTTTAAAATGTTTCAATCTCTTTCGGGAAGCAAATAAAATATTTTTTTGTGATTTTTGACAAAAGCGATACGTTGAACATATCAGAAGCCCCGGCTATATCAACCAGTTTCCCGTTCTTGTGGAGAATGCAAATATTTTCGTCTTCCCCGCTGTAGGCATGGTTGGTTATCTCGTCGGAAAAGACGAAATGTGAAGCTTCATGCTCGTTGATACCGTACTTTTTCATTATTTTTTCTTTTATCCTTCCAGCATGTTCAGTGCTGTAAGGTGTGTCGCCAATTTCAACGCGAAAGAGTTTCCGGTTTACAAGGTTGCCTGCCAGCGTTGAAAGTACGGGATCCGAATGCTCCGTCCAGACCTTGGCAGAGCTTGTTATATCATCATCATCAAGCATGGTGTAGTGATGAACAATTTCATCCAGCAGAGCGGGATCTTTCAGATCTTTTTTATTTATACTGTTTGAAAGAAAAAATCCGAGAGGTGGGGTTGAAAAAAGTTTTTCCCCTGCAAGTGCAAGCTCCCTTGCCCTTTTCAGCAGCATTACAAGAAGGTATTCAGCTGCAATGACTGTTTTATGGAAATAGACCTGCCAGTACATTAACCGCCGGGCTATCAGGAACTTTTCTATAGAGTAGATCCCTTTGGCATCTATTACCAGTTTGTCATCATGAACATTCAGCATTTTAATAATCCGCTCTGAACCTATAACACCCTCTGTAACCCCTGTGAAAAAACTATCGCGTTTAAGATAATCAAGCCGGTCTACATCAAGCTGGCCTGAAACAAGCTGGTGCAGGAATTTCTTTTTATATGTACCGTTAAAAACATCTTTGGCTTTATCCAGACTTCCGTTATAACGGCGGTTCAGAACATCAAAATAGACAGATGACATGTGTTCGTGGGTAATGTTCTGTATTATAGAGAACTCGAGTGCATGAGAAAAGGGGCCGTGACCGATATCGTGGAGCAGAATGGCCATAATGGCTGCCTCAGCCTCCTCATCGGTTATTTCGTGCCCTTTTTGCCTGATAATGTCAATACCCGACCTCATCAGGTGAGCTGCACCGAGAGCGTGCTGGAAACGCGTATGTGTTGCGCCCGGATAAACAAAATTTGTAAGCCCGAGTTGCTTTATTCTTCTCAACCTTTGAAATGCAGGATGCTCTATCAGGTCGAAAATGAGCCCGGACGATATTTCAATGAATCCGTGAACCGGATCGTTTATTATTTTTCTTTTATTGGTCAGGTTTTTACTCACTGAATTTGTCAGGGTTATAATATTGCATTATTGGAGATTTAACGGTTGTTACGGTAAAACAACATATTACACTCCGGGCTCTGTCAGTCCGGTGGCAAAAATAATGAAGTTTTCTCAATAGAGAATTCCACCACTATAAAAGTACTAACTTTCAATATAATATTTTTGTATTTTAAACATTATTTTATTAGCTTTGCGGATGATTGCGGTGAAGAAATAGTGTATAGGGGACAATAGTCCCCTATTTTATATAAATCAGTGCTGTTAAAAAAGCTGTAAACCAACAAACGTTAATTAAAAAGATTTAAATTACAGCAGGCATAAGCCGGGGTTTTTGGCAAAAACTGCAGTCTGACCGGTTGCGGGCTAAGCAGCGGTTAACGAAATTAATTCAGTGGATTATCTGTTTGCAGCTGAAATTTGAATAGAGGTTAAGCCATGATAGATGCCGGATTGATAAGGGAGATTGTTGAAAACAACCTGGACAGCGGGATGTTCCTGGTAAAGGTTAAGGTCACCCCATCAAACAGGATAACGATAAATATTGACAATGAAGAGGGTGTGACTATTGATGATTGTGTCCGAATGAACAGGTTGATTGAAAAGAGCCTGGACAGGGATAATGAAGATTTTGAGCTGGAGGTTTCATCACCCGGCTTGTCAGAACCTTTCGTGGTGATAAGGCAATACCTGAAGAACCTGGGAAACATAGTTGAGGTAGTTACCCGGGAAGGAGCAAAGCACAAGGGAGTGCTTAAGGAAGTAAAGGATGAAGGTTTCACAATTGATGAAAAGATAAAGGAAAAAACCGGCAGGAAGCGTCCTGTTGAAAAAATAATAAAGAGAGAATTTGAGTTTGAATCTGTAAAGGCTACCAGGCTTCTTATAGAATTTTGATAAAAGAGACTTGAAATGGAAAACCTGAATTTGACGGACACTTTTTCGGAATTTAAAGAACTGAAAAATATTGACCGTGCTACTATGATGAGTGTGCTGGAAGATGTATTCAGAAATATGCTTTTAAAGAAGTACGGCACGGATGAAAATTTTGATATTATAATCAATATTGACAAGGGCGACTTCGAGATCTGGCGTAACCGTGAGGTGGTGCCTGACGGGGAGGTTGAGGACTTTAACCTCCAGATATCCCTGTCGAAGGCAAAGGAGATTGATCCCGACTATGAGGTGGGTGAAGAAGTTACAGATGAGGTAAAGCTTCTTGATTTTGGCAGAAGAGCAATTTTGTCGCTCAGGCAAAACCTCACATCAAGAATAATGGAGCTTGAAAAGAACAATGTTTATCTCAAATACAAAGACCGTATCGGTGAGGTAGTCACAGGCGATGTATACCAGGTTTGGAAAAGGGAAATACTTGTCATTGACGATGAAGGAAATGAACTTATAATGCCCAAACAGGAACAGATTCCAACTGATTACTTTCGAAAGGGCGATACCATACGTGCGGTTGTAATAAGGGTTGAGATGAGAAACAATACCCCGCTGATAATACTTTCGCGCACATCACCTGTGTTCCTGGAGCGGCTTTTTGAGCTTGAGGTGCCGGAGATCTTTGACGGGCTCATTACAATAAAAAAGATAGTTCGTGTGCCGGGGGAGCGTGCCAAGGTGGCAGTTGAATCGTATGACGAAAGGATAGACCCGGTTGGGGCGTGTGTCGGGATGAAAGGGTCACGAATTCACGGGATAGTAAGGGAGTTGAGAAACGAAAATATTGATGTTATCAATTTCACAAACAATACACAGCTTTATATTACCAGGTCTCTGAGTCCTGCAAAGATAAGTTCAATAAAAATAAACGAAGAGGAAAAGCACGCCGAGGTTTTTCTCAAGCCCAATGAAGTATCCCTTGCAATAGGGAAGGGAGGGCTGAACATTAAGCTGGCAGGTCAGCTAACAGGTTATGAAATAGATGTCTTCAGGGAAAGCGGTACAGAAGATGAAGAGGATGTGAATCTGGATGAATTTGCAGATGAGCTGGATTCATGGGTCATTGATGAACTGAAATCTATAGGTTGCGATACTGCAAAAAGCGTTCTCGAACTTACCGTGGAGGATCTTATGAAACGGACTGAACTGGAGGAGGAGACTGTGCGTGATGTTATGAGAATTCTGAATGCGGAATTCGAATGATTTGAAGTTTAAACAGTTATTAAAGAGGGGCAATAAACTGCGAGGTTATTTATGTCAGAAGTCACAAAAACAAAACGACTCAGTAAAGTTGCACGGGAATTCAACCTGGGTATACAGACCATAGTCGATTACCTTAAGAAAAAGGGTTATGATATCAACGCAAACCCTAACACGAAAGTAACAGAGGAACAGTACAACCTTTTGCTCAAGGAGTACAGCTCCGAGATAAAGGTCAAGGAGGAGTCCGAGAAGATGAGTTTCCGTATTTCCAGGGAAAGGAAGGAGGCATTGTCAATTGATGATATTCATGCAGAAAAAACGGAGTCTGAAACTGATTCACCGGAGAGCGATGATGAATTGCTGATAAAGGAGACTTCCGGGAAAAAAGCTGTTGTGACTGAAGAAAAAGAAAAACCCGGCGAAAAAGAGAGTGATGTTGAAAAGCCCTCAGAAAAAGAGGAGGGTGCATCTGAACCATCTAAAAAGGAACCTGCCGGAGAGGAAGTAAAAGATGAGGAAAAAGAGGCACCGGAAAAGCAGCATGAGAAAGAAGAGAGGGGTTCAAAATTAAAGATAGTGGGATCTATAGACCTCGATTCAATCAGCAGGAAAAAGCAGCCGCCCAAAAAGGATGAAAAGTCAGATAAAGTTGCTGAAGAGTTAAAAGAGAAGGAAGATAAGGAAAAAAAGAAAGAGAAGGAAGAAAAGAAAGAGAAGAAAGAGAAGAAAGAGAAGAAAGAACCGGTCAGCGAAAAAGCCGGTGAAAAGAAAGCTGTTAAGAAAGAGGATAAAGTCGAGAAGCCTGAGAAACCCAAAGATAAAAGAGAGGATACACCTCCTCCGGCAAAGGAAAAGGAGGCGGAGACTGAAGAGGCACCTGCAGCTAAAAAGGCTGAAGATGAGATATATAAGCCAAGTGTGCAGAAACTCAGCGGTGTAAGGGTAGTGGGAAAAATAAACCTCCCCTCACCTGAAGAGAGGAAGAAGCAACAGTCTGCTGAAGGTGAAACAGGAAGACCAAAAAAGAAGAGGAGAAAGAGAATTCGCAAGGATAACCAGAAGGTGGCTGTAGAAGGCAAGGAGAAAGAAAAAGAGAAGAAAGGGCGCAAGCAGCAAGACGAACCCCTGAAAAAGAAGAGTAAAAAGAAAGGTAAGGCTTTGCGTCCCGAAATAAGTGATGAGGATGTACAGAAACAGATCAAGGATACTTTATCAAGACTCACATCAAAAGGAAAATCAAAAGGTTCCAGGTACAGGCGTGAAAAACGTGAGCAGCTGAGTGTCAGGCAGCGTGAGGACGCCGAGAGGCAGGAAAAGGAAAAGAATGTTCTCAAGGTTACCGAATTCGTTACAGTAAGCGAACTGGCAAACATGATGGATGTGCCGGCTACTGATATTATCTCCTCCTGTATGAACCTTGGACTTTTCGTGTCAATAAACCAGAGGCTTGATGCTGAAACGATCTCGCTGGTTGCTGAAGAGTACGATTTTAAAACCGAGTTTGTAAGTGTAGACTTGCAGGATGATGTTAAAGAAGATGAAGGGGATCCTTCTGAAATGGAACCGCGTTCGCCCATAGTTACGGTTATGGGACATGTTGACCACGGGAAAACTTCTTTGCTGGACTTTATAAGGCATTCAAATGTTATAGGCGGAGAAGCGGGAGGAATCACCCAGCATATCGGGGCATATAGCGTAAAACTTGAGAACGGGAAGAATATAACTTTTCTCGATACTCCGGGTCACGAAGCATTTACCGCAATGCGTGCACGCGGTGCAAAGATTACAGATGTTGCAATAATCGTTATAGCGGCGGATGACAGTGTGATGCCCCAGACGGTGGAAGCTATAAACCATGCCCATGCGGCAGGGGTGCCAATTGTTTTTGCCATCAACAAGATAGACAGGCCGAATGCCAATACCGAAAGGATCAGGGAGCAGCTTGCAAACATGAACTTTTTGACAGAAGACTGGGGCGGGAAATACCAGGTTCAGGAAATATCTGCAAAACAGGGAAAAAACATCGATATTCTCCTTGAAAAGGTCTTGCTTGAGTCTGAAGTACAGGAACTTAAAGCCAATCCTTCGAAAAACGCTGCAGGAACGGTTGTGGAGTCATCACTGGATAAGGGCAGGGGTTATATTGCAACCATGCTCGTCCAGAGCGGAACCCTAAAGGTAGGCGACCTGGTGCTTGCCGGAACATTCTACGGTCATGTCAAGGCAATGTACAACGAGAGGGGCAAGCGTATAAAAGAAGCCGGCCCCTCAACACCGGTGCTGA
The DNA here is from genome assembly GCA_007125955.1 of Bacteroidales bacterium. Lineage (GTDB taxonomy): Bacteria > Bacteroidota > Bacteroidia > Bacteroidales > PUMT01 > PUMT01. The sequence goes on along the minus strand of SLCF01000002.1, from coordinate 63,517 downwards.
TACTCGGACTCAACGGTGCTCCCCAGGCAGGCGATAATTTCAATGTGCTGACAAGTGACAGGGAAGCAAAGGACATTGCAAACAGGAGGGAACAGCTTCAAAGGGAGCAGGGACTTCGTACACAAAAGCATATTACACTTGATGAGATTGGAAGGCGGATTGCAATCGGCAATTTCCAGGAGCTGAACATTATTGTTAAAGGTGATGTTGACGGTTCAGTGGAAGCTATTTCGGATGCACTTATCAAGTTATCTGCCGAACAGATACAGGTAAGGATAATCCACAAGGCTGTGGGACAGATATCGGAATCGGATATACTGCTTGCTGCAGCTTCCAATGCAATAATCGTCGGTTTTCAGGTGAGACCTTCAATGTCTGCCCGTAAGCTTGCCGAGAAAGAGGAGATCGACATCCGTCTCTATTCAATTATCTACGACGCAATAAATGAGATCAGGTCGGCTATGGAAGGTATGCTGATACCTGAGATAAAAGAGGAGATTGTGGCTACCCTTGAAATAAGGGATGTGTTCAAGATCTCCAAGGTTGGAAGGGTTGCCGGATGTATTGTGAAGGAGGGAAAAATCAACCGCAACTCGAAGGTCAGGGTGATTCGTGAAGGAATTGTGGTTTACACCGGTGTGCTGGGGTCTCTAAAGAGGTATAAGGATGATGTGAAAGAGGTTGCAACAGGTTATGAGTGCGGTCTGAACATTGAAAACTTCAATGATATCAAGGTAGGAGACATTATTGAAGCATACAGGGAGGTTGAAGTTAAGCAAAACCTCTGATCACTTCCCCTTTTTCCCCATTGAATTCCAGCCTCCGGATGAGAGCTTTATCACCGAGCCGTCAGGTGATACCAGGTTTAGCCCTTCTTCGGGCGTTGTAATGTGTCCGATAGCCTTTATAACCGCCACATCGCTTATCTTTTTGTAGTCATCGGGCCTTACTGTGAAAAGCAGCTCATAATCCTCGCCGCCGTTAAGCGCTGCCATCAGAGGCTCTATATTCATCTCTCCGGCAACTTTAACCGTTTCATTGTCAAATGGTATATGTTCGGCAAAGAGTCTGCATCCTTTACCTGAATTTGTGCAGATATGATTTATTTCTGACGAGAGTCCGTCAGAAATATCGATCATTGATGTGGGAACGACTTCCCTTTCAGACAGGAACTCGATTACATCCCTTCTAGCCTCCGGCTTTAGCTGCCGTTCAATAACATAGTCATATCCCTCAAGCAACGGTTTTATTTCAGGATCTTCCATGAATATCTTTTTTTCCCTTTCAAGCACCTGGAGCCCCATATATGAAGCACCGAGGTCACCCGAAACGCATATGATATCATTTTTGACAGCCCCGCTGCGAAATACTGTCGATCCTTCGGACGCTTCACCAAGAGCTGTAATGTTTATAGCCAAACCTGTCATTGACGATGTGGTGTCACCTCCGGCAATGTCTACATTATACCTTTCACAGGCAAGCCTGATGCCCCGGTAAAGCTCTTCAACCTGTTCAAGGGAAAACTTTGCGGAAAGTGCTATGGAAATTATTATCTGCCTGGGATATCCGTTCATAGCATAAACATCCGAAAGATTAACGGTTACAGCTTTGTATCCAAGATGTTTAAGGGGGGTGTACATCAGGTCAAAGTGAATACCCTCCATCAGCAGGTCGCTGGTGGCAACTACAAGCTTATTGCCGTAATCAAGAATGGCGGCATCATCACCAACACCTTTAACGGTTTCTTTATGTCTGTTTTTCAAATCTTTTGTAAGATGATCAATCAGCCCGAATTCCCCAAGCTCCGACAACTCTGTTCTTTTCTCTTTTTTATTCATATCTTTTATTGTTGAAGTAATTCAACTTTTTGGCTTTAAATTTTGTTACTATTTTACTATATTTGCGCTTAATTAGATTAATTCTAATTTGAGAGCGTTTACCCTGAGATTGGCAAAGTTATGAAAAAAGAGCAAGATAAAATACTTGGAGAGGTTACGGGGAGTGAATACAAATTCGGTTTCTATACCGATATTGAACAGGACAGTATAGCAAAGGGTCTCAACGAAGATGTGATAAAGGAAATATCTGCCAGGAAGAATGAGCCACAGTTTATGCTTGATTTCCGGCTTAAAGCATACCGGCACTGGCTTACTATGGATATGCCCGGATGGGCAAAATTGAAAATCCCTGAAATAGACTACCAGAGTCTTATATATTATTCCGCTCCCAGGCAAAAGAAAAAAACCGACAGTCTTGATGAGGTTGACCCTGAACTTCTGGAAACCTTCAACAAGCTCGGAATACCCCTTGAGGAGCAAAAGCACCTGGCTGGTGTTGCAGTTGATGCGGTAATGGACAGTGTCTCGGTCAAAACCACTTTCAAGGAGACCCTGGCTGACCTGGGGATAATTTTCTGTTCTTTCAGCGAAGCTGTTCGCGAACATCCCGATCTGGTGAAAAAATATATGGGGACGGTTGTTCCGTATACCGACAACTATTTTGCAGCCCTTAATTCAGCCGTTTTCAGCGACGGGTCTTTCTGCTACATACCAAAAGGAGTTCGCTGCCCTATGGAGCTTTCGACCTATTTCAGGATCAATGCCGCCAATACGGGCCAGTTTGAAAGGACACTTGTAGTGGCAGAAGACAACAGCTACGTAAGTTATATGGAAGGTTGCACCGCTCCGCAACGTGACGAGAATCAGTTGCATGCGGCAATTGTAGAAATAGTTGCAATGAACAATGCCCACGTAAAATATGCTACGGTACAGAACTGGTATCCCGGAAATAAAGAGGGGAAAGGTGGCATATACAATTTTGTCACAAAAAGGGGCATATGCAGGGGCGATAATTCAAAGATATCCTGGGCGCAGGTAGAAACAGGGTCAGCCATAACATGGAAGTACCCGGGATGTATACTGAAGGGGAATAATTCCGTGGGTGAATTTTATTCCGTGGCCGTAACAAACAACCACCAGCAGGCAGATACCGGGACAAAAATGATCCACATCGGGAAAAATACCAGGAGCGTTATAGTTTCAAAGGGTATCTCAGCCGGGAAAAGCAATAACAGTTAAAGGGGGCTTGTAAAAGTTTTGCGCGGAGCGGAAAATGCAAGGAATTTCAGCCAGTGCGACTCCCTGTTACTGGGCGACAAATGCGGTGCACATACTTTCCCTTACATTGAAACCGACAACAGTTCGGCTATTGTGGAGCATGAGGCAACCACATCCAAAATAGGTGAAGATCAGATATTCTATTGCAACCAGCGCGGCATTGCAACCGAAGATGCAATCGGACTTATAGTTAACGGTTACGCCAAAGAGGTGCTGAACAAACTGCCTATGGAATTTGCCGTTGAAGCGCAAAAGCTCCTTCAGATAACCCTGGAAGGCAGCGTTGGTTAAAATCAATAAAGATAAAATTGCAAATATGCTGAAGATAAAAGACCTTAGGGTAGAAATAGAAGACCAGGAGATAATAAAGGGGCTCAACCTTGAAGTAAAAGCAGGTGAGGTGCATGCAATAATGGGGCCCAACGGATCGGGCAAAAGCACACTGGCAGCAGTTCTTGCCGGACGGGACATGTTCAGGGTAACAGGCGGAAAAGTTTTATATAACGGAGAGGACCTGCTGGAAAAATCTCCCGAACAGCGTGCAAAGGAAGGGTTATTCCTCGGGTTTCAATATCCTATTGAAATACCGGGGGTTAGCATGGTCAACTTTCTGAAGACCGCAGTTAACGAACTCCGCAAACACAGGGGACAGAAACCGTTGTCGGCTTCCGACTTTCTGAAGATGATGAGGGAAAAGAAGGAACTGGTTGAAATTCATTCCTCCCTTACAAACCGTTCTGTAAATGAAGGATTTTCCGGCGGTGAAAAAAAGAAGAACGAGATTTTCCAGATGGCCATGCTTGAACCAAGGCTTGCAATATTAGATGAAACCGACTCGGGGCTTGATATCGATGCTCTGCGGATAGTTGCCAATGGTGTGAACCAACTCAAGTCAAAAGAGACTGCAAGTATTGTAATTACCCATTACCAGCGCCTTCTCGACTATATTATACCGGATTTTGTGCATGTGCTGTACGACGGACGCCTTGTGAAATCGGGCGGGAAAGACCTGGCACTGCTGCTTGAGGAGAAGGGTTACGAGTGGATAAAGGAGGAAGCCGAATCATGAGTGCCGTAAAGGATAAAAAGGATATAAAAGGTGATTTTATTACTATTTTCCGGGAAAACAGGGACCGGATCGATTCCGGTTCCGCGCCGCTTATGAACAGGTTCAGGGGGGAAGCCCTTGAGCATTTTCGGCAGCTGGGACTGCCTTCGGATAAAAGCGAGGATTACCGTTATGCCCGGATTGAAAGCTTGTTTGATAAAGACCTTGCCCACTCTTTCAGCGTTAACAAAGTCTCTTTTAATATACTTGATATTTTCAATTGCGATATACCCGATCTTGACACCAACCTGATCCTTCTTGTAAACGGGAAATATTACAATCCCAAAAAGCCTCTCATAGAGCTTGAAGGAGGCATAATTGCCGGCAGCATGGCTGAAGCTGCTGCCAAAATGCCCGACCTCGTGGGGAAGTATTACAATTCTATGGCAGGGGAGAGTGATGACGGACTGGTTGCAATGAACACGGCATTTTCCCAGGACGGGGTATTTATCTACATGCCTGAAGGAGCAGTTCTTAAAAAACCTCTTCAGGTAGTCAACATAATGATACATGAAACCGACCTGATGGCCCAGCACAGGAGTCTTATCATTGCAGAGGAGAACAGCAGTGCCAAGTTGGTTGTATGTGACCACACCCTTTCTGCAAGCAGTTTTCTGACAAACAGTGTAACTGAAATACATGCTGCTGCAGGGGCAAATTTTAGCCTTTCCAAGATCCAGAATGAACATAACGGATCTGCCCAGATTTCGCATACATTTATTAAACAGAAAAAGGAAAGCAGTGTGTTTACCAACACTATATCACTTCACGGAGGGTTTATAAGAAATAATATTTCTGCAAGACTGGATGAGGAAGGCTGTGAGAATAATGCTCTTGGGCTTTATCTGACAGACAAAAAGCAGTATATTGACAATTTTGTCCGGATTGACCATGCCATGCCGGGGTGCCAAAGTAACCAGCTGTTCAAGGGTGTTTTGGATGACCAGGCATCTGGCTCTTTCAACGGGATAATCCTTGTGAGGGAAAACGCCCAGAAAACCAATGCATACCAGGCAAACAACAATATCCTCCTTACAGATGACGCCAGAATAAATTCACGTCCGCAGCTTGAGATATATGCCGACGATGTAAAATGCAGTCACGGATCCACTGTGGGACAGCTGGATGATAACGCACTCTTTTACATGCGCTCAAGGGGCATACCGGAAAGGGAGGCGCGCCTCATGATGATGTATGCATTTGCTTACGAGGTTATAGGGCGTATTGACGTAAAGCCACTGCGAAAAAGGATTGACGACCTGGTAAACAAACGTCTCCGCGGAGAGCTTTCAAGATGCAACAACTGCGCAATGAACTGTGGCTAGTTTCATTAACAATAAAAAACAGGTGCTTTGAAATTTGATGTTGAAAAAATAAGAAACGACTTCCCTGTATTGCACAGGAAAGTATATGACAAGCCTTTTGTCTACCTTGATAATGCCGCAACAACACAAAAACCGGTTCAGGTTATAGAAGAGATAGAGAGGGTGTACAAAACCATCAACAGCAATATACACAGGGGAGTACACCATTTAAGCGACCTGTGTACCGGAGAGTATGAAAATGCCAGGGAAAAGGTTGCCAGCTTTATCAATGCAAACCATTCACACGAGGTAATATTCACTTCAGGGACAACCGGTTCTGTCAACCTGGTTGCTTTCTCCTTCGGTGAAAGTTTTGTAGGAGAAGGAGACGAAATAATAGTCTCTGCAATGGAACACCACTCAAATATTGTCCCCTGGCAGATGTTGTGCGAAAGGAAAAATGCAGTCCTGAAAGTAATACCAATTAACGGTGACGGGGAGCTGATAATGGAGGAGTATGAAAAACTTATCGGGCCCAAAACCCGCCTGGTAGCTGTAGTTCATGTTTCCAATGCCATTGGGACGCGCAATCCGGTTGAAAGAATCATTGAGATAGCTCACAAACAGGATGTACCCGTTCTTGTTGACGGAGCACAATCTGTTCAGCACGAAAAGATAGATGTGCAAAAAATTGATGCCGATTTCTTCGCTTTTTCCGGACATAAGATTTACGGCCCAACCGGAACCGGGGTTCTTTACGGAAAGGAGAAGTGGCTTGACAGGATGGTACCCTGGCAGGGGGGAGGAGAAATGATAAGTAACGTCACCTTTCAGAAAACAACCTACAACAAGCTTCCTTTCAAGTTTGAAGCCGGCACTCCCAATTATACCGGAGCAATTGCCATGGCTGCGGCGCTTGATTATGTAGGGAAGACGGGACTGGAAAATATTGCCGGGTATGAGAAGGAACTTACAGAATATGCTGTATCAAAACTCATGCAAATAGATGGTTTGCGCCTGATTGGCACCCCGAGGAAAAGAACGAGCGTTATATCATTTATGATTGAAAATATCCACCCATATGATGCAGGAATGGTTATCGACAAGATGGGCGTTGCCGTCCGCACAGGCAGCCATTGTGCCGAGCCTGTAATGGACTTCTTCGGGGTTCGCGGAACAATAAGGGCATCGCTTGTGTTCTATAATACAAAAAGAGAGATAGATACACTTTACGATGCCGTTATTAAGGTAAAAGAGATGTTTAATTAAAATGCAAAAGTGACATCCGGAGACAGTTTTAATGAAAAAGAGTTGTTATGTCAATTGAAAAGGTTCAGAAAGAGATAATTGAGGAGTTCAACATTTTTGAAGACTGGATAGATAAATACAACCATCTGATTGAGCTGAGCAAAGACCTTCCGCCAATAGAGGATAAATACAAGACAAGTGAAAACCTGATAAAAGGTTGCCAGTCAAAGGTCTGGCTTCATGCTGAATACCGTGACGGCAAGATCTATTTTTCGGCTGACAGTGATGCGGTAATTACAAAGGGGATTATATCCCTTCTGATAAGGGTTATGTCCGGACGCACCCCGGAAGAGCTGGTTAATTCCGATCTCTTTTTCATTGACCAAACCGGGCTGAAGGAGAATCTTTCCCCCACAAGGTCTAACGGACTTGTTTCCATGGTTAAGCAGATGAAAATGTATGCCCTTGCCTATAAGACGAAGGAACAGAAAAAGGGATAATGATATGGATGAAAAAGACAGGAATAAGGAAACTGAAAGAATCATAGTCGAAACGCTGAAAGAGATCTACGATCCTGAACTGCCTGTAAATATATATGATCTCGGGCTCATTTATGAGATCAATATTGATGACCGTAAGAGGGTTAAACTGGTTATGACCCTTACTGCACCCAATTGTCCGATGGCTGACCAGCTGGTTGAAGAAATAGATGAAAAGCTGAGGGAAATTCCGGGTGTTGAGGAGCTGGAAATAGAAGTGGTGTTCGATCCACCGTGGGACAAGAGCATGTTGAGCGATGAGGCCAGGCTTGAGCTGGGACTTATGTGATTATCACTCCTGAGCCGGATGATCCCGAACAATAAAAAAATAGCAGGGTTAATCAAAGCTGCTGCAATTGAACTGGGTTTCACTGCATGCGGTATTTCCCGTGCATCTTTTCTGGAAGATGAGGCTAAGCGGCTCGAACAATGGCTCTCCTCCGGCATGCATGCAGGAATGCAATACATGGAAAAAAACTTTGAAAAAAGGGCTGATCCCCGCAGGTTGTTTGAAGGTGCAAAAAGCGTTATTTCCGTATTACACAACTATTTTCCCGGAGATTTTCAGAAGGATACCCTGGCTCCTGTTGTTGCAAAGTATGCTTACGGGAGCGATTACCATTTTGTTATAAAACATAAACTCAACCGCCTGCTTGAAATTATCAATAAAGCTGCCGGAAATACAAAGGGCAGGGGATTTGTCGATTCAGCCCCGGTTCTTGACAGGGCGTGGGCTGTTCGTTCAGGTCTTGGGTGGATTGGCAAAAACAACTGTTTGATAGCCAACGAAAAGGGCTCCTTTTTTTTTATAGGAGAGATTGTTGCAGATATTGAACTTCCACCGGACAAGCCGTTTGATGAGAATAAATGCGGGGATTGCCGGCTGTGCATTGATGCCTGTCCCACCGGTGCCCTTACAGCCCCGTATCTGCTTGATGCCAGGAAATGCATATCATATCTGACAACGCAGCACAAGGGAGCTCTTCCTGAAAAAATGAAAGGCAGTATGCAGAACAGGGTTTACGGATGCGACATATGCCAGGATGTATGCCCTTATAACAGAAATTGTGTGCCTCATAGCGAGCCTCTGTTAAAACCGCACCCGGAAATGCTTAAACTTAGTGCAGGTGAGTGGCAAAACATGGAGAAGGAAATGTTCAGCCGGATTTTCGGCAGGTCGGTTATAGGCAGGAGCGGATTCAAAATGGTAAAAAGAAACCTGGAGTTCCTGAAAAGCTGAAATGCGGTATAGATGAAATTCCGCCGGTCTTATCAGAGAAGGAATCTGCCGTATCTTACCCGTATAACCGGTGAAAGTTTAATTCCTGTCGCCTATTACTGTCACTGCAATATTCCTAACCTCCCTCGGTCCGTCAAATTCGCAAAAAAAGATGTTCTGCCATGTTGACAGTCCGGGTTTGCCTCCTATAACGGGAACGGTTTCCGAAGGTCCCACAATCCCGGCTTTAAGGTGGGAATCGCCATTATTATCCTGTAAATCATGCTCCCATACACCTTTTGGAATAAGTTTGTTCAAAAGGTTTATCACGTCGTTCTGAATTGAGTTATCCCAGCTCTCCTGGATCATTACAGCTGCAGTTGCTCCCTGTGCGTATACAGATACGATTCCGGAATTTACACCGCTGCGTCCCACTATTTCAGCGACCTGTTCCGTTATATCATACAGACCGTTATGGTTGACTGTTTTGATCTTTATTGTTTTTTGCATTTTCAGACATTGTTTTGTTTATATTTTTACCGGAAAAAAACCTTAATTTAAGAAAATTTTTCACTCTTTTAAATCTATCGTGAAGATGGCATCATTCAGAACTATAGTGGATGTACCACAGCAGGATGACAGAATAAAAACCGGTTACGAAGATACAACTCTTTGGATGGGCTCATGTTTTGCCGAGAACATAGGCGGAAAGATGAAGCGGATGAAATTCCCTGCGGAAGTTAACCCGTTCGGGGTAATATATAACCCGGTATCGGTCGGGAACAGTCTTCGGATACTTTTGGAGAAAAGGTTTTTCACCAAAGACCATCTCAATTATCATAACGGTCGCTGGTACAGCTTTAACCACCACACATCTTTTTCTTCAACTGACGCGGATAAGTGCCTGGAGAGAATAAACAGATCAACAGAAAAGGGGTCGGAAGCACTGAAAAAGTCGGGTTACCTCTTTATCACTTTTGGGACGGCAAGGGTTTATGAGTTCAGGGAAACAGGAGAGGTTGTCTCCAACTGCCACAAGCTCCCTGCAAAGAATTTCGACCGTTACCTCTTATCAATTGAGGAAATTGTTGAGAGGTACAAAAAGCTCTTTGAGAAGTTAAGGTTATTCAACCCGGGGATTAATATTGTACTGACAGTAAGCCCCGTAAGACACTGGAAAGACGGCCCTGCCGGCAACCAGGTAAGCAAATCGGTTCTTATACTTGCAGTGCAGAAACTGATTGAAATGTTTGGATTTGTACAGTATTTCCCTGCTTATGAGATAGTGATGGATGACCTGAGAGATTACAGGTTTTATGAAAAAGATATGTTACATATTAATTCCCAGGCCATTGAATATATCTGGGAAAAATTTTCAACAACATTCATATTGCATGAAGCCCACCTGGTTATGAGGGAAGTAGAGAAAATACTCCAGGGACTGGGGCACAAGCCCTTTGACCCTTCTTCGGAAAGTTACAGGGATTTTCTGCAGCAGATTGAAAGGCAGATTATGGAACTTGAAAAAAAATATCCTTTCATCGATTTCACTGATGAGCTGAAAGCTCTTTCCGGCATTTAAAAGCTTTTAGCAGTTAAGTAAGTCACTATTTCACATCTCATTTGCCTTCTTCAGGTCATCAGGTGTATCGACCGAAAGAGATTCATATTCTGTTGCAATAACCTTAATGTTAAAGCCGTTCTCCAGCCACCTGTTTTGTTCAAGCGATTCGGCCGATTCAAGTGGGGAGGCCGGAAGATCTGCAAGCTTCATGAGGGTTTTTGTGCGGTATCCGTACATGCCAAGATGCCTGTAAAAGTTGAAATTTTCAATCCAGGAGTTTTCATCTTTATCCCTTAGATATGGCAGGGGCCACCGGCTGAAATAGAGAGCCTCCTTTTGCAGGTTGAAGACCACTTTCGGCAGGCCGGGATTGAAGAGATCATCACTGTTTTTGACAAGCCTTATGAGGGTTGCAATCTCTGCGGCAGGATCATTGAAAGCTTCAGCAAGCTGACTGATCTGTTCCGGTCTGACAAATGGTTCGTCGCCCTGGATATTGATTATTACGTCGGGGATAACTCCTCCTGGTCCACTGATCTTTGCAGCAGCTTCTGCACATCTGTCAGTTCCGCTTCTGTGACCGGCAGAGGTCATTGCCACCCTGCCCCCGAACTGCTCAACGGCTTCTTTTATTCGCCGGTCGTCAGTTGCAACAACTACATAATCCAGGGCTTCAATTGAACGTTCATATACATGGCGTATCATCGGTTCGCCTTTGATAATAGCAAGGGGTTTTCCGGGAAGCCTGGTGGATGCGAAACGTGCCGGTATGATGCCTGCTATGAACATATTTATGAGATTTGCAGATAAATATCTGATATTTTAACCATGTAAAATAAATAAAAAACCATTTAAATTGTAATTTTGTCATACGTTTCAAACTTGAAATATAAACGTAAAGAGACACAGGAGTAATTAAATATCTGACTATAATGGATATTCAGGCAATAAAAAGGAGATTCGGGATAATCGGCAACTCACTCGGGTTGAACAGGGCTATCGAAGTTGCATACAGGGTTGCTCCTACCGATTTGTCGGTGCTTATATCAGGTGAAAGCGGCACCGGTAAAGAGGTGTTCCCGCAGATTATACATCAGTTCAGTGCCAGGAAACACGGACCTTATATAGCGGTTAACTGTGGTGCAATCCCTGAAGGTACGATAGATTCTGAATTGTTCGGACACGAAAAAGGCTCTTTCACAGGAGCGCATGAAAGCAGAAAAGGCTATTTTGAAGTGGCTGACAAAGGCACAATTTTTCTCGACGAGGTATCGGAGTTGCCTCTTGCAACCCAGGTAAGGCTTTTACGTGTTCTGGAGTCAGGTGAATATATAAAAGTGGGTTCTTCAAAAGTCCATAAAACCGATGTAAGGGTAATTGCTGCAACAAATGTGAATATTATTGATTCGATAGCTGAAAACAAGTTCCGGGAGGATCTCTATTACCGGCTTAATACCGTTCCTGTACTTATTCCACCCCTGCGTGAAAGGAAAGAGGATATAATTTTGCTCTTCCGCAGGTTCTCACTCGATTTTGCAGAACGTTACCGTATGCCGGAAATAAGCCTGACAACCGAAGCGCTTAATATGCTTGAAAATTTTGAATGGCCGGGGAATATAAGGCAACTGAAAAATATTACTGAGCAGCTCTCAATAATTGAAAAGAACAGGGAAATTGATCCCGAAACTTTGCGCAAATACCTTCCGGACTATATGGATAAAAAATTGCCTGCAATAATTAGGGGCAGTGATGACAGGGCTTTTGCATCGGACAGGGAGATCCTCTATAAGATACTCTTTGACATGAAAAATGACATGAGTGATCTGAAAAAACTGGTATTTGACATTATAAGGAAAAATCCCGAAGATCCCGAATTTGAAAACAATACCAAGCTGTTGAAAAGGCTTTATCCTTCTTCATATGAGCCTTACGATCAGGCAGGCAACGGGGATTTTGAAGCAAAACACCATGAACAGTCTAATATAGAAGATACTGAGGAGCTTGTGGAAGAATCGCTTTCGCTTCAGGAGAAAGAAATGGAGATGATTAAAAAGGCTTTGCAGAAATTCAACGGCAGGCGAAAGCATGCAGCTGAAGAGCTTGGGATTTCAGAACGTACTCTTTACCGGAAAATCAGGCAGTATAACATTGAATAAAATTATTATGTCACTGGAAAGGTTTACATTGAGAACAAAAAAAGTCCGGATAGCCCGCAATACAGGATTAATTGTAACGGGACTGTTCCTGTTGATTTTTGCAGGGTGTTCGGTAAATTACTCTTTTACCGGGGCATCTATTTCACCCAGACTGGAAACAATCTCTGTGCAGTATTTTCAGAACAATGCACCGACCAGCATTCCCAATCTCAGTCAGGATCTGACCGAAACTATGCAGGATGTGTTTGAGGGAAGAACAAGGCTAACCCTTGTAAATGATATCGGAGATGTCAATTTTGATGGTGAAATAACCGATTACAGGACTGCTCCGGTTTCTGTCGGTGCCGACGAGAGGGCTTCAATGGAAAGACTGACCATCTCGGTAAGGGTGCGGTTTACCAATTCCGTTGACTCTGAACAGGATTTTGAAAGAACATTTACAAGGCATGCAGACTACGATGCTGCAACAGGCCTGGATGCAGTAGAGGAACAACTGGTGGAAAAGATAATTGACGAACTGATACAGGATATTTTCAATTATGCTTTTGTAAACTGGTAACAATCACCGTGCACATGAACAGGGAAGAGTTTATCAATTATCTGTACAATCCTCAATTACTTGACAAAACAAGCCTTGAAGGGATAAGGGGTGTTTTGCAACGCTATCCCTATTTTCACACCGCCCATTTACTTATGGTGAAAAACCTGAAAAACACTGACGATATCCATTTCGCAGGACAGCTGAATCTTTCGGCAGCCTATGCAGGTGACAGAGACAGGATGTTCAAGCTTGTCCACGATTATTTATTCAGTGATAAAAGCACTGTTTCTGAAAAAGAGAAAGAGAGAGGAGAAGTAGCAAGTCCGGTTGAAAATTTTACTGAAGATGATACTTCGGAAGAAACTGTTAAGTCATCAGGATCAGATGAGAACCGGGAAGAGGAAATGGCCGCGGATGAAGGGTCAACTGCCGTACCGGAAGAGGATAAACCGGCAGGCGGCACATCCGGGGAGGAATCGCTTGCTGACAGGATACTCCGGGAAATACAGGAGTACAAAAGAAAAAAGGAGGGAGCCGGGTTTGCGGATAATGAGGATTTGCATGTTGAGGAAGAGGGTCAGTTGATAAAAAGCGATGACGGGGAAGAAAAAGCGGAAGCTTTCGCTGAAAGCGCCGTTCAGGAGGATGAACCGACTTCCGAAGATGAAGGTGAAGTTTCAAAAGGGAAAGAAACTGACGATCTGCTGGAGTTTGATTCCGGTTTGCTTGCTGAATGGGGAAATGAAGATGGAACCGCTGAAGAGGATTCTCTTTCAGACGGAACTTATCCCTTCTTTAAATGGCTTGAATTGCTGAAGCCTCCAGAAACCCTCTGGGAGAATAAGGGTTTTGGTAAAGGAAAAGAACGATCCGGAAGTGATGATGAAGCGGATTCCGGAAATGAAGATGATCTGATTGACCGTTTTCTGGAAAATAAACCCCGTATCGAACCCCGTGAAATACCGGAAGATCCCGGTCAGGAAGTGGATATTTCCGGGGGCAGTGCCAGGGAAAGCGAGGAACTTTTTACAGAAACCCTTGCCAGGATATATATTCAGCAAAAGCATTATCAAAAGGCTGTATATGCATATGAGAAATTAAGTTTGAAATATCCGGAAAAATATAGTTACTTTGCAAAACAAATTGAAGAGATAAAACGTATTATTAATCAATCACATTAAGAAAGAGTAACGGCTATGTTTGTATTTATTTCAGTTATGATATTCATTGTTGCGATTCTGCTGGTTCTGATAGTTCTGGTTCAGAATTCAAAGGGAGGAGGGCTGGCAGCCAATTTTTCTTCTTCCAACCAGATGATGGGAGTAAGAAAGACAGCTGACTTCCTCGAAAAGACCACATGGACGCTTGCCGCAAGTCTTATGGTTTTGAGTCTGCTGGCATCTGCTGCTATTCCGCGTGGTGATGCAGAAGTTGAACGCTCAATAATTGAGCAGGAGATGGATCGCAGGGTTGATCCTTCTCAGGGATTGCCTACATTCCCAGTTCAGGAGCCCGGAGAGGTTCCTTTGGATGAGGATATCCAGGTAGTTGATCCGGAAGATCTTTTGCCACCGGAAGCTGAGGAGCCTGAAAATGACTGATCCGGGCAGTCAAAAGGAGAATTTTGAATTAAATTAAATAATAAAGTGTCAGTATGTCATCATTCTGACACTTTTTCTTTTTGCAATATTGATATAATCGAAACATCTTCAATGTATTACTTTCCCGGTCATTTACCTGACCGCAATTACGTCAGTTACAACTGACGATATATGCAGTAAAACCGGAGATTATGCTCTTTTTTGCCTTTTGGCATAAATTATGAAGCAAAAGAGTGAAATTTCAGAATTCTATTATATGTCTAACCAAAAAAATTAAAAGATCAAATGGCTGCTATAAAACAGAAACCATTAAAAGACAGGGTTCTAATCGAACCTCATGATGCCGAAGTAAAAACAACCGGAGGTATATATATACCCGAATCTGCCCAGGAAAAGCCACAGAAAGGTACTGTGGTGGCGGTTGGAGAAGGCAAGAAAGATGAGCCAATGACCGTAAAGGCGGGAGATATTGTACTTTATGGCAAATATGCCGGGACGGAAGTGAAGATTGGCGAAAAGGATTATCTCATAATGCGTGAAGATGATATTTTGCTGATAGATGAAAAATAAACAGTTAACATCTAAATTTAAGTGGAATTAAAAATAAATCAGAAAAAATGGCAAAAGAAATAAAATTTAATATTGAAGCCAGAACCCTTATAAAAGAGGGTGTTGATGAGCTGGCAAATGCAGTAAAAATTACACTTGGCCCAAAAGGGAGGAACGTGGTACTGGAAAAAAAATTCGGTGCACCCCAGATCAGTAAAGACGGTGTTACCGTTGCCAAGGAAATTGAACTTGCTGATCCTTTCAAAAATACCGGTGCCCAAATGGTCAAGGAAGTGGCTTCAAAAACAAACGACCAGGCCGGTGACGGTACGACTACCGCCACAGTTCTGGCACAGTCAATAATGAATGTGGGAGTTAAGAATGTCACCGCAGGGGCAAACCCGATGGATCTGAAAAGGGGAATTGACAAAGCGGTATCACAAGTTGTTGAAAGCCTCAGGAAGCAATCCAAAAATATAGGCGATGACAACAAGAAGATAGAGCAGGTTGCCAGCATTTCATCCAACAACGACAGTTCAATAGGCAAGCTCATTGCAGAGGCTATGGGCAAAGTAAAAAAGGAAGGTGTAATAACCGTTGAAGAGGCAAAAGGTATTGAAACCACAGTTGAGATTGTTGAGGGAATGCAGTTTGACCGTGGTTACATATCACCTTATTTTGTGACTGACACCGAAAAGATGGAGGCTGTACTTGAGGAACCATACATACTGATAACAGACAAGAAAGTTTCAACCATGAAAGACCTTATGCCTGTTCTGGAGCCTGTTGCACAGGAAGGCCGGCCGCTTCTGGTTATTGCTGAAGATGTTGACGGCGAAGCCCTGGCAACTCTTGTTGTAAACAAGTTGAGAGGTTCGCTCAAGATAGGCGCAGTAAAAGCTCCAGGCTTCGGTGACCGCCGCAAGGAGATGCTTGAGGATATTGCCATATTGACCGGCGGAACTGTTGTTTCCGAAGAGAAGGGACTCAAGCTGGATTCAATTGGAATGGATGTTCTCGGGAAAGCCGAAAAGATTGTGCTCGACAAGGAGAATACAACTGTTGTTAATGGAAAGGGCGAAAAAGACAATATCAATGCCCGGGTTAAGCAGATAAAGACTCAGATTGAAAGCAGTACATCTGATTATGACAAGGAGAAACTTCAGGAACGCCTTGCCAAACTTGCAGGCGGAGTTGCAGTTCTTTATGTTGGTGCCGCATCAGAAGTGGAAATGAAAGAGCGTAAAGACCGTGTTGAAGATGCTTTAAGTGCTACCCGTGCTGCAATAGAAGAGGGTATAGTCCCCGGAGGAGGTGTTGCTTACATAAGGGCAGTCACTGACCTAGAAAACCTGAAGGGTGAGAACGAAGATCAGAATACCGGTGTATCGATAATTAAGAGGGCGATTGAGGAGCCTTTGAGGATGATAGTTGAAAATGCAGGAATGGAAGGTTCAGTTGTAGTACAGAAAGTGAAAGAAGGAAAGGAAGATTTCGGTTACAATGCTTATACCGACAAGTATGAGAATCTTTACGATTCGGGTGTGATCGATCCTACGAAGGTTGCCCGCATTGCACTTGAAAATGCTGCTTCAGTTGCAGGCATGTTCCTTACAACTGAATGCGTTATAGTTGAGCAGGAAAAAGAAGATGAGGGCAAAAATCAAATGCCTATGAATCCCGGAATGGGTGGAATGATGTAGGTTTCTGACAACTCATCTGAAAAAGTGTATTGAAAGCCTGTACTGCTGACCGGAACCTTCCAGCTCCGTGAAAGTACGGCTTGAAATGCACTTTTTTATTTTAATCTTTTATCTTTAATTTGCATGCGTAAAGGAAGAAACTTTAATGATCCTGTCATCTTCATATTACCGGCGGGAGCGGATCGGTTTCAATTTTTTATACATTTACCCGGTAAACTATTAACCAGATGCTACCATTACTTCAAAAAACAAATGAATTTCCGGCAGGTTTTACTGCCGCTTATATAGTTTCAAAGGATACAATCCTTCCTGAGGATGCTTTCAGCAAGATGGAACTTGAATATGTCAAATCTAAGATAGCTGACGGATCAAAAAGTGTTACAGTCAATTCATATTCAAGATGGAGTTTTATTGTTGTATCTGACCCTTCGGAAGAGAACAGCAATAATTGGGAAAATCTTCGCAACGAAGCATCCCGCCTGATATCAGCACTTCGGGAGAACAAAATTACAGAAATGGTTGTTACCGATCTTTTGAATGATCCCGAACCTGTGCTTGCTTTTACTGAAGGATTATTGCTTGCCGGTTACCGTTTTGATAAATATATGAAGGAAGGGGACAGAAAGGGGGGGTACCCGGCAAAAATTCTGGTAAAAAGTACATATGTTACTGAAGAAGACCTGCTGGAGCTTGGTGTTTTGTGCAAAGCTGTTTTTACTGCAAGAGACCTTGTAAACGAGCCGCTTTCATATCTCACAGCCGTTCGCTTTGCCGCGGAAATTGAGAAGCTTGGCGAAGAAGCCGGTTTCAGTGTTGAGGTGTTTGATAAAGCTAAACTGGAAGAGTTGGGAATGGGAGGCATATTGTCAGTTAACAGGGGAAGTGTAGACCCTCCGACTTTTTCAGTGCTGGAATGGAAACCGGAAAAGGCGGTCAATAACAAACCGGTTGTGCTGGTTGGTAAGGGGGTGGTTTACGATACCGGTGGAATAAGTTTGAAGCCTACCTACAATAGCATGGATTACATGAAATCTGACATGGCAGGTGCGGCCTCTGTTGCAGGTATAATGTATGCTGTTTCAAAGAACAGGCTGCCGGTCCATATTATCGGACTTATTCCGGCAACAGACAACAGGCCGGATGGAAATGCCATTGTGCCGGGCGATGTTGTTAAAATGTATGACGAAACAACGGTAGAGGTTCTCAATACCGATGCTGAGGGCAGAATGCTGCTTGCTGACGCGCTGTCATATGCAGCCAGGTATGAGCCTTCACTTGTGATAGATCTGGCCACTTTAACCGGTTCCGCCCAGGCAGCTTTGGGAACAAAAGCAATTGCACTTATGAGAAAGACAGATGATAAAATCCTGCAGGAGATAACGGAAAGCGGTATGAATGTGCATGAAAGGGTAGTAGAGTTTCCACTTTGGGATGATTACAAAGAGTCACTTAAATCGGATGTAGCCGAACTGAAAAATATTGGCGGCAGGACTGCAGGAACTATAACAGCCGGAAAATTCCTGGAACATTTCATATCATATCCCTGGATCCATCTTGATATTGCCGGGCCCGCCTTTTTGCATAAAAAAGAGGGTTACCGTGTAAAAGGCGGAAGCGGTGTGGGAGTACGGCTTATTTACGATTTTCTTAAGCATATAAAACAGTTATTATAGTTCAGCCCGGCAAGTCTATTTATCTTGTCAGACATTTATGGAATGATCAATCATTAAGAGATAAGAGTATATGGAAAGCCAGAAAATAAAAGCAGGTATAACTCACGGTGATATTAACAGTATCAGCTACGAGGTCATTATCAAAACACTTATGGACAACCGGATTCTTGAATTGTGTACACCGGTTGTTTACGGTTCTCCCAAAGTGGCCGCATATCATCGCAAAGCCCTCAATGTAAGCAACTTCAGCTTTAACCTTGTAAAGTCGGCAGCAGAAGCCAACCAGAAACGGGCAAATATAGTCGATTGCCTTGATGATTCTGTTCGTGTTGAACTCGGCAAATCAACTCCAATGGCTGGTGAAGCATCCCTTGAAGCCCTCAAGATGGCTGTGAGTGATGCAAAAGAAGGACTTATTGATGTAATAGTCACCGCCCCGATAAACAAGCATAATATACAGTCGGATAAATTCAATTTCAAGGGGCATACCGAATATCTGGCTTCAATGTTTAACACCGAAGAGGTGTTGATGATAATGGTAAGCGAATTATTGAAAGTGGGGGTGGTATCTGACCATATTGCACTTTCCGAGGTGCCCGGATTTATAAACAAGAACAAGATACTGGACAAGCTCCGCATCCTCAACCAGTCACTTATACAGGATTTTGCCACACGGAAGCCGCTTATTGCGGTACTCGGACTTAATCCACATGCAGGTGACAGCGGACTGATAGGCAGTGAGGAAATTGAAAAGATAATCCCTGCAATAAACCAGGCACGTGATGAAGGAATAATGGCGCTCGGACCCTATCCTGCTGACGGATTTTTCGGATCTGAAAATTTTACGAAGTTCGATGCAATACTTGCCATGTACCACGACCAGGGTCTTGCACCATTTAAGTCGCTTGTATTTGAAACAGGGGTGAATTATACAGCCGGTCTGCCCGTAGTGCGGACTTCTCCGGCACATGGAACTGCCTATGAGATTGCCGGGAAAAATGAAGCGTGTCCCGCTTCTTTCCGCCAGGCTGTATACCTGGCATGCGACATTTACAAAAACCGCAAAATGCACCAGGAGCTTACCAGTGACAGTCTCCACCCCGGCAATGGAGATGAAGAGATACAGCAGTAAGCAGGTTTCTTAAGTATTAAAAATTTCTGCCGCAGGGAGAATGATTTATTCCCTATATATGTTGCTATTTTGGGATGCATTGTTGTATAACATATTATTGTTGTAACCGATATTTTTTCTGCAGTTCAAAAAAATTGAACTACTTTTACTATATTTATAAGGTAAAATGAGCCGGTCTGCATTTCTGAACTGCAGAACGGTTATAGAGAGTGGAAAAAGTTGGACAGCATCCTGAAGGAACCATAGCTGTAGTTTAGTATGCATATTCCGCAGATGAGGTTTTAGGAGAGAGATTTAATTATATAAATTTATTACATATTTAATCAATTCTCATTAACATTAATTTTCCTTAACCATGGCAAAAATCAACCTGAACCTCGACAATCTGAATGAATCGTTTCCTGAAAATTTCACACAGGAACAAATGGCTAAAGCCAAGACTTTGTTTTTAAAAAAGCTTGCACTGCTTTCGCATGACTTTTACAAAGGCAAGATGCAAACAATCCCCAAAGCCCCCGTAATAGGCTTCAACTGGTTCAACGTATGGTATACACCCGGTGTATCAAAGATATCCACAGAGATCCGCGACAACAATGAACTTTCATACGAACTGTCAAACAGGGGCAACCTGGTGGCAGTAGTAAGTGACTCCACCAGGGTGCTCGGAGACGGTGATTGCACTCCCCCCGGAGGGCTGGGAGTAATGGAGGGGAAAGCTTTTCTTATGAAGTATCTCGGTGGTGTTGATGCTATAGCATTATGCATTGACAGTCGCGACAAGAACGGAAAAAATGACCCCGACAAGATGATCGAATTTGTGAAGATGGCACAATACAGTTTCGGAGGGATAAACCTCGAGGACATTGCAAATCCCAACTGTTACAAAGTTCTTGACACGCTGAGGGAGGAGTGCAGTATACCTGTATGGCATGATGATGCCCAGGGGACTGCATGTGTAACTCTTGCCGGACTGATAAATGCACTAAAGCTGGCAGGCAAGAAGAATGAAGATTCAAAAATTGTTCTGCTGGGAGCGGGAGCATCCAATACCGCAGTTGCCCGCATAATGTTCAAGGCCGGCTTCGATCCCAAAAAGACAATAATGATAGACTCAAAGGGCGGCCTCCATAAAAACAGGAAAGATATTGAGGGTGATCCGAGGTATTATCCGAAGTGGGAGGTTTGCACAGCAACCAACCCTGACAATATTGACACCCTCGAAGAGGCGCTCAACGGTGCAGATGCACTGGTTGCCCTTTCTAAACCAGGGCCAAGCTTTGACGGAGAACTGATCAAAAGAATGGCTGAAAAACCAATAGTTTTTGCATGTGCCAATCCTGTCCCTGAAATATATCCCTACCTTGCAAAAGAAGCCGGAGCTTTTATAACCGCAACAGGAAGGGGTGATTTCGCCAACCAGGTTAACAATTCTCTCGGGTTCCCCGGTATACTGAAAGGCGCATTGCTTGCCAATGCAAGTGCTATAACCGATGAAATGGCTATTGCAGCTGCCGAATCTCTTGCCCGGTTTGCTGAAAAAAGAGGTCTGACAACCGAAAGTATAATACCTACAATGGAGGAGCATGGTGTATTTGCTCATGAAGCGGCCGATGTTGCCATGCAGGCAATTAAGGACGGCGTGGCACGCAAGACCATGACATGGGAGGAGGCATACAACCAGGCGCAGGCAGATATTGAACTCTCCCGTAATATGACACATAAGCTTATAGATGATGGGTTTATCAAGCAGCCTCCTTCAGATATGGTTGAAAAAGCGTTTGACTGGGCGATAAAAGAGGTTTCATAATAATTGCTGCCAGTCCGGTCTGACCGGTGTTTATGGATATGATCAAAGCCCCTCTGACATGCAGAGGGGCTTTGATTATTAAACCATACCTGAAGGTCTCTTTAGCTGCCTGATCAAAAAAATTACCTGTTCAGTATTGCCGGACGTTCTTTAAGATGATCTTCCATTTCCAGCAACGGCACCCCTTTCCTGACCCATTCAGGAGCCTCTTTGTCTTTCAGGTAATGGTCAAGAAACTCCATCATCCTGAATGCATAATCAATCCTGTTGGGGGTTTTGGCAACAGAATGGTTCTCACCCGGATATTGCAGCATTATCACCGGTTTCTGCAGTCTTCTCAGGGTATTGTAATATTCTATACCCTGAGTGAAATCCACGGCACCATCTTCGTCGTTATGCATAAGCAGAAGTGGTGTTTCAACATTTTTGGCAAAGTAAACCGGTGAGTTGCGTTTGTATGCCTCCCAGTGATCCCAGTATCCACCTTCAAATCTTCCCTGACTTGTTTCAAAAATGGGCTGGTTGGTGCTGCCTGTGTTCCAGTATATCAGACTGTACATGCTTATCATGTTGGTAAGCGGAGCTCCTGCAACCGCCGCCCTGAATATATCGGTCTGGGTTATCAGGAAGGAAGTCTGGTAACCTCCCCATGAGTGGCCGTGTATCCCTATCCTGCCGGGGTCAACAATCCCGGTTTCAACTGCAGCATCAACTGCAGGAAGTACACACCATACGGCTGACATACCCGGGTCGTTTATTTCGTAAACAATGTCCGGCATCAGCACCGCATACCCGTTGCTTGTATAGAGTGAGCGGTTGAATCCCCCGCCCGGTAGTGCAGGTCTGGTGTAACTGTTGAGCCCCTGGGTCAGTCGCTCATAAATATAGACCACGGTCGGGTACTTTTCACCCTCTTCATAGCCGGCAGGCAGAAAAATTGCAGCATCCAGAGTGTCCCCCCTTTCGCTTACATAGGATATAAGCCTGGATCCGGGAGACATGGCAAAATTCTCCTGCCCGGGATATATTTCAGTAATTTTTTCGGCCTGTGAAAGGTTACTGTTACGGGTTATATAGTAGTCAGGCGGATCGGTTACAGTTTGTTTTGTAAAATAATAGATATCCCTGTCTTTTAATTTGTTCAGGAATCCGAACTGAACATCGTCCATCATAAGTATTTTTTCACCTGGTTTGCCATTGTCAATCATTGCAACACCGGTACGTTTTGTCACATCGTCAAAAACCCTTATGTAAACAGGTTCATCAAGATCAATTCCTTCTTCGTCAGGGTCAAGACGGTAACGCGTCTGGTATATCCATTTGTTTTCCGCACCATTAAGTGTAAGGTTCACAAAATCTTTTCCTTTTGCAGAGATTTTCCACACATCCCAGTTGTCGCGTATGAGCAGATGCTCCGAATCGCTTGTCCATCCCCATGACGGAGTTGGCGGGTACTTGATATTCCTGTCGTGTGTGTCGTTTGTAAAATGAGAGGGGACATTTCTGGTAATATTTGTCTCGTCCCCGGAAATGAAGTCCCATACATAATAGTCACCCTCCCTGTAAAAGAGAAAGCTGTTGCCGTCGGGTGAGATGCTGAGGCTACCGAGCATGCGGTGTTTTTCAAGCAGCAGCTCTTTTTCCCCGGTTTTCACATCAATCAGGTATATATCGGCATGATTCCTGCCGCTTAACCCTCCTTTCATTTCGTAATCGGTATTATCAATACCCAGGGCAAACCTGTCGTTCGAGGCGACGTTCACACTCCGGATATAATCATCGGCAAGCTGAACAAAACGGCTTTCATCAATGTGGTAAACTGACAGGTAGCTGAAGTTCCTGTCCATATTCTCCCTTCTCTGTTGCACCGACTGCAGTCTCTCGTCAAGCCAGTGCCAGATTACAACCTCAGGCTTTTCCTCTTCGCTCTCACCAAGTGTAACTCTTTCACTTTCTTGAACTTTATCATTCTCATCGTTCTCCTTCTGTTCCACTTTTTCCTTTTTCTTCGTTGCTTCATGAATGCCAAAAAAGAGCGAATTCATATCTTCCGACCATAAAGGAGCCCTGTTGGGACTGATGGTCATATTTTCCGGGAAGCTCTCATCCTTTTGAGGATTATATTCCACCTTAACAGGTCTGCCGTCAAAATTACTGAATGCTACAACACTGTAAAGCATATCCTCCCATTCTTCATCTTCAACACCTTTCAGGACGGCCAGACCGTCACCCTCATCAGTCCAGTTAAGATGCCTGTAGCCCGCTTTTCCGCTTTCAGCAGGGATAACATTGCCCGATTCCATATTAAGAAAATGGATGCCGTTTCCCGATTTTCCATGGGCGTCTATAAGCCATGCGAGCCAGCGGCCTTTTTTATCAAAACTGTAGGATGATACGTTACCAAAGCTCAGCATATCTCCTGTTTCAAGTTCGAAAATCAGGAGGTCGGTTCCGCTTCCCGCTTCGTTATCCCTTGAGGGTTGAGGGGTTGAAAGGTGGACTGCCAGCCAGTCAGGATTCTCCCCTGAAAAAGAGAAACTCTTCACATTATCGAAAACCTCTTCCTCCATAATATCAAGCTTTACAAGCTTGAGCTTGTTCTGCGGAGGATTGTCGCGTGAGGCTTTTTTTCTCTCTTCTTCAGTTGGATAAACTAAGAAGGCAATATATCCGGATGTTTCGTTGAACTGAATGGCGCCTGAACCGGCTCGGCCGGTTTCTCCAATTTCATAAACCTTTCTGGACTCCTTCTCCACGGTGTGTTGCAGTATAAGTTCCGAATTACCGTTGTTGGGACTGTACCAGTATGCAAACCAGTTTCCGTCATTTGAAACGGTTACAGACCCGCCCGGGATATACTTCCAGTCAGGTACATCATACCATGTTACAGGAGGCAGTTCTTCCTGTGCGGTCAGAGCAGCCACAGCTGCAAATAAAAACAATGAAACCGTTATAACCAGTCTCATTTGCAGTAAGTAATTTGCTTTCATTTTTTAAATGTTTGGTTTGGGTTATTTTAAAAGATGTGTATGTCAGTTTGCATTATCTCATTTTCTTTTACTTCTGAAAAACTCCTCCATCAGTCCGGAACATTCCGGTTCAAGAAACCCTTTGGAAACAGAGGTTTTAGGATGCAATAAGGAGTTTCCGGTTTTTGCAAAACCCCTTTTCTCATCTCTTGCCCCGTATACAATTCTGCTTATCTGAGTCCAGTAAGAAGCCCCCGCACACATATTACAGGGCTCGACTGTAACATACAGTGTACAGTCTTTCAGGTATTTTGCCCCGAGGTAGTTTGATGCGGCTGTAAGGGCCTGCATTTCGGCATGAGCGGTTGCGTCATTCAATGTTTCCGTAAGGTTGTGCGCTCGCGCAATTATGGTTTCGTTGCAGACAATAACCGCACCGACAGGAACTTCATCCTTTTCAAATGCTTTACGTGCTTCTTTCAAAGCTTCCTTCATGAAATATTCATCACCCAAAGAGTGTAAAACCATTTATTTCTGCCTTGTTATGTGGAATATGCCTTCACATTTTTATCAGGGGGACTTGAAGTAAGTGCAAAATTCTTCTTATTTTCGCAAGATAACAAATTTTAAGAAAATGTACAGAACACATACTTGTGGAGAACTTAATAAAAATAATGCCGGCAAGGAGGTGACTCTTTGCGGCTGGGTTCAGCGTTCCCGAAACCTGGGAGGGATGACTTTTATTGATTTGCGTGACAGGTACGGCATTACGCAGCTGGTTTTCGATATGGAGGGAGACCCCGGCCTTTGCAACGAAGCAAGAGAGCTGGGAAGGGAGTATGTAATTTCGGCAACCGGCAAGGTTCGTGAGCGGAGCAACAAAAATCCAAATATCCCGACCGGAGAAATTGAAATGGAAGTATCTGCCCTTTCCGTACTGAACCCCTCGGAACTGCCACCTTTTACCATAGAGGATGATACTGACGGGGGTGAAGAGCTGAGAATGAAATACCGTTATATTGACCTGCGAAGAGAGCCGTTAAAGAAGAATTTGCTGTTGCGACACAAAATGGCATCCGAGGTAAGGTCATACCTTAATACCATTGATTTTATTGAAGTTGAAACGCCTGTTCTGATCAAATCCACTCCGGAAGGGGCGCGTGATTTTGTTGTACCGTCAAGGATGAGCCCGGGAGAGTTTTATGCTCTTCCCCAGTCGCCCCAGATGTTCAAGCAACTCCTTATGGTTTCAGGGTATGACAGGTATTACCAGATAGTCAAATGCTTCCGGGATGAAGACCTGAGGGCAGACCGGCAGCCGGAGTTCACCCAGGTGGATTGTGAAATGTCGTTTGTTGAACAGGATGATGTGCTAAAGACATTTGAAGGACTTGCAAAGCACCTTTTCATCAAGGTTAAGGGAACAGACTTCAACGGTCCTTTTCCCCGCATATCTTACAGGGAGGCTGTGGAAAGCTACGGAACTGACAAGCCTGATATCCGTTTCGGGATGAGGATAAAGGAGATAACAGGAAGTGTAAAGGGTGGAGGATTTGCAATTTTCGATGATGCATCCTATACAGGCGGCATTTGCGTGAGGGGAGGAGCTTCTTTTACAAGAAAGCAGATCGATCTGCTCACCTCTTTTGTAAGGAAGCCCCAGCTGGGAGCAAAAGGAATGATATATGCAAGATTCAATGAGGACGGCACTTTTAAGTCGTCTGTCGACAAGTTCTTTTCAGGGGAGCAGATAAGCGGCTGGATGCGCCAATTTGATGCCCGGGAAGGCGACCTGCTGCTTATTCTTTCGGGTGAAAAAGGCCAAACTCTCAAAGCTTTATGTGAGTTGAGACTCAAGGTTGGAGAGGATCTGGGCATGCGAAAGGAAGGGGAATTTGCCCCCCTTTGGGTGGTCGACTTTCCTCTTCTGGAATGGGATGATGAAACGGAAAGATTTTATGCGATGCACCATCCGTTTACTTCTCCAAAGGCTGAGGATTTGCCGCTTCTGGATAAGGATCCCGGCGCGGTACGCGCCAATGCATATGATCTGGTAATAAACGGTGTTGAGATAGGAGGGGGGTCTGTACGAATACATAATTCGGCGATGCAGAAAAAAATGTTTGAAGTGCTTGGTTTTTCGGAAAAGGATGCGCATGATCAGTTCGGGTTCTTCATGGATGCATTTCGTTACGGAGCACCTCCCCATGGCGGGGTTGCCTTTGGATTTGACCGCTGGGTGGCTCTTTTCGGCGGATCAGAATCAATTCGCGATTATATTGCTTTCCCGAAAAACAATGCAGGCCGTGATGTGATGATAAACACCCCTTCACCCGTTTCAGGGAATCAGCTGAAAGAGCTGGGATTAAACCTGGATGAATAACCGGTTTGGCAAATGATCTGAGCACTAAAAAGCTGCTCTCTTCACATGCCAGGTATAATTTAATTGCATTTTGTTTAATTCTTCCTTAAATTGCCTGTTTATAAACTAATATTTAATAATATGAGCAGGTATATAATATTGATCGCAGCTTTATGCTTCATTAATGCCGGTATTTCGGCACAGCAGGTTTCAGCTCAAAATGACTGGTATGAGGATCCTTCCACAGAAAGATATTTGATAAGCCAGACAGGCAGGAATATTGAGAAAGGGAGCGGTTATTACCAGAATGTGCTCATATTTTTCAATTCCGCACATTACGGGTTAACTGACTGGTTTTCTCTTGGCGTGGGATTCGAGGCGATTTCCACGTTCAGCGGCAATCCTATTTTGCTGGTTCTTCCGAAAATCGGTTTAGAGCTGTCTGAAAATTTTTCGCTCGGAGCCGGGGTTCATTACCTGAATGCTTCAGTCATTGCCAGCGAGGCGCATGGAGGTATAGCTTATGGTGTGGGAACATATCATTTCGATAAAAGCAATATTTCAATAGGTGCAGGATGGGCTTTTCTACAGGATGAATTTTCAAATGAGCCGGTTATTACTCTTAGCGGTATGACACGACTTTCCCGCAGGATTGGCCTTGTCAGTGAAAACTGGATTTTCCCA
Organism: Bacteroidales bacterium; assembly: GCA_007125955.1. Taxonomy (GTDB): domain Bacteria; phylum Bacteroidota; class Bacteroidia; order Bacteroidales; family PUMT01; genus PUMT01. The sequence goes on along the minus strand of SLCF01000002.1, from coordinate 36,242 downwards.
ACAGGGGATAGCAATTATGCTCTGTTTACTTATGGTGTGAGGTTTATCGGGGAAAACACCTCTTTTGACATCTCCTTCATTAACTCGAAGGATATTGCAAAAACTTTCCCGGTCGGCCTCCCGGCATGGGCGAGTTTCAGCTTCTATTTCTGATGCGGCCTATAAGTGTTGCTGAGGTATATCCGGTGATTACGATATCGGCGTAATCACCCGGTTTAATGTTGCCTTCCGGGAAGACTGCAACCTTGTTATGTGATGTTCTTCCGAACAGTTCAAGCGGGGATTTTTTCGATTTTCCTTCTGCAAGGACTGTGTATGTCTTTCCCTCCTCTTTTTTATTGCTTTCGGAAGAGAGCCTGTTTTGCAGTTCAATAATTTCGTTCAGCCTGCGGGTCTTGACATCTCCGGCAACATCATCCGGAAGGTTTTTGGCGGCAGCTGTGCCGGGTCTTTCTGAGTACTTAAACATGAAAGCAAAATCAAAACCTGCCTCTTCCATAAGAGTCATGGTTTCATGATGGTCTTCTTCCGTTTCGGAGCAGAAGCCTGCAATAATATCAGTTGAAACTGAACATCCCGGTATAATTTTTTTCGCGGCATTTACTCTTTCGAGGTAACTCTTACGGCTGTAGCCCCTGTTCATCAAATTCAGGATTCGTGTGCTGCCAGACTGGACAGGCAGGTGAATGTGCCTGCATATGTTGTTGTGTTCAGCAATTGTATAAAGAAGCCTGTCGCTTATATCCTTTGGGTGGGAGGTGGAGAAACGGACTCTCATATCCATTGACACACTGGCAACCCGGCTGATCAGTCCCGCAAAATCAATTTCTTTTCCGGTACTTTCCTCTTTCCATCTGTAAGAGTTGACATTTTGTCCGAGAAGGGTTACCTCCCTGTATCCTTGTTCAGCGAGTTTTTCCACTTCACGGAAAACGGAATGCGGGTTACGGCTCCTTTCCCTTCCCCTGGTACGTGGCACTACACAATAGGAACAGAAATTGTTGCACCCCCTCATAATGGAAACGAATGAAGAAACACCGTTCTTGTCCATTCTTACCGGACTAATGTCTGCGTAGGTTTCTTCGCGGCTCAGCAATATGTTTACAGCCTGCTGCCCGCCGTCCGCTTCCTGAATAAGTGAAGGGAGCTGACGGTAGGAATCGGGCCCCGCAATTATATCAACCTGGCTTCCGTTTTTCTTCAGTTTCTCTTTCAGGCCTGCTGCCATACAACCGATGACACCGACTTTCAAACCCGGCCGCTTTCTCTTTTCCTGAATAAAATGCATGAGTCTGTTAAGCGCCTTTTTTTCTGCATTTTCCCTTATTGCACAGGTGTTCATGAGAATCACATCGGCATTTTCCGGATCAGCTGTCAGTACAAACCCGTTGTCTCGCATCACAGATACAACCACTTCACTGTCGTTGCCATTCATCTGGCAGCCGAATGTTTCGACAAACAGTTTCAGTTGCTTCTGACCTGTTTCTGCAGCTCCGCACATATTCTCATCAAATTCCAAATTCCGGGACATAGATCTGAAAATTTATGCAAAGATAGCCATTTTTCATGCATTCATTAACTGCCCGGGGCATTAAATAGCTCTCTATCCTGCAATCAACAGTTTTCTATTATGCAGCAAACAGATCTCACCGGAGGTTGTTCATCAGATGGAAAATATAATTTATCTTTGCATGGTAAGCAAGGTTGAAAGCGGTTAAACAAATATGATCAGCTATGTCAGGACACAGTAAGTGGTCAACTATAAAAAGGAAAAAAGGGGCACAGGATGCCAAGCGCTCCAAGATATTTTCAAGTCTTGTTAAAGAGATAGATATTGCAGTAAGGGAAGGGGGGGCAGATCCTGAATCCAATCCCAGGCTACGTCTGGCCATAGCCAATGCAAAAGGGGCCAATATGCCCAAGGATAATATAGAGAGAGCTGTAAACAAGGCGAACAGGGATCCGTCCGACCTGCAGGAAGTGACTTATGAAGGTTATGCCCCTAACGGAATAGCTGTTTTTATTGAATCACTAACTGACAATAATCAGCGTACTGTTGGAAACATAAGGGCAATTTTCAACAAGAGGGGAGGGAATCTGGCTACAAACGGTTCGGTAGGATTCCTTTTTGAAAGAAAAGGTATAATAACTGTACCAAAAGAGCGGATAAGTGACAAGGAGATGTTCGAGCTGGAAATAATTGATGCGGGAGCTGAAGACCTTGATTATGAAGGTGAATATCTTATAATTACCACTTCACTTGAAACATTCGGGAAAGTGAGAAAACAGCTTGAGGCGATGGAAACAGAACCGGAAAATGCTGAGCTTCAGAGAATACCAATGGAGTATAAACAGCTTGATACTGAAGATGCAGTTAAAGTCCTCAGGATAATTGAAGAGCTTGAATACGACGATGACGTTCAAAATGTTTACCACAACCTGGATGTCACTGATGAGGTGATCCGGGCAATGGAAGGCTAATTAATAAATAACGGTCCGTCAGGCCCTAGCGGTATCCCCAGCCACATCCATATCATCATTACACCAATCCATATAATTCCAAGTATTACGGTATAAGGCAGCATGGTAGATATTATTGTCCCTATTCCGTACCTTTCATCATATTTCTGGGCGAAGGTTACGATAAGGGCAAAGTAGCTCATCATTGGCGTTATCAGGTTCGTGAGTGAATCGCCTATCCTGAATGCTGCCTGGGTTACGCCAGGGTGGTAAGGGTTCTCCAGCAGCATCAGCATTGGTATAAATACCGGGGCAATAATAGCCCATTTTGCCGAGGCACTTCCCATGAAAAGGTTAATAAAAGCAGAAAGCACAACAAATGCAGCTATCAGCAATGGGCCTGTAAGTCCAATCTCGGTTAATCCGGCAGCCCCTTTTATTGCAATGATCAATCCGAGATTTGAATAGCTGAAAAAGTATACGAACTGCGCTGCAAAGAATACAAGCACAATATAGCTGCCCATACCGCTCATGGATTTGATTATGTGTTTCATTACATCCTTGTCGTTTCTGACGGTCCCAACGATACTTCCGTATATCAGCGCGGGAATAAAGAAGAAGAGAAGAATGCCTATTATTATACCGTCGAAAAAGGGAGAGTGAAGAACAGATCCGGTTTCCGGATCACGCAGCAGGCCATTTGATGGAATGATCGTTAAGGCAAGGATCACCAGGAATATAACCATCGATACCCCTGCCCATCTGAGCCCCTTCTTCTCTGGAGCTGACAGCTGTTCTATTTTGAATTTTTCAGTATTGCCATCGTATTTTCCCAGTCTTGGCTCCACGATACCTTCTGTTACATATGTGCCTACCACAACAACAACGAAACTTGAGATTATCATGAAATAATAGTTAACGGCAGGATTGATAACCATATCAGGAATTATGAGCTGTGCTGCGGAAGTGGAAATACCTGCAAGAATAGGGTCAATAGAGCCTATCACTATGTTTGCCCCAAAACCTGCGCTAACACCGCAAAATGCAGCTGCAAGCCCTGCCATGGGATGGCGTCCCAGAGCATGAAAAATCATTGCTCCCAAAGGTATCAGCACAACATAACCCGCTTCCACGGCTACTCCCGAAACAACACCTGCAAAAACAACCGCAGCGGTAATAAGTTTTGGAGGTGCGCTCAAAACAAGGGATCTGATCAGAACGGAGAAAAGTCCTGTTCCCTCGGCCAGTCCTATTCCGACCATTACTACTAGAACATAACCAAGCGGAGGAAAGCGAAGGAAATTGTCAAGTATGTTGGTGTACATCCAGCGCAGTCCGTCGCTGCTCAAAAGATTGTTCACTGTTATGAGGCTTTCGTCAACAGGGTGAATAGCTGAAACTCCTAACAGGTGTGTAACAAGAGAGATCAGAATGACAGACCCTGCCAGCAATGCAAAGATAGTGGCAGGGTGGGGCAGCTTGTTGCCTATATATTCTATGTAATCGAGTGATTTTACGAAAATGCGGGAAAAAAGAGTTTTTCTTTCCATTACTCTGTTTTTTGATTTAAAAACTTAAAAGTAAATTATTTCATATTAAGGAGAAGATCCTCATTCAAAAAAATGCACATTTTAAACAGACACAAACATATTAAAAAAAATGATCATTGTTAATACGGAATGAAAAAGTAAAACGTTATGCTGTTTACGGTTGCAAAAAACTTAAATAACGAGGAATCCCCAAATTATTAATAGAATCCCTCTTTTTTTTCAAATCAATTAGCATTACAGGAAAGTGGTGAATGAATATTTTTTTAGTAATTTTCAGGTCAGAAAAAAAAAATTAAGATGACTCTATTACGCGTGTTTTTTTTAATAAGCCTGACGGGGTCTGTTCTCCTGAGTTCAGGCTGTACCAGAATTGAAGAGGTTGAAGTGGGCGATATTAAAAATTTTGAGCTGATCCGGTTCACAGGAAGCGGAATAGAGTTTGAGATGGATGTTCCGGTTGAAAACCCCAACCGCTATCGTGTCAGGGTTACCGAAGCCGATCTTGATATATTTTACGACGGGATAAATCTTGGAAATATTGCAAATCCCCGAAATATTGCAATACCCGGCAGGTCATCAGGTGTTTACTCATTAACCGGCACCCTTTACCTTGAAAGTCTGACAGGGGGCAGCAGCTCGCTTATGAGCATATTTTTTCAGAAAAGTGCTGATATTGAAATAAAAGGCAGTTTAAAAATGAGGGCCTTTTTATACAGCCGCACATTTTATGTAAGTGAAACAATAAGGATTGATTTTTAACTGCTGTTTAGTGATCTGTATAACTGCAGGTTTGTTCATATAAACCAATCCGGTTTCTTTATACGTTATAGAAAAGAAGTTTTGCTTCCGTTTAAATGCAGTATTGAGATAAAATTTATAATTTTGCCCTCGTTATAACAGGTTTGAGAATTAAGTATACCGGAAAGCAAATATCATGGAAAGCCGTATTATTTTATTCATATTGATAACATTGACTGTTAGTTTTATATCCGGTTTGGAAGGAGGTGATCTTTATTCCCAGGAGAGAAGAGGGGAGATAAATGTCATACAGGATGCCCGCCTTGAAGAGTTGCTTAAGAGGCATGCAGCAATTAATAAGGAGAGTGACGGGATCCCGGGTTTCCGGATCCGGATTTTTTCACAGTCCGGACAGAATGCCCGGAACAATGCAAATGATACGAGTGCCCGGTTTTATGACAGGTATCCTGAGATCAAGACACATCTGGATTATGATCCGCCCAATTTCAAGGTATACGTTGGTGACTTCAGGACCAGAAGCGAGGCACTGAAAACTTTGCAGAAAATAAGCAGTAATTATCCCCATGCTTTTATTGTAAGTGCAACAATAGATTTTCCGCCGCTGGATTAGAGGGGAAACCTGGCTATACAATTATAAAACATATATACTGTTGAATGTCTGAAGTGATTAATCATGAATGCGGAATTGCAATGATCCGCCTGCTCAAACCCCTTGAATATTATCAGCTCAAGTACGGTTCATGGATGTACGGTCTGAACAAGCTTTACATACTTATGGAAAAGCAACGGAACCGCGGACAGGACGGCGCAGGGGTTGTAAGTCTCAAACTCGGAAGAAAACCGGGAAAACAGTATATCTTCAGGAGCCGTTCCAACTCCTCTACTTCGATCAATGATGTGTTTCAGGATATCTATTCCAACTATGAGAAAGTAAGGCAAAAAAACCCGTCTCTTTTGGAGGACCCCTCTTATGCAGGTGAACATCTCCCTTTTGCAGGCAATATTTATCTGGGCCACCTGAGATATGAAACTTTCGGAGAGAACAGTATAGATTATGTACATCCCGTAATGAGGGAGAACAACTGGAAATCAAGGAACCTGGTTTTGTCGGGGAACTTTAACCTTACCAATGTTGATGAGTTGTTTTCAAAACTTATTGACCTGGGACAGCATCCCAAGGAGTATACAGACACGGTTACCGTTCTTGAAAAAATGGGCTACTTCCTTGATGAAGAGAACCAGTTTCTTTACCATAAATACAAAAAAGAAGGGGTTCCTACAAATAAGATATCTGCACTGATTGAAGAAAATCTTAATCTGGTCAATATACTAAGGGATTCCAGCCGGGATTGGGACGGCGGCTATGTGATAGCCGGTATCCTTGGTCACGGTGATGTTTTTGTAAACCGCGATCCATGGGGAATAAGGCCGGCATACTATTATGCTGACGAAGAATTTGTTGTTTCGGCATCAGAGCGGCCTGTTATACAAACAGTTATGAATGTGTCTTCAGCACAGATAAAGGAGCTGAAACCCGGACATGCCCTGATAGTGACGCGGGAAGGCGGGGTTTCTGAAGAGGAGGTCAGAACACCTGAAAAACGGAGCTCCTGCTCATTTGAGAGGATATATTTTTCCAGGGGCAGCGATGAGAATATATACCGTGAAAGGAAAAAACTTGGCGAACTTCTGACCCCCGCTATAATAAGGACTATTGACAATGATTTTAAGAACACCGTTTTTTCATATGTGCCCAATACCGCTGAGTCGGCTTTCCTTGGCATGGTGAAAGGTGTGGAGGATCACATGATAAAGCAGAAAACAAAGGAGATAATTGAGGGTGGAGAGAATCTTTCAGAGAAGGAGATAGGAGAGATAATAGGCCGTCGCCCGAGGATTGAAAGTATAGCTGTAAAAGACGTTAAATTGCGTACATTCATTACAAGGGAAAAGGGGCGGAACGATCTGGTGGGTCACGTATATGATATAACTTACGGAACTATTGAGCCGGGAGTTGACAATCTTGTAATAATAGACGATTCCATTGTGAGGGGCACCACGCTTAAGCAAAGCATACTGAGAATACTTGGACGGCTTGAGCCCAGGCGTATCATTGTCGTTTCTTCATCTCCCCAGATAAGGTATCCTGACTGCTATGGCATTGATATGACAAAGCTGAGTGATTTTGTAGCTTTCAGGGCTGCAATAGCTCTGCTTAAAGAGACCGGCAGGGGTAACGTTATAAATGAGGTATACATCAAATCCAAGGAACAGCAAAACCTTCCAAAAGACCAGATTGTTAACTATGTAAAGGAGCTTTACAGACCGTTCACCAATGAGCAGATATCGGAAAAGATCTCCCGGTTGCTTAAACCTTCTGATATGAACATTGAAGTGGACATTATCTTCCAGTCAGTTGAAAATCTCAGACTGGCTTGCCCTAACGATCCGGGAGACTGGTATTTTACAGGGAATTATCCCACACCGGGCGGAAACAAAGTTGTAAACACCTCTTTCATAAATTTCATTGAATCGAGGGATGCCCGTTCCTATTGATCTCAGGGGCTTGAAGAATGCGGGTGTAAATAATACTTTACGCGCTGGTAAGTAGAAACATGCCTTTCCACTTTTTTCCTGTAAAGATCGTTTATTGTTATCATGATACCTGTTTCTTCAACATTGCCGAAGCTTTCATTCAGCACAGTCCCGAAAACCTTCATAGAAGGGGAAAGGTTCATATAGGCGTTGATAAGGGGAGGGATAACCTCTTTGAAGCCTCTCACTTTTTGTGAAAGGATTTTGTAATCATCCTGATAGCTTCTGCCGGTGAAGATCTTTTCCATCATTGGATAGTCTATATTCAGTTCGAGCGGCTCTTTTGGAGTAACAAGCTTTTCTTCGTCAGGGAAATATTTATTAAGGAAATAGAGGATCAGATTGCGTGCCTGATAATTAAATCTTTTATACATTGTTACCTTACCGAAAAAATATTTCATTTCGGGATTGTCAACAACAATTGCTCCCAGTCCGTCCCAAAGGTTGTCGAGTGCAAACAACCCTTTTCTTGCCCTTGAAGTGCTTTGATAAGCAGGCTGTACAAATGACCTGCCAAGTTCAATCATGTAGGGCAGGTACTCTTTAATGAACTGGTCGGAAAAATTGAAGAGTTTTGAAGTAGCCAGTTTTGAAGGATCTGATGGCTTTCCTGCTTCAGGTATATAAAAACGATATCCCCCCAGTATTTCCTGGTGTTTGGGATCCCAGACGATCAATTGCCTGTAGGGGTCGCTGCAATTGTCAAAGTCATCTATATCAATGCTTTTGCCCGTGCCTCCTCCGGCATGACGGAAACTGAGCTCACGCAGCCGGCCAATCTCTTTCATCGTATTGGGTGAGTCCTTGGCCGTTACGATATAAAGTTCATTGCCAGCATTGTTTGTCTTTCTTATGAACTTATTCGAACGGAGTTCATCCTTTATATCTTTTCTGCTAACTGGTGAAGGGATATTTTGCATCTGTACTTTAATTATAACTGTCCTCAAAATGGACCCGGGTGTTTGACCGCTGTTTAAATCCCGGGTTTTCAATTATTTACATCACTATCTCCTTGTTTAACATTCAAAGTTTAAAGAATTGAAAACAATTCAAAGTTAACAAAATAATAAAACTTTATGCAGATTCGACCTCCTTACCCATTTCATATACCAAATCTTTGAGGTATTTTGCCCATTCCGACTGGTTTTTTGAACTGTCAAAAGTTGTATAAGGAACAGGCTTGCCGATTTTTACCGAGATCTTTCTCCCTTTTTGCCTGAACATTTCATCGGAGAGGAGAAACAGCTCAATATTGGCCTTTATTCCCAAAAACTTCCTGAGGTTTGCAAGGCGGTAAAAAAACCCGGAGTTACTACCGCTGAAATACATTGGAATAACATCCCTTTTGTGATCGACCGCCTTTTTTATAAAATTTTTTTTCCACTCAAGATCCATGATCCTCTTTCCCGATTTTCTTGAGCACAATCCTGCAGGGAAATAGAGAACCTGGTTATCTGACCGGTACACGTCTTCTATCTTCCTTGCGTAAGCTGCCGATTGCCTGCCGTATTTGTTGACAGGCACAAAAATAGATTCCAGGTTCTTGATATTGAGCAAAATGTCGTTTACAATAAAGCGTATATTGCTGAATCGTTTTCCGATAATGTCAATGAAGATCAACCCGTCAAGCCCCCCAAGCGGGTGGTTTGAAACGAAAATTAACCTGCCTTCTCCAGGAATATTCTCTTCACCTGTTACTGTATATTCAATGTTCATATAGTCCAGTATGGATCTGACAAAATCCACACCCTTGTCATCTTTGAACCTTACCAGTGCTTCGTTGAGCTCATCCTGATGTATGATTCTTTTTATGTATCTTAAGATAAATCCCGGTAAAACATTATAAAGACGCGGATTTTTGTTTTTAAAAATCCGGTCAACGTCAATTAGCTCAATATCATTACCGTGAGCCTGATCTTCCATCATGCCATCAATTTTAAAAATCACCATATCTAAAAACACTAAAATAATAAAATAATTGCCTAAATGAATATAATCCCGTATTCAGAAGGGTGTAAAAAATTTCCTGCTCCGGATGAAACTCATTTTTTGAAAAAAGTTATCAACAAAGTGGAAAAAAATGGGGCAAAGTGGTTGAAAGTGGAAAATATTTATTTATTTTTACTCTACCAAACATTTTGGTTATGGCGAGTTTTATCGGTGATTATATATGCAAAGTTGATGCCAAAGGGCGTATAGTTCTCCCTTCGGCATTCAAAAAGCAGATGCCTTCAGCTGCTATGGACAGGTTCGTTGTTAAAAAGGATATTTTTGAGAGATGCCTTGTGCTTTATCCGATGGATGAATGGCAAAGACAAAATGAAATTATAAGAGAAAAAATCAATCCATACAACAAGGAGCACAGCAGGTTCATGAGAGGTTTTTACAAAGGGACGGCAGAGGTGGTTCTTGACGGGAACAACAGGCTCCTGATACCAAGACGGCTTCTTGAAGTGGCTGAGATTGACGGTGAAGCTGTGCTGGCAGGTCAGGATGGTAAGATAGAGATGTGGAACAGGAAGATGTATTATGATGTGGCAGACGGAGCCGACGATTTTGCCGGACTGGCGGAAAAAATACTGGGAAACACTGATCAAAACGGCAAATAATGGGATATCACAAACCTGTGCTTTTGCATAAAAGTGTAGATGGACTTGCAGTTAAGTCCGGCGGCACATATGTTGACCTCACTTTCGGTGGAGGGGGGCATTCGGTTGAGATCCTGAGAAGGATGGGCAAGGGACTTCTGGTTGCATTCGATCAGGATGCCGACAGCATGTATGAAGCTGAAAAGATCAAAGACAAAAGATTTTTATTCATAAGGGGAAATTTCAGGTTTTTCCGGAATTATTTACGTTTTCACAATATTCTGAAAGTGGACGGTATACTGGCAGATCTTGGAGTTTCGTCGCACCATTTTGATTCTGCTGAAAGGGGGTTTTCGTTTAGTTATCCCGGACCTCTTGACATGAGAATGAACCGGGAGGCTTCGCTAAAGGCATCAGATATTGTAAACACTTATTCTGAAGAGGAACTGTCTTCTGTTTTCAGAAATTACGGGGAGGTGTCGAACTTCAGAAAGCTTGCAAAAACAATTGTTGAGGCAAGGGGAAAAGAGGCTTTTGAAAGCACCGGGGAGTTTGTAAATGTTGTAAGTTCATCTGTTCCTCCGGGGAACAGGAACAAATACCTTGCAAAGGTTTTTCAGGCTCTGAGGATAGAGGTAAACAGGGAGGCCGATTCGCTGAGGGAAATGCTGGAACAGGTTCTGCCGGCACTGAAAAAAGAGGGAAGGCTTTCCGTTATCGCCTACCACTCAATAGAAGACAGGATGGTGAAAAACTTTACCAAAACAGGCAATGTGGAAGGGAAGCTTGAAAAGGACTTTTATGGCAAACCCCTGGTGCCGCTCCGCCCCCTTAACAGAAAGGCGATAGTGGCGGGTGAAAAAGAGGTGTCGGAAAACAATAGATCAAGAAGCGCAAGGTTGAGGATTGCGGAGAAAATATAAGATTAATCAGTAAACCGATATTTGCAGGGCAAAGAGGCAAGCCCGGAACGGACATTGAGAGAAAGCTATGGAAAGGTACGGACAAATAGAGTTCAATGAAGAGGAGAAACAGGAGCAAAAGGTTCAGAAAAAAGGAGTGATTAAGGAGCTTATTGACGGCACGCTCCTGACCCGCTCATTTGTGATACGTCAGCTGCCCTACATCGTATTTCTTACAGTACTTGCATTTATCTACATTGCAAATCATTACCATGCTGAAAAGCTGGTAAGGCAGCAAAGTGAGTTGCAGTCGGAACTGCAGGAACTCAGGGCAAGGGCTATAACGGTATCTGCCGAACTGATGCATATCAGCAGACAGTCGGAAGTGCTGAAACTGATTGAAAGGGAGAATCTGGGACTCAGGGAGTCAACAGAGCCTCCGGTTAAAATTGTTGTAAAAAACTGACAAGGTATGTCGCTGAAAAAAGACATAGTATGGCGTGTAGGCGTGGTATATATCTGCGTTCTCTTTTTTGCAATTCTTATACTTGGGAAAATTATGTGGCTTCAGCTGGTAGAAGGGTCAAAATGGGAAGAAATGGCTGAAAATCGCATTGTCAGGGATATGATAATCGAGCCGAACAGGGGTGATATATACGGCGCCAACAACCGGCTTCTTTCAACCTCGGTGCCTTATTATGAGATCCGGATGGACTTGAGGGCCCGGGGCCTGACAGACGAGATCTTTTTTGGTAATATAGATTCACTTGCCCTCCGTTTGCATAAGTTGTTCAGGGACAAATCCGCTTCCGCCTACAGGAGCGAACTGCTTCAGGCAAGGAGGGAGAACAGGAGGTTCCACCTTATAAAAAGAGGGGTCTCTTTCAATATGATGAAAGAGATGGAGAATTTTCCCGTATTCAGACTGGGGAGGAACAGGGGCGGATTTATTGCCATACAGGATGACCGCAGAATACTGCCTCACGGCAACCTTGCGTCGAGGACCATCGGGTATATCACCAAAAGTGAATCAGGAAATGTTGTAGGAATAGAGGGCGCCTATGACGAACAACTCAGGGGTGTTGTTGGTCTGCAACTAATGCGGAGAATATCCGGCAATGTTTGGATGCCGCTGAATGACAGGAATGAGGTTGAGCCAAGGGACGGGTATGATATTGTCACAAGCATAGATGTAGAGATACAGGATGTGGCAACCAGCGCACTGCTAAGGCAGCTCAGGAGGCACGGAGCCCACCACGGCACGGCGGTGCTTATGGAGGTCGGCACAGGCGATATAAAAGCTATTGCCAATCTTCAGATGAACAGCAACGGGGGTTATTCCGAGTCCTACAACTTTGCAATCGGAGAAAGCACCGAACCGGGATCAACCTTCAAACTGATGTCCCTGATGGCTGCAATGGAAGACGGGTACATAAACCCTTCCGATTCAGTTGATACAGGAGACGGCAATATAATGTTCTTTAACCAGAGGATTTCAGATGCCCAGGAAGGCGGACTGGGCAAGATAACCGTCCAGGAAGCCTTTGAGGTCTCATCCAATGTAGCTGTATCCAAAATTGTACACGATAATTATAACGGGAAGGAAAAAAATTTCATAAACCGGCTTTACAAAATGAATCTGAATGAAAAACTGGGTGTTGAAATAAGGGGGGAAGGTGCCCCTGATATAAAGTATCCCGGCGACCCATTTTGGTCGGGTGTCTCCCTGCCTATGATGTCAATAGGTTACGAAGTACGAATGACACCACTTCAGATTCTTACTTTTTATAATGCAATTGCAAATAACGGGAGAATGGTGAGGCCAAGGTTCGTAACAGCCATCAAATCACACGGCGATGTTATAGAAAGATTTCCCACAGAAGTTATCAATCCCTCGGTGGTATCAAAATCCACAATTGAAGGTGTGAGGCTTATGCTGGAAGGTGTAGTGGAAAAAGGGACTGCCAGCAACCTGAGGAATACCCGTTACAAAATAGCAGGCAAAACCGGAACAGCACAGATAGCAAACGAGAAATACGGGTACCGCCATCAGGAGATGGTAAGCCATCAGGCCTCTTTTGTAGGATATTTCCCGGCTGATAATCCGCGTTATTCATGCATTGTAGTTGTCAACTCCCCTTCAAGCAATATTTATTACGGAAACCTGGTGGCCGGACCGGTTTTCAGGGAAATTGCAGACAAGGTTTATGCAACCAGTCTGGATATGCATGAACCGCTACATAGGGCAGACGGCCTAATTGAAGAATCGCCCTTTACAAAATCCGGCAGTTTCACCCAACTGGCAACTGTTTTAAACAGTCTGGACATTGACTACAGAACCATCGCATATGGGGATAATGACAATGATAACGGTGAATCCTCAGGATGGGTTTCCACAATGAGCGTCGAAAATTATGTTGAGATGAGGGAAAGAACCCTGATCCCGGGTCTGGTTCCCAACGTGGTTGATATGTCGCTGAAAGATGCGATATACCTGCTGGAGAATGCGGGGCTGAAAGTTGAGGTGTCGGGAAGGGGGAAGGTTTTGTCGCAATCGGTAATGCCCGGCAGGAAAGTTAATGAAGGAGAGATAATTGTGCTGCAGATGAGCCTGAATGATTGAATAGAGTCTGTTAAAACTTAAAACTGAAATGCCTAAGCTTAACGACATACTGGAAGGCTGTAATGTTTACGGTATCAGGGGGAATCCTGATACGGAAATCAGCTCTGTTACTTCAGATTCAAGGAAGGCCGGGGAAGGATCGCTTTTTTTTGCGATTGAAGGAATGCATAATGACGGCCACGATTTTATAGATGATGCTGCCGGCAGAGGTGCTGCAGCTGTTGTTTGCAACAGGTTTCCGTCAAGGTTCGATAAGGGTGTAACATATGTGAGAGTGGAGGATACCGCAACGGAGACCGGCAGAATCGCCTCGGCGTTTTACGGACACCCTTCCGGGCAGATGAAGGTGCTAGGCATAACAGGGACGAACGGTAAAACAACTACGGCGGTGCTGCTTCACCGGCTTTTCATGAAGTTGGGCTACGGAGCGGGACTTATATCCACGGTTGATTACAGGATAAACGACCGGACTATGCCTGCATATTTTACAACACCCGATCCCGTTGCACTCCAGTCTTTGCTGAGTGAAATGGTATCCTCGGGTTGCAGTTACTGTTTTATGGAGGTAAGCTCTCATTCGGTGGTTCAAAAGAGGATTGAGGGTATCACTTTTGCCGGCGGAATATTTACCAATATAACCCATGACCATCTTGACTATCATGAGGATTTTTCCGCCTACCTTCAAGCCAAGAAGGAGTTTTTTGACAGGTTGCCTGAAGATGCGTTTGCCCTTGTAAATATAGATGACAAAAACGGAAGGCTGATGATCCAGAATACACCTGCAGCTAAAAAAACTTTTGCTATAAAAAGAGTGGCTGACTATAAAGGAAGGATTATTGAAAGCCATTTCGACGGCACACTGCTCAATATTGGCGGGCGTGAACTGTGGACACACCTCATAGGTGAATTCAATGCATACAACCTGCTGGGAGCAATTGCTGCAGCCGACCTGCTGGGAGCCGACACTGAAAAAGTGCTGCTTGTTGCCAGCACATTCGGGGTAGTACCGGGCAGGTTCGAATATGTCAGGTCGGAAAGCGGAACAACTGCCATAGTTGATTATGCCCATACACCCGATGCCCTGGAGAATGTGCTTAAAACAATCAAAAGCCTGAGAAAAGGCAAAGAGGAGGTTATTACCGTTGTAGGTTCCGGTGGCGACCGGGACAAGGGGAAGCGTCCGGTGATGGCATCAATTGCCATGAAATACAGTAACAAACTCATACTCACCTCTGATAATCCACGGAATGAGGATCCGGAAAAGATAATTGAGGATATGATGGATGGTATTGCAGATGAGGAGAAAACAAAAGTGTTATCAATTACCGGAAGGGCAGAAGCTATAAGGGCTGCATGCATGATGGCCTCTCCGGGGGATATAATACTTGTTGCAGGGAAGGGACATGAAACATACCAGGAAATTAAAGGGAAGCGTCACCATTTTGATGACAGGGAGGTGATTGAGTCCGCTTTCAAAACAAAAGTCAAATAAAAGATTATGCTGCATTATCTGTTTGATTGGTTACAAAGTATCGGTTTTCCGGGAGCGGGAGTGTTCCAGTATATTACTTTCCGCTCCTCGATGGCTGTTATTACTTCCCTCGCAATCTCCCTTCTTATGGGGAGACGTATAATTAATTACCTTCAGAAAAAACAGATAGGTGAGGTTGTCAGGGATCTCGGACTTGAGGGTCAACTCAGAAAAAAAGGGACTCCCACTATGGGGGGAATAATTATACTTGCATCAATACTTATTCCAACACTACTGTTCGGAAACCTTCAGAACGTTTATGTGCGGATCATGCTGATAACTACATTATGGCTCGGAATGGTGGGTTTTGCTGACGATTACATCAAGACTTTCAAAAAGGATAAGGAGGGGTTGAGCGGCCGCCTGAAGATACTGGGACAGGTTATTGTGGGATTGCTGGTCGGGTTGACCATGTATCTCAGTGATGAAATTGTGGTCAGGGAAAGAGTGTTGCCGGAAAACGGGGAATACAAAACAGTAATGGTTCAGCAGTCAGATAAGGAATCTCCTCCCCCAGTCTATATTACACGGGATGTTAAGGGCACTATCACTACCATTCCCTTTCTTAAGGACAATGAGTTCGATTATTCAATGATAGTCTGGTTCCTGGGGGACAAGGCCGGTAAATGGGGCTGGGTGGTGTTTGTAATTCTGATCATATTGATTGTTACAGCGGTTTCGAACGGCGCGAATATGACTGACGGGCTTGATGGCCTTGCAACCGGCACATCAACCATTATAGGAGTCACACTGGGTATACTGGCATATCTTTCCGGAAACATAATCTACTCCGATTATCTTAACATAATGTATATCCCAAACACAGGAGAGCTTGTAATATTTATGAGCGCATTCGTAGGGGCGACGATCGGGTTCCTGTGGTACAATTCATATCCCGCACAAGTGTTTATGGGAGATACAGGCAGCCTTTCACTGGGAGGCATAATAGCAGTTTATGCAATTCTGATCAGAAAAGAGCTGCTGATACCCATACTTTGCGGAGTTTTTTTTATAGAGAGCCTTTCGGTGGTTATCCAGGTGGCATATTTCAAATACACTAAAAAGAGGCATGGTGAGGGAAGGAGAGTGTTCAAAATGGCGCCGCTTCACCATCATTACCAGATTTTGGGATACCCTGAAGCAAAGATAGTCACACGTTTCTGGATCGTAGGGATATTCCTTGCGGTTATTGCAGTGCTGACACTTAAAGTAAGATGAAGTAAAAAATGAACCGGATGAAAAAAAGGATTGTCATATTAGGCGGGGGGGAAAGCGGGACAGGTTCAGCCCTTCTTGCAATGCGTAAAGGGTATGATGTTTTCCTTTCAGATTCCGGTAAAATAAAAGCTGAATACCGCGACCAGCTAACATCTTCAGGAACGGAATGGGAAGAGGGCGCCCACACCCTAAAACTAATACTGAATGCAGACGAAGTTGTAAAAAGCCCGGGCATACCCGATGAATCAACTGTTGTAAAGGAAATTCACAAAAAAGGGATCCCTGTTATATCTGAAATTGAATTTGCTTTCCGTTTCACCGGCTCATATATTATAGGTGTAACCGGCAGCAACGGAAAGACAACCACAACATTGCTCATATACGATATCCTGAAAAGAGCAGGACTGAATGTTTCTGCGGCGGGGAATGTTGGAAAAAGTTTTGCCATGCAGGTGGCCACAGGAAAATATGAATATTTTGTTGTTGAACTCAGTAGTTTTCAGCTTGACGGCATATCGGAATTCAGGCCGGATATTGCAGTATTAATGAACATAACCCCCGACCACCTCGACAGGTACGGTAACAAGATGTCCCGTTATATTGACTCAAAATTCAGGATAACTAAAAACCTGACCCGGTCTGACAATTTTATTTATTGTGCAGATGACGAAATAATCGCTAAGGAACTGACCCGAAGAAATATTGAAGCGGTTTCATATCCTTTCTCGGCCACTCCCCTGGAAGGGGAAGGGGCATGGATTGAAAACGATAAGCTGATTATAAAAACCTCAAACAGCGAAATAACTATGTTAAAAGACCAACTGGCCCTCAAGGGGAGACATAATAACTACAATTCTATGGCTGCAGGTATTGCCGGACAGTTACTTAAGATACGCAAAGAGACGATACGTGAAAGCCTGGCCGGCTTCAGGGGTGTTGAACACAGACTTGAGTCGGTATTGCGTGTCAGGGGGATCGATTTTGTTAACGATTCGAAGGCCACAAATATCAATTCCACCTGGTACGCCCTTGAAAGTATGGAATCAACTGTTGTGTGGATAGCCGGAGGTATTGACAAGGGAAACGACTATTCAATGCTGTATGGACTGGCAGTGGAAAAGGTGAGGGCAATTGTGTGCCTTGGCACTGACAATTCAAGGATACGCTCAGCTTTTGAAGGGAAGGTTCCTTCTGTTACAGAAACCTCAACGATGGAAGAAGCGGTCAGGGCAGCTTACTCACTTGCTAAAAAGGGTGATACCGTATTGTTGTCTCCTGCATGTGCAAGTTTCGACCTGTTTGATAATTATGAAGACCGGGGAATGCAGTTCAAAAATTGTGTAAGAAACCTTTAAACATAGGGATATGTTCGAAATATTCAACAGATACCTGAAAGGGGACAAGGTTATATGGGCGGTAATAATTTTCCTGTCTATTGTATCACTGCTTGCAGTATACAGCTCTACGGGAACGCTTGCATACATGTCGCAGGGCGGCAATACCGCCTACTACATTATAAAACACTTCTCAATACTGATGCTGGGACTGGTATTGATATACATAGTACACCTGGTGCCTTACAGGCTTTATTCAAAACTTTCACAGCTTTTCCTTGTAATATCAACCATACTGCTGCTGCTTACCCTTTTAATGGGAACAAGCATCAATCAGGCTACGCGTTGGCTTACACTGCCCGGGCTGGGTATAACACTGCAGACCAGCGACCTGGCAAAAATTTCGCTTGTGATGTACCTTGCCAGGCTTCTTTCTATGAAACAATACAGCATAAAAGAGCTTAAGCACTCATTTGTTGTGATACTGGTGCCGGTATTAATTGTGTGCGGACTTATTATGCCGGCCAACCTTTCCACGGCCATAATGCTTTTCGTTACATGCATGGTTCTGATGTTTATCGGACGGGTAAGATCACGATATCTCTTTTCCCTGATCGGCATAAGTGTAATGCTTGTAGGGATATTCGTATCCGTAGCCCTTTACACCCATACAGAGGGACGCATAGGCACATGGAAAAATCGTGTAGTGAGCTACGTCGGTACAGATGATGCGGATAATTACCAGGTTGAGCAGTCAAAGATAGCAATTGCAACCGGAGGGATTCTCGGAAAGGGTCCCGGTAAAAGTGCTCAGAGGAACTTCCTCCCATATCCCTATTCCGATTTTATTTACTCGATAATTATTGAAGAGTACGGACTTGCAGGGGGTGCAGTAGTCCTCTTTTTCTATCTCTGGCTGCTGTACCGTGCAGGTGTGATAGTGAGGAAAAGCGACCGGACTTTCCCGGCATTTCTGGCAATTGGTCTGACTTTGTTAATAGTTTTCCAGGCATTTATCAATATGGCAGTTGCCGTCAACCTGCTGCCGGTTACAGGTCAGCCACTGCCACTCGTCAGCATGGGGGGGTCTTCGCTTCTGTTCACCAGCATCGCTTTCGGGATCATATTGAGTGTAAGTCACGGTGTTAACAAAAGGGAGGAACTGGTAAGTAATACTGAAACGGTAATAAAACAAAGGATAGAGCATGAACCTGAAGAAGAGCAGGGGAGTAACTGAAATGGAAAACAGCACACATATAAGAGGCAAAGTAATTATAGGTGGTGGAGGCACCGGTGGCCATATTTATCCGGCTATTGCCATTGCAGAAGCAGTCAGGGCTGCAAATCCGCTTGTTGAAATACTGTTCGTCGGAGCTGAGGGTAAAATGGAGATAGAAAAAGTTCCTGCTGCAGGATTTAATATTGAAGGTATTCCTGTTAGAGGGCTGGAACGTTCGTTTACACCCCGGAATGTTTATTTCCCGGTGAGTCTCATAAAGAGTGTTTTAAAAGCCAGGAAGATTGTCGGGTGTTTCAGGCCCGACGTGGTAGTCGGAACAGGAGGTTATGCCAGCGGCCCTGTGGGACAGGCAGCTTTGAGCAAAGGTATTCCACTTATACTCCAGGAACAGAATTCACATGCAGGAATAACCAACAGGATCCTGGGCAAAAGGGCCGACAAGATATGTGTTGCCTACAAAGGGATGGAAAAATATTTTCCCGCCGGCAAGATCGAGCTGACAGGTAACCCGGTGAGGGAAACCCTGGCAGATAATAACGGGAAAAGGGGAGAAGCTCTTTCCAGTTTCGGATTCGCGGAAAGGGAAAAGGTGCTTCTGGTACTTGGGGGAAGCGGAGGGGCAGGAATTATTAACAGAACGATGCGGAAAAATATCCGCTTGCTGAAAGATTCCCGTATCGGGATAATATGGCAGTGTGGTATCAAATATTATGATGAGGCGCATGAAGATCTGATCAGGTCCGGAGCGGATAATATAAGAGTTACGCCATTCATTGAAAGAATGGATCTGGCATATGCTGCAGCCGATCTGGTAGTATCCCGCGCAGGCGCAATCACGATATCGGAGCTTCAGTTAACCGGTAAGCCGGCACTGTTGATTCCTTCACCAAACGTTGCCGGCGATCATCAGAAGATGAATGCAAAGGAAATGGTGAAAGAGAACGCTGCTGTTATGATAAGCGATGAAGATGCCGAAGAGGAGATGGTGCCGGCTGCAGTTTCA
Source organism: Bacteroidales bacterium (assembly GCA_007125955.1). Taxonomy (GTDB): domain Bacteria; phylum Bacteroidota; class Bacteroidia; order Bacteroidales; family PUMT01; genus PUMT01. Next base: position 16,439 of record SLCF01000002.1, on the reverse strand, counting down.
CTGTTGGAAGACGAAGGAAAACTCAGGACATTGAAAGAGAGGTCAAAAGCAATTTCAAAACCGGGAGCGGCCAGGCGAATTGCAGAAATTGTAATGTCATACTTAAAAGATTAAGATGTGGAATTGAACAGGTTCACAAGGGTTTATCTTATCGGTGCGGGGGGCATAGGAATGAGTGCCCTGGGGAGATATTTCAGGGAGTCAGGTAAAAAAGTACTGGGTTACGACCGCAGTGAAACCGGCCTTACCAAAATACTGGGTGAGGAAGGCATTGCCGTTACAACCGATTCAAATCCGCTGCATTTGCCGGAAGAGTTCAGGGATGAGTCAAACAGGGAAACAACACTTGTGATCTGTACACCTGCTGTACCATCAGATAATAAGCTGATAAGTTATTTCAGGCAGGGTAATTATGAAATCCACAAACGTTCGGATATCCTTGCGGCAATTTTCAACAGCGGTAAAGGGATAGCCGTTGCCGGGACGCATGGTAAAACAACTGTATCAACCATGGCAGCCCATCTCCTGAAACAGTCATCTGTCGGGTGCAGTGCTTTTCTGGGAGGTATTTCCGTTAATTACGACACTAATATGCTGAAATCTGAAGGTTCAGAACTTGTGGTTGCAGAAGCTGACGAATATGACCGTTCATTTTTGAAGCTTTCTCCGCATATAGCTGTAATAACTTCCGTTGATGCCGATCATCTCGATATTTACAGGGATTACAGTGATCTGGTAAGTTCCTTTGAAAATTTTGCCGGAAGGGTGAATGAAGGCGGCACATTACTGGTGAGGAAGGATGTGAGGGAAAAGTTAAATATGCCCGGGAACCCCCGGATTTTGGTTTATTCACTCAGGGGAGAAGCAGATTTTTACGCCTCCGGCCTGCAGATCACAGATGAGGGCAGATACAGCTTTGACCTGCTGACACCTGTTGGTGCTGTCGAAGGATTGCTTACCGGAGTACCCGGATTGCTGAATGCCGAAAATTTTGTGGCGGCAGCTGCGATTGCACTAATGAGCGGTGTAAATCCGGACGAGCTTAAAAGAGGTATGGAATCATACAAGGGGGTAAAGCGCCGTTTTGAAGTACGGGTGAGGGACTCTCGCATGGTGTATATTGATGATTATGCGCACCATCCGGAAGAGATAAAGGCGTGTATATTATCTGTAAGGGAGATGTTTCCGGGGAAAAAGATCACCGGAGTGTTCCAGCCTCATCTCTACAGCCGTACAAGAGATTTTGCCGGGGAGTTTGCAGGGAGTCTCGGTATGCTTGACAGTCTGATCATGACTGAAATATATCCTGCAAGGGAAGATCCGATAGAAGGGGTGAGCTCATATATGATATTTGAAAAAGTATCAGCAGGCAGCAAAAAGTTTTGCAGCTATGAAGATCTGCCTGGTACTCTGGAAGAGGATGATTTTGAAGTGCTATTAACCATGGGAGCCGGGGATATAGGTGAACTGGCTGATAAAATTGAAAAAGTTGTCAGGAAAAAGATACGGACATTATAAGGATCTGATATGGAAACAGGCAAAATCTATTTAACCGGACATTTACGGGTATTGCGGGTTAAACAGCCGGAAGTCCCGGATTTTGTCCTTAGAATGTTGGATCTTTTTAACTAATTTTACAAATGAAGAAATTCAGGATCATATCGGGCTGGTTGGCAATTATGGCTTATCTTCTGTTTGTACCCGGATTTATGTGGGAAAGTTACAGGGAAGTGATATGCGAAGAGGTTGATGTCAGAATATCGGGCGATCCGGGAGGTTCATTTGTCAACCAGGATGAAATAATGGAGATTGTCCGGAACGGGAACGGGAAATTGCTTGGTTATCCATTGTTTTCGATAAATACAAGGGAGATTGAAGAAAAAGTAAATCTTCAACCATTTGTAAAAAACACAAATATATTCAGAGCTGCAGGAGGCAGGCTTATAGTAGGGGTTGAGCAAAGAGTGCCCGTTCTGCGAATTATTGACAAAAACAGGGAAGATTATTATATTGACAGGGAGGGAATTGTTCTTCCCGTCTCTTACAGTTATACCAGTCATATTCTCGTTGCCTCCGGCAATATTCCCCGTATACCGGATATCCGTACGGGATTATCTGTTATTGAAAGGGAAGATGACAGTAATAACGGTAATCATAATGTACTGAACGATCTTTTCATTCTGGCAAGTTATATCGGGAATGACAGCTTCTGGAGATCACAGATCGTACAATTGTATGTGGTCGATGAAAACGAGTTTGAGCTTATACCCAGGGTGGGCGCCCATATTATAAAGTTCGGCGGCATTTCCGATTATGAACTGAAGTTCCGTAAATTAAGGGCTCTTTATGAATACGGCTTGCCACACAAGGGATGGAACAATTATGAGGTTATAAATATCAAATACTCAAACCAGGTTATTTGCACAAGAAGATAAAAAAACAAACAACTATATGGAGATGGCACATAAAGATCAAATAGTGGCAGCAATTGATATCGGAACCACAAAAATAGTATCCATAGTGGGCAAGCTGAACGAAAAAGAAAAGGTTGAAATACTGGGGGTCAGCAGGGCAGAGTCAAAAGGTGTTAAAAGGGGTACCATACTGAATATCGAGGAAACCGTAAATGCCATACAAAGAACCGTTGATGATGCCTGGAGGCAGGCAGGTTTGAATATAAAGGAAGTGTTTGTCGGGATTGCCGGCCAGTACATAAAAAGCATACGCAACAGGGGTTATATCAACCGTGATTCTTATGATGCCGAAATTACACGGGAAGATATATATGCACTTATAATGGACATGCATAAGATACCCATTGACACCGGTGAAGAGATAATTCACGTTCTGCCTCAAAACTATATTGTTGACAATGAACATGGCATAAAAAATCCTGTTGGTATGAACGGGAAAAGGCTTGAGGCAAATTTTAACATAGTGATTGGCCAGCAGGCCTCAGCTAAAAATATTGAGAAATGTGTAGGCAGGGCTGGATTAAGGATTACAGAACTGATACTGGAACCGCTGGCATCAGCAGAAGCTACGCTAACAGAGGATGAAAAAGAAGCAGGTGTGGCACTGATTGATATCGGAGGGGGGACAAGCGACCTGGTAGTATATTATGACGGTATAATCAGGCATACGGCAGTCATACCTTTCGGAGGCAATGTTGTAACCGAGGACATCAAAAAGGGTTGCTCCATTTTGCTTCGCCAGGCAGAGTTGCTCAAAAGGCAGTTCGGTTCAGCCCTTGGTGAAATAGCGCCGGAGGACAAGGTTGTAACCATACCTGGCATCAGCGGTCGCGAACCCAAGGAGATATCGTTCAAGAGTCTTGCATACATTATACAGAGCAGGATGGAAGAGATAATTGATGCAGCGCTCTTTGAAATAGAGGGGTCGGGATATTTCGAAAGGTTAAGTGCCGGCATGGTAATAACCGGAGGCGGTGCGCTGCTAAAGCATCTGCCGCAGCTGGTAAAGTTCAGGACAGGACTCGATGTAAGGATCGGATATCCGAACGAACATCTTGCAGCTGATACTTTGCAGGAGATAAACCATCCGACCTATTCAACCGCTGTTGGATTGATCCTGAAGGGGTATGAATATTTCGAGAGAGAGCAGAAGGTCGAATCTGTTCTAAATGAAAGTGAAGCAGAAGAGTCTGACAGTGAAGATCCTGACAGGGAAAAGACAAAGGTCAGGAAAAACCTTTTTGAAAATCTAAAAAAGACAATCACTGATCTTTTTGACGATGAGGATGTAAAAATGTGATAAACCTAAAACGCAAAATATAAAAAACTTTCAGATATGGCTGAAGAACTGATAAATTTCGATCTGCCGACAGACCGTTCATCAATGATCAAAGTTATAGGTGTGGGCGGAGGCGGCGGGAATGCCGTTAACCATATGTACAGGATGGGTATTAAGGATGTGAACTTTATCCTTTGCAATACTGATGCGCAAGCCCTCGCAAACAGTCCGGTACCTGTCAAGGTTCAGCTCGGGGAGACCCTCACCGAGGGAAGGGGAGCCGGAAACAAGCCGGAAACAGGCAAGCAGGCTGCAATTGAAAGTCTGGACAATGTTACCGAATGTCTTGGCGGAAACACAAAAATGGTCTTTATTACGGCGGGGATGGGTGGAGGTACCGGAACAGGCGCCGCTCCCGTAATTGCCAAAGCAACAAAGGAGATGGGGATACTCACTGTTGCAATTGTTACAATTCCGTTCCGGTTTGAAGGGCAGCTGAGGATTAACCAGGCGGTGAACGGCATAAGAGAAATACGGCAGCATGTCGATTCACTGTTGGTTATAAATAATGAAAAACTGAGGGAGGTTTTCGGCAATCTGAAGCTGAGCGATGCCTTTTCCAAAGCAGACAATGTGCTCACTACTGCAGCAAAGGGCATAGCCGAGATAATTACAGTCCATGGTCATGTTAATGTCGATTTTGCGGATGTTCACACCGTTATGCAAAACAGCGGGGTTGCAATCCTCGGATCCGGGAGTGCAGAAGGGGAGAACAGGTCGATAAAAGCGATACAGCAGGCAATCTCATCTCCGTTGCTCAACAATAATGATATAAAAGGTGCCCGCAATATACTGCTTAATATTGCTTCTGGTAATGAAGAGGTGAGCATGGATGAGATTGGGGATATAACCGATTTTGTAACCAACGAAACTGCAGCAAACACTAATATAATATGGGGAACATGCAGCGATAAAACACTTGAGAAGGCGATATCTGTTACGATCATAGCTACGGGGTTTGAGACAGGAACCATACCTGAACTTTATTCCGGCAGGAAGAATTATGAAAAAGTATTGCTTGAAGATGAGGCAAACACGAAAAAATCTGAAGAATATCACCTCCCCCAAAAGGAAGATACCGAAACAGCAGAAAGGTCGCCTGAGCTCGAGTTTAAGGTGAAACAGAAAGAAATTGAATTCGATATTGAGGGAGAGTACACAGAGAGCAGTCCCCCTGAAGAAGAAGGTGCCGCAAATGACAGCAAGGCAGGGTACCGATACAGGAAGCTGAAGGAGTTGCAGGAAAGGCTTAAAGAGAAGAATTATTTAACTGCAAATGAAAAGGAGGAAATTGATGAGCTGGAAGACCAGCCTGCATTTGAAAGAAAAAAGATTGATATCAGTATCAGCGGAATTTCCTCAACAAGCAAAGTCTCCAGGTACACACTTTCCGATTCCGATGATGGCGGGCCGAAGATCAGGCCGGACAATGCGTACCTGCACGACAATGTTGACTGACGTCTGTGGCTAATAAAATTTGTAGCGGTTATCTTTTATTTCTGCCAGTCTCTTGAGGGCATCAAAAGCTTCCATGTTAACCCTTGACCAGACGGCATTCGCAAGCTGTCTCCTTTCGCTGTCAAAATCGGGCTCTTCGTCAAGATATGCGTCAGTAACCCTGAGAACATAAACTCCGTTTTCTCCGGCAACCGGGACTGACATGTCGCCCGGGTCGGTTGATATTGCTGCCCCTATAAGCTTATGCTCCATACCTGCAGATGGTACTGTGAAAGAAACAAACCTTATTCCGGTTGCCTGTTCAATATTGGAATTTATTGACCTTGCCAGCTCATCAAAGGTAGCACCGCCTTCAATTTCTTCATTGAGTTGCCCGGAGATTATTTCCCCCTTTTTTTCCTTAGTAAGTTCAGCAACAATTTCATGCCTCACTTCATCAAGAGGTTGAGTGCCTTCCCTGCGGACATTTGCCACAGCAGCAACAACAAACCTGTCAGCCAGCTCAAAAATGGATGAAACCGAATGTTCTCCTGCTTCAAAAGCCCACCTGATAAGCTGACGCGGAGATTCCAGTCCGGGTATATCATGGTCGTTTATCCTGACATTGCCAGCCACCCTTTTTGTCAGTCCCCTCTCTTCAATTGTATTCAGGAACTCATTATAGTTGTCTGCTTCAGAGGCAAATTCCACAGCGCTCCGGTATATCCGCTGGTATGTGTCGGAGCCGGGGACTACTTCGCGTGCAAGTATTGCTGCACGAACTTTTTTAACCTCCCTTGAGCGGTTGAGGATTTCAACCACATGAAAACCAAAATCGGTTTCCACAATGAACCTTTCACCTGTTTCTGCTTCAAAGCAGGCCTTACTGAAATCTTCGATCATTACTCCTTCGGTAAACCACCCCAGGTCGCCTCCTTCAAAACGGGATCCCCCGTCAGCCGAATATTCCATTGCAAGCTCCTCAAAACTGCCTCCGCGGGTTATGACGTTAAGTATGCTGTCTGACTTTTCGCGTGCCTCTTCGTAGGAGAGTTCCCCGCCGGGCTGAATAAGTATGTGTCTTGCCCTGACCGAGTCGGGGAGGAAATTGATCTCTGCAAGTCTTGCCAGCCTGTAAGCACCGTCACTGTAATAAGGACCATAAACATCACCAGGTTCCGCACTGAACATGAAGTTATTTATCTCCTCCGGCAGCTCGCCATCACTGTAATTAACAGGATCAAACGGAATGTCGGAATTGATGTTCACAAACTGCCTCAGTCTTTCTGCTTCAACCTCCATGAACTCATCCCTTATATTCTCAATCCATTCCTGTGCTTCCCTGTCGTCCGCTTCGGAAGGAACCACGTCAAATGTTACATATTCAATATCCCTTGATGCTTCCTGGCTGAACCTGTCCCTGTTCCGCCTGTAATAGCTTCTTATCTCCGAATTGCTTATGCTTATCTCTTCGTCACTTATATCTGCATACCTTTTGGTGATAAATTCAAAATCCACCCTCCGGTTGTTGTTGTAAAAAGCATTCCTGGCTTCCAGGGAAGTAACATATATTCCTTTTTCAAGAAGATTTTTGTATTTTGTCTGTTTCCGCTCGCGCAGAATCTCTTTTTCTATATAAAGCCAGTAGGCTCTTTGCTGACCTGAAGGGTCCATATCCATTGTCCTGAGAAACTGGGTTACACTTTCCCTGTCAAACATACCGGTTGAGGGATCGGTAAAAAGTTGCCTTATAATCGGATGAATGTTTTGACCCTGTATCATGTCATATAGCTCATCAGTGCCCACATTCAGGCCTATCTGATCATACTCCTCTTCCATAATGATGTCGCGCAACAAAAGTTCCCATGCATCTTCCATCAGCTCGCGGTTGGTTTCACTGTCCAGGCTTGCCTGGCCGGTATTCAACCTGTAAATTTCCGAAAGATTATCGAATTTTTGCTGAAATCTTTGGTAAGGTATTGACTTTCCGGCTATCTCGGCTACTTCAAACTGGGTTCTGGTGAAAAGCGAGGGGCCTGCCCCGAAAATATCACCAAGGATAAAAGCTATCAAAGCCAGACCGATAACAACTGCAACCAAAATGCCCGCCTTGTTTCTTATTTTTTCTAGAGTTGCCATTTATTTATAGTTAATGGTAAACAGTTAAAAAATTCAGGGTACGAAGATATAAAAATTAAGACTCTTTCAGGGCAAATGATCAAAAAAAAACCTTCCGCGGAGGAAGGTTTTTTGCGGAATATATTGTTTTACCTTGCACGTATAGTAGTCCTTTCATTGATCCAGCATCCTACGGTGTAGGCCTGACCCACTTCATAACCGTGGAAGAAGAGAGTCTCACTGTCAGGAAAGCGTGCTTCATAAGCCTCAATAAACTTGTCTGCCTGGCTGGCAATTGAAGGATCGGCATTTTTGGCCATGATAAACTGGTCAACAGCCGCCCAGAACCTGGTCTGACTTTCAAAGTCACCGTCAAAGCAGTCACTTGCCTCAATATAAATGTGCCCTATAAGCATGTAGGCCTGACCGTTGCTTTCATCGTTATCGATTGCCATTCTTGCGTATTCGCGGACCTTTTGAGGATTGTTTTCCCTTCTGTTGGCGATCTCCGCAAGTTCAAGGTAGTATCTTGACCTGTTTGAATTGTCCTCCTCAAGTTCAATGGCTTCGTAGATAAACTCAATGACCCTGTCATAGTCATCTATGTTTCTGTACATTCTGGCAAGGCCCATAGCCGATCTTGCACTCGGATCCAGTTCATGCAGCCTTTCGGTAGTGTAGTAATAGAGGTCTGAATCTGTACAGTTTCCGTCATCCAGCAATTCGTTTACCATTGAAATCAGATTTTCATCGTCAGGTGACTCTTCCACCCTGACGGTAAATATGTCTATAATTGCGTCGCAGTCTGCCGCACCGCTGTCTGCAAAAAGTTCCTCAACGTAATCCCTTGCTTCAAACAGGTTGTCATTGTCAGTGGCATCAAGCGTCCTGTCAATCCGCTCGGTAAGGTCAAGGTATGTGTTAATTACTTTTTCGTTTTCAAGTAAACCTGCATGGAATTTTGCTACGGTAACATGCATGTAAAGTGTCAGAACGGGTGCGGTCATATTGCCGTGTTCAATAGCTTTTTCAAGTGCCTCATATCCCGGCCCGGCTTCCTCGATTACATCGTTGTGCCTGAGGAAAAAGATTCCTTTCCGGCCGTAAACATTTAATTCGTCTCCCATATATTCTATCCGGCGATCAAAAAGAAGCATTGCCGAGTCAAGCAGTTCTGCCCTCCTTTCGGGATCTTCCGCTTCTTCAAGCAGTTCATTCATCATAGCTTCGCCGTGTATATAAATATTCCTGCTGAAATCGGGATATTCATCAAACATAATGCGCCAGTAGGGAAGAGCCCTGTCAATATCCCCCTGCCTGTAGTATTCAACATACAATGAATAATTTCTCAGGCAGCGGATACTGTCCTGCGCGCTTTCAAACTGCTGGGCATCCGCATCAAATGTGCCCAGGAACATTGAGAAGACTATTATACCTGCTTTTAAAACTAACTTTTTCATCTTTTCCTCTTATTGGTTTTTATTTTTTCAGCCCCAAATATAATATAAACTTATAAAAAGGGATTAAATTATGTTAAAATTCAATTTTTTGGTTATCAAAATTTTCAAAGACATTTTTATAAATATATTGATCAAATGCTGTGCCAAAGAATTTTACCATTTTATGAAAAAATGAAATCCCGGGTCGCACCGCTATTTCCCCATTATTTTCAATCTTACCAGATCCACCTTTGTTTCCGTTATCTTTAATATTTTGAACTCAAAGGGTTTTATTGTCACTTTCTGGTTTGCTTTAGGGATGCTTTCGTGATGAAAAAGAATAAAACCCGCAAGAGTTTCATAATCTTCGGTTTTTGGGATACCCAGCTTATATTTGTCATTCAGGTAATCGATCTCAAGTCTGCCTGAAAAGAGATACTCGTTTTCGCCGGTCTGTTTTTCTTCAAGATCGGTTGTATCATGCTCATCTTCTATTTCGCCGAATATCTCTTCCATGATATCTTCGATAGTGATCATTCCCCCGGTGCCTCCGAATTCATCCACAACAATCGCAATGCTTTTCTTTTCCTTTATGAATAGGCTGAGAAGCTTATTGGCAGGCATGGTTGCAGGTACAATAATAATACGGTTAATGATATCACGTATGCTGCCCGGGTTTTTGAACAAATCTTTTGAGTTTATATACCCGATTATATTATCGATAGTATCCTTGTATATCAGAATCCTTGAATAACCTGTTTCAATGAATGTCTGCTTTATTTCCTCAATGGAGGAGTTCATCTCGAAAGCCACTATTTCCGGGCGGGGCACCATGCACTCCCTCAGTTTTATATTGGAAAAATCGAGAGCATTCTGGAATATCTTTATATCATTTTTTATCTCATCATCTTCTTTCAGCTCATCATGACTTTCCCTAACAAAATGGTCGAGGTCAATTTTTCCGAATGCCGTTTTCTTTTTGTCAGGTGGAGCTTTTGCTTTAAGAACATATTTCAGCAGAAAATTGGAAATTCCTATAGTGCTTTTTGTAAACGGATAGAAGAGCACATGAAAAAAGAGAAGTGGCAGTGCGAAAACATTCAGTGCCAGGTTTGATTTCAAGAGGAAAAGGGCTTTGGGCATGAATTCCGCAACAAGCAAAATGAGGATTGTAGCCAGGAGTGTCTGAAGTATGAATACCGTTACCTCTGAACTGACCATATTAAATAAAACGGGTTCAAGTACAACGGCCATTGTAATACCATATATTACAAGTGCGATGTTGTTGCCTACGAGCATTGTAACTAGGTACTGACCGGGGTTGCGGGTAAAAATATTTATAATTTTTGAGGAAAATGTTCCCTGCTTCCTGTCCAGTTCAATTTTCAGCTTGTTGGAAGAGACAAAGGCAATTTCCATTCCTGAAAAAAAAGCTGAAAAGAGAAGTGTGACAATTATGGTAGCTATATGACTCATAGTTCATCAGCCGGATCAAAACCTTTTTTGAGATTTGCGGAGCTTCCTCCTGTAAAAATACATAAAAATCGAAATAATTGTTATTATGAACAGCATAAGGCTTTCGCCAAGTCCTTCACTGTACCAGGTAAAAAGTCCTGCCAGCAAGCTTAAGATGGCAAGGACGAGCCAGACTATTTCGAGAATGTAGACCATTTTATTGTTCATCATCATCTATATATATGGTTCCCTGAATTGTGTTAATTTTCCATTTTGTAAGGTTTTGATTAGCCTCCAGTCCCTCTCCCATAATAATCTCATTTGGCCTGGTGATCTTTACGAACTTTTCCGAATAGATAAGTTGCCTGTCTTCATCCCAGAAAAGCTGTTCCGTATTGAGTATCTCTCCGAGCTTATTAACAACCACAACGCTGTCTCTTACTTCCCATAGTCTTTTTTCGCTGTAATAGGTAGCATATCCTGAGCTTAGCTCCGATTCCACACTCCCTTCCGAATCGTAAAAAAGCACATGCAAACCGTCAGGCATTTCCAGGTACGGTTCATCCTCATTCGGATAATTGTGTACTAAAGGGGAAAATATTTTTATCTGGACTCTCCCGGAATCGGAATAAACAATTTCTGCATTATGCTGGGTCTGGAGCGGCATTTTCTCCCCGGGAGCAAAGGAGTGTATGGTCTCCATGTCATTTTCGCAGGATGAAATCAAAAAAGACATGAATAACAGAAATCCAAAAATTCTAATTATGCAGTTACTACTCATATCTTCGCTGAATGAACCAGAAGTCGTAAAGCGAGGCACTGAAGCTGAAAATCACATAATTTTCCCTTATCAGGTTGTCGGAGGTAGTTCCTCTTTGCCCTATATCAATTGCAAAATTGAAAGAGGTTTCCCTTCCCCTGTAGGGTATTCCAAATCCCAGTGTTACACCGTAATCTTTCAATTGACGGTCGTTAAACTGCAGGTATGTATTTTCATAGTGGAATCCCAGCCTGTAAGTGGTTCGCCTCAGGAGGTTGTCATAATCACCCGGGTCATTGGTATATTCAATACCTGTTTTGAACATGCTGCTGTTGGCGAGAGAATCCCGGACTCCAAGGAACCTGCTATCAGCCCAGTTGTGTGTTGTATAATCTGCTGCAAAAACGAGGTTGTTTCCCCTTTTAACCGAAAAGCCGGCGCCAATTCCCATTGGGATGTCAATATGATCCTTCTCCCCTGTGAAATTGTATATTGTGTCCTGGACAAACCCTTCGGAAAGCTCCAGCTCATTCACAACCAGCATGTCATTGCTCGCTTTCAGAGAGCGGCTGTTCTCAAATACAACCCCTGCAGTAAAAGAGTAGTCTTCATTTATTCTCCCCGAATACTGAAGACCGTATTTCAGGTGAAAATCGCTAACCATCACACGGTTTCGGCTTTTAGTCTCAAAAGCGTGTTCATCGAAAGGGAAAGACGCGCTGCTCGACCGGGTCAGTGAGCCAAACAGGTAAGAGATGTCAAATCCAACGGAAATGTTTTCGTGTAACTGGAAAGCGTTTCCCACATAGAAACGGTTTATTCCGCCCGATCCTTCAAAAAAGTAATCAACCAGACCCACATCCTCAACACTCATGTCGTCTTCAACCTTGTAGCCCACCTTGCTGTAAGGCAACAGTCCTATACTGCTTTTCCACCATGATGTTACAGGGAACCCAATGGCCAGGTGTCCCGGGTAGAAGCTTGCAATCTGATGCTCGCCGGCACTGCTTTCGAACAAAGTGTAATTGCTGGTAACACCCACGTCAAAGAGAAATGACATGGTGTCCTGTGCGGTATATGAAGCAGGATTGAGATAGTTCAAATGTTCTCCGCTTCTCAGGCCGATTCCCGTTCCGCCAAGTGCCGCCGACCTGCCGAATCCCTTATTGGAAATATCGCCTATCCCAAACCGGGAATAAGGTGAAAGTGTATTTTGTTGAGCAAATACACCACATGCTGCACTAAAAAAAGCAATAATAGTGATCAGGTATCTAAAACTCCTCATTGTATTCCAAAATTCTGTTTAAGCCGATGAATATCAAATTTGAATTCACAAAGATGGGGTATTTTAATCTTTTATCAAAGAAATTAGCGTCACCACCTGTGAAAATAATTTTAAGCGGTTTGAATATCTCACCAAGACGTTTTATGTAGCCTTCAACCTCCAGAATAACTGAATTGCATACACCGTAAATAATTGCATCCCGTGTGTTGTCCGACATCAGTTTAACTTCAAAATCCATCTCCTCTAATTCACTCATTTGAACAAGGGGAAGTCCGGATGTGAACCGGTTCAGTGCCCTGAACCTCATTTCCATTCCCGGCGATATATTCCCTCCCATGTACTTGTTATCTGCGGTTACAAGATCAAATGTGATAGCAGACCCCGCATCAACAACCAAAACGTTGCTTTCAGGACAGATATTGTTTGCACCGGCTATTGCGGCTACACGGTCATATCCCAGCGACCCGGTTGTCCTGTACATATTTGTGACAGGGAGCGGGGTATCTTTGTCAAGGCAGATCAGTTTTGAAAACCCCTCTTCCTCTATCCGGTTAATTACCTCCCCGGCAGGTCTGACTGAGCAAATTATTACTTTGTCAGCCTCAGGATATTTCTCTTTAATTTCCTTCAGATTATCTATACCGGGGAATGGGAAACGGAAAGTTTCAACCGCTTTCCCCTCATTGAAAATGGCTGCTTTAACGGTGGTATTCCCTATATCTATGCATAAGTTCATTCCGTGTCAATTTCCTGTTATATATTAAAAATCAATTTCCGGTATTTCCTGAGGGAATAATCCTGTCCGGATGCCGGTATCATTTGTCCTGTTTTGTTTAACAAAGAATTTGTTAATTTCGTATATTATCTGCAAAAAATATCTGATTTTTGTAAAAAAAGGTTTTTCACGGTGGAATTTAATTTCACCTGCTGGTTGAAAAGGTCAGGTATATTTAAATTTTAAATTATAAAAATTAAAAAGATTATGGCAAGAACTATTAAAGTATTTTTTGTTTTATTGTTGTTTTCAACATTATCTTCCACGGCTACCGCACAGTTGTATAAAACAGGAGTCGGTGCCAGGGCGGGATTTTTCAACGGTTTTACAATTAAACATTTTGTTGAACAGGACAGGGCTGTTGAAGGTATTTTGTCCACCCGCTGGAACGGCTTTATTATTACAGGTCTTTATGAGTTCCAAAGGGAATTCCCCGATATTGATAATCTGGAATGGTTTTTCGGAGGAGGCGCTCATATAGGCTTCTGGGGAAAAGAAAATTATCACTGGGGCGACGATAATGAGTCGCATACCATAGTGGGACTGGATCTTATACTGGGTACTGAATATACTTTTGACGAGTTCCCGATATCGATAAGTCTCGACTGGAAACCGGCATTCAATATTTTCGGTGATTTTCACTGGTGGGGTGACGGAATAGCACTTTCAGCAAGGTACACATTCAGATAGAAAAACGGGGCGCCCTCTTTCAACAGGCGCCCCACTTTATGGCCTGCCGTGCATTGCAGACAACCTGGTGGTGAAAGTCCACCGGTCTATCTGAAAAGCAGGTTTTTAAGATTGGCTTCCTCATCAATAACCAGCTCAATTTTCCCTTCCGTTGAAGTAAAGAGTGTTGTTACACCGGGTCCGTGTCCCGAAATAAAACTGTTGCTGTGAGTAATCACACCTATAGTTACCGATCCTGTTCTGAATATCCTTCCGTAACTTGTGTCCGCATCAATTAATGCTACAATATCGCCGAACTTCAATTGGTCAAGACCGTATTCTTCAACGGTCACCTCATCGAACATCTGGATGTCGTAGTCGCCGCTGTAAGCATGGTTGCTTCCGAGTCCCGATCCCATGACTTTTGCAGGCACTTTAAGTGCTACATTTATCCGAAGGTTTCCGTCAGGGGTGACCCCCATTCCTGCTTCGGTGAGTGCTTCCATGAGTTTCGGACTCATGTTCATTGCCTTGACACCTTCAATATTTGTGAGCTGCATTCCAACTCCTTCGGCATATACATGCATCCTGTCACCCAGAAGCAGCTTGTCGAAAACTTCATCATCTTTGAAATCTACCATTACATGCTCCGAACCACCGTGTTTCCCGATTACATAACCGGTAGCTCCTTTTGCTTCACCTGTAAGGACTTTAACTTCGTTGCCTATGCACGACAATACGTTGAATCCCCTGCTTTCACCACTGGCCCTTCCATTGGGATGATAAAGAGTAACAGCCGGTTCAACGTGGTCACCTGCCAGGTTCACAGCTGTGTCACCTGTTCTGAAGTTATATGTGATGCTCCCTGTACCAGGAACAACGTGCAGCTCCCCGTCTGCCGATATCCGGTAAGGCGGATAAGACATCCTTGCCTCACCGATTACTCCCTGCACTGCCATTTTAACAAGTTTATCCTTGTTGTATTCGAGGGGGCGAAGCTGCGCATTTGTTTCAAAAACGGCTGCCGTTACCGTTAAAAGCAAAGCCATAATGATTGTCAGCAAAGAACCATTTAATAAACGTTTTATTGAGGTTCCGGAGAAAATGATTTGTTTTTTGTTCATAACTGGTCTGTTTTATTTGTTAATAAAAAATTATCTGTTCTGCAAGCACATTATTTTTGGAGTTTTATACTGATTTTAACTGTACCTGGCACTCAGACTTCAATATTACAATTGATAATGCAAATAATGAATTGTAAATTTATGAAAAATTAATTCAATTCTTTCTTTTTAAGAAAGGGACTGATCGGGGGATAGCTGAAAATGTGCGAAGAGCGCTTATACCCGATTATTGATGATGAATACCAACTTTTTTCAATAAAAAACCAATCGTTATGGATCAACTTATAAACAGTCTTTTCTGGACGGAACTGCTTGGCAGCCTTCAAACGTGGTTAATAACGGAATTGCCGGGACTACTTATCATTATCCTTGTTGTTTTGATAGTTATGAGGTTAATTAAATTCACTATCAATAAAGTGAAAAGGTCACTTATTAAAAGGGCTGATGAGGATGAAAATGTTGACACCCAGGAGGTGGAGAAGAGGGTAAATACTCTTATGGGAATAACATACGGAGTTGTCAGGATCGTTATTTTAGCTGTTTTGATCATGATTATCCTGGCAAAATTCGCTGTCAATATCGGTCCGATACTCGCAAGTGCCGGAATTGTAGGATTGGCTTTAGGTTTCGGCGCACAGGAACTTGTGAGGGATTATATCTCCGGCTTTTTCATGCTGCTTGAAAACCAGGTGAGGGTTGGAGATGTGGCAATAATAAACGGTACAGGCGGACTGGTTGAGAAAATTGAGCTCCGTACAATATCCCTCCGGGATCTGTCGGGGGTAGTACACATATTTCAGAACGGCAAGGTTAACACACTTTCCAACATGACAAAGGAGTGGTCTGCAATAGTTCTTGATATTGGTGTTGCCTACAAGGAGGATGTGGAGAGGGTAATGAAGATAATCAAAGATGTGGGGGATGAACTGCAGAGTGATCCGGAATTTTCGGATAAAATAATAGCACCTATAGAGGTTATGGGTCTTGACAGTTTCGGTGACAGTGCCCTTGTGATAAGGGCAAGGATCAAAACAAAGCCGATACAGCAATGGTTTACCGGCAGGGAGTTCCGCAAAAGGCTGAAGAAGGTGTTTGACAGGGAGAATATAGAAATACCCTTCCCTCACAGGACTGTCTACTGGGGAGAGGAGATAAACCCCCTTAAACTGGATATGAAAAAGGAGCAGGGAGCCGGTACAAAATAACTCCTCTATAAATACGTCATATAGTTGTAATGATGAAGTTGAAAAGGTGCCGGCCAATTATGCTGCGGAAGTTTCATTTAAAAACCATATATGTTGAACCAAAAATTGTACATTAGCAATATGGATAGAAAATGGATTGTAAGATATGAAGGATGGAACAAGGATGAGCATCCTCTCAGGGAGGCATTATGCACACTTGGTAACGGTGTTTTTGCAACAAGAGGGGCTTTTGAAGAGGTTCCCGACAATGACTACAATTATCCCGGCACCTATCTTGCAGGCGGTTATAACCGGATGAAATCCCATGTTAAGGACGAAATTGTCGAAAACGAGGATCTTGTAAACTGGCCCAACTGGCT